>NZ_JAMYQL010000002.1:0-390023 GCF_040320865.1 Mesorhizobium sp. M0598 | reverse complement strand
ACCGATAACAGAGTGACGAAGGCAGCGTTCTGTCACACCCCCCTCTGGCGGGGGGGGGGCCCCCCCCCCCCCCCCGGGGGGGGGGGGGGCCGGGGCGCCGCCCGCCCCCCCGCGCGGGGGGGGGGGGGGGGGGCCCGCGGCGAGGTTGCACCGACCCCACCCCGCGTCACAAAATGCCGCCATGCGGCAATTTGCTCCGCGACCCTCCCCTCGAGGGGGAGGGTTACCCCGTTGACGGCGTGAACCGCGCCACCAGCGTGTGGTTCTCTGCCGCATAGGTGAAGCGGACATGGGTGACAGGGTGCTCGGCGCTCCATGTCCGCCGCTCGATCACCAGGCACGGCGCACCGGTCGCGATGTCGAGCGCCGCCGCGATGTGCTTTTCGGCGGCAACCGCGCGGATGCGATGCTCGGCCGCACTCCACGGCACACGGCCGATCAGCCACGGACCGGGCGCGGTGTCGAAAAATGCCTCTTCCGCGGCCTCCGGCACGGCAGCCAGGTTGATCAGCCGCTGCTCGTGGGCAAACGGCCGCTTGCCGGCGAAATGCCGGCATTCCAGCACCAGCACCGGCCCGGCGACGTCGAGTTCCAGCAGGGCGCGGTCGTCGGCGCTGCTGCGCCTTCTGTTTCGCGCTATGCGCTCATAGCGGTAGGGCAGGCCAAGTGCCTCGACCTCGATCCGGATGTCGTGGATTTCGAGAACGGCTGCCTGCGACTGCGGCCGGCGGACAAAACTGCCGGAGCGACGCCGGCGCTCGATCAGCCCGGCCTTGGCCAGTTGCGACAGCGCCTTGTTCACTGTCATGCGCGAACAATTGTATTCGGCCGTCAGTTCATGCTCGAACGGAATGCGGTGGCCGGGCGCCCAGGCACCCGACAGGATCCGTTCGCTGATGTCCGACAGGATGCGCTGGTGCAGCGAAAGAACCTCGCCGCCGTCCGCGCTTCCAGAATCCGCGCTTATTGCCTCGATCATGCTCATGCCGAAAGCGCCGTCATCACCTTGCGGAAGCGCTCGGCGATGGCATCGCGCCTGGCATGCCTGCCGCCGCTGACCAGTTTCTTGCCATGCACCCAGACGCAATCGACCTTGGTGCCGTTGGCAAAAATCCAGGCGTCGAGGATTGCATCGCCCGTCTTGCCGGCCAGCGATGGATGCTTGCCGTCGAGCGAGACGAAATCGGCCGAGGCACCTGCTGCGATCTGCGAGGGGCCGGCGCCCAACGCGGCACTGCCACCATCGAGCGCTGCATCGAACAAAGCACGGCCGGTCGAGCCGCCGGCGACCGCCAGCACGTTGCGGGCGCGGTGGGCGAGGCGCTGCGAATATTCGAGCTGCCGCAACTCGTCCGGCAGGCCGATCAGTACGTTTGAATCCGAGCCGATGCCGAAGCGGCCGCCATGCTGCATGAACAAGGACGCGGCAAAGGTGCCGTCGCCGAGATTGGCCTCGGTGATCGGGCAGAGACCGGCAACGGCGCCGCTTTTCGTCATTTGCACCGTCTCGGTCTCGGTCATGTGGGTGGCGTGGATGAGGCACCAGCGCCGGTCGACCTTGGCGTTGGCAAGCAGCCATTCGACCGGCCGCGCTCCGGACCAGGCAAGGCAGTCCTCGACCTCCTTCATCTGCTCGGCGATGTGGATGTGGATGGGCCCCTCCGGCGCCATCACCGTGATGTTTTCCAGTTCCTCCGGTGTCACGGCACGCAGGCTGTGCGGGGCGACGCCCACGACGCCTTGATTCAGCGCGCGAATGGATTCGCGGCATTTCTCAACAAGCCGCGAGAACTGGTTCACATCGTTGATGAACCGGCGCTGGCCTTCATTTGGCGCAGCGCCGCCGAAAGAGGAATGCGCGTAGAACACCGGCAGCAAAGTCAGCCCGATGCCTGTCTCGGACGCTGCAGCAACAATGCGCTCCGCCATCTCGGCGATGTTGGCATAGGGCCGGCCGTCACGGTCGTGGTGGAGATAGTGAAACTCGCCGACGCGCGAGAACCCGGCCTCCAGCATCTCGACATAGAGCTGGGCCGCGACCGCCTCGACTTGGTCCGGCGTCATCGACAGCGCGAAACGGTACATCACCTCGCGCCAGCTCCAGAAACTGTCGGCGGAAGGGCCGCGCAATTCGGCAAGGCCGGCCATGCCGCGCTGGAAGGCATGGCTGTGCAGGTTCGGCATCCCTGGTAGCAGGATGGCACGGCGCTCGTCGCCAGGCAGGAGCGAGGTATTCGCCTTGACCGTGGCGATCCTGCCGTCGGAGATGACGATCCGCACATTGCTGTGCCAGCCGTCGGGCAGAAGCGCCTGTTCCGCAAAGATTCCTGTCACGTTTTTCTCCAAATCCCGGTCTGCCGTGCGATGATAGCGCTTGCAGTGCCTTTTCATATGTATATACATAATCGTCACCTATTGAAACGGAAAAGATGATGGCTGCAGAGAGCAAAAGCCGGGCAGGAGAGCTTCGCCTCTGGCGCAATGCGCGCCTCGCGACCATGGCCGAAAGCAGCGCCGGGTCAGGCGTCGTCGAGCACGGTGCGGTCGCCGTGCGCAACGGCCGGATCGTCTATGCCGGGCCGGAAGTCGACATGCCGGCGGCTCTCCGCGAGGGCGCCGAGGCGACCGACTGCGAAGGCCGCTGGATTACGCCCGGCCTGATCGACTGCCACACCCATCTGGTCCACGCCGGCAACCGTGCCAATGAATTCGAGATGCGGCTGGCCGGCGCCAGCTATGAGGAGGTTGCCAAGGCCGGCGGCGGCATCGTCTCATCGGTCAAGGCGTTGCGCGCGGCGAGCGAGGACGAACTGGTCGGCCAGTCGCTGCCGCGCCTCGATGCGCTGATTGCCGAAGGCGTCACCACCGTCGAGATTAAATCCGGCTACGGTCTCGACCTCGAAAACGAGAAGAAGTCGCTGCGCGCCGCACGACGGCTGGGCGGTGAGCGGCCGGTGACGGTCAGGACCACTTTCCTCGGCGCTCATGCGCTGCCGCCCGAAGCAAAAGGTGACAAGGACGCCTTTATCGATCTTGTTGCAAAGCAGATTTTGCCGGCCGTCGCTGCCGAGGGCCTGGCCGATGCCGTCGACGGTTTTTGCGAAGGCATTGCCTTTTGGCCGGAGCAGATCGCCCGCGTCTTCGATGCCGCGAAGGCGGCGGGTCTGCCGGTCAAGCTCCATGCGGACCAGCTGTCCAATCTGCACGGCGCCGAACTTGCGGCGCGCTATGGTGCGCTATCGGCCGACCACCTCGAATACACCGACGAGGCGGGTGCGGCGGCGATGGCGAAGGCAGGAACCGTGGCGACCATCTTGCCCGGCGCCTACTACTTCATCCGCGAGACCAAGAAGCCGCCGATCGCCCTGTTTCGCCAGCATGGCGTCAGGATGGCCGTTGCCAGCGATAACAATCCCGGCACGTCGCCGCTGACATCGCTGCTGCTGACCATGAACATGGCCGCGACATTGTTCGGCCTGACCGTCGATGAATGCCTTGCCGGCGTTACCCGCGAGGCTGCCCGCGCGCTCGGGCTGCTTGGACAGACCGGTACGCTGGAGGCCGAAAAATCCGCCGATCTGGCGATCTGGAACGTCGAGCGCCTGGCCGAACTCGTCTACCGCATGGGCTTCAACCCGCTGCATGCCCGCATCTGGAGGGGACAATGACCGAACTCAAGCTAAGGCCGGGCAATGCCACGCTGGCCGATTGGCGCGCCATCTATCGCGGCGCCGCACTGAGGCTCGACGATGCCTGCCGGCCGAAGATCAAGGCCAGCGCCGAGGCCGTCGCCAGGATCGTTGCCAAGGGCGAGCCGGTCTATGGCATCAATACTGGCTTCGGCAAGCTGGCCAGCGTCCGCATCCCCGCCGCCGATCTGGAAACGTTGCAGCGAAACATCGTGCTGTCTCATGCCGCCGGCGTCGGCGAGCCGATGCCCGTCGCAATCTGCCGGCTGATGATGGCGCTGAAGCTGGCCAGCCTGGCACAGGGCGCCTCCGGCGTGCGGCCGCGGACGATCGAACTGATCGAGGCGATGCTGGCCAACGACGTTATCCCCGTGGTGCCGGCGCAAGGCTCGGTCGGCGCTTCCGGCGACCTTGCGCCGCTGTCGCACATGACCGCCGTGATGATCGGCGTCGGCGAGTGCTTTACCCCGCATGGCCGCTTTCCCGCCAAGGTCGCCTTCGTTTCGCACGGCCTGGAGCCGGTGACACTGGGCGCCAAGGAAGGCCTGGCGCTGCTCAACGGTACCCAGTTTTCGACCGCCTATGCGCTTGCCGCTTTGTTCGAGGCGGAAGTGCTCTACCAGTCGGCACTGGTCGCCGGCGCGCTGTCGACCGATGCCGCCAAGGGCTCCGACGCTCCGTTCGATCCACGCATCCATCTGCTCAGGAAACATCGCGGCCAGATCGAGACGGCCGAGGCGTTGCGCAATTTGATGGCCGGCAGCGCCATCCGTGAATCGCACCGCGTCGGCGACGAGCGCGTGCAGGATCCGTATTGCCTGCGCTGCCAGCCGCAGGTGATGGGCGCAGCACTCGACGTGCTCCGCAAGGCCGCCGAGACGCTCGGCACCGAGGCCAACGGCGTCACCGACAATCCGCTGATCTTTGCCGAGGACGACTCCGCACTTTCGGGCGGCAATTTCCATGCCGAGCCGGTCGCCTTCGCCGCCGACATGATCGCACTCGCCGTCTGCGAGATCGGCTCGCTGTCGGAACGGCGCATCGCCATGCTGGTCGATCCGGCGCTGTCGGGCATGCCGGCCTTTCTCACGCCCAAGCCGGGTCTGAATTCCGGTTTCATGATCCCGCAAGTAACGGCCGCGGCGCTGGTTTCTGAAAACAAGCAAAAGGCCTATCCGGCCAGCGTCGATTCGATCCCGACCTCGGCCAACCAGGAAGACCACGTCTCGATGGCGGCGCATGGCGCGCGCCGCCTCATCGGCATGGTCGAGAATGCGACGGCCGTCATCGGCATCGAATTGCTGGCCGCCGCGCAAGGCTGCGATTTCCACGCACCGCTGGCCTCTAGCGCGGCACTGGAGGCGGTGCGCCGGCTGGTCAGGGCAGAGGTGCCGCATCTCGACAACGACCGGCACTTCCACCCCGACATGGAGAAGGCCATCGCCATGATACGCAGCGGCGCGACGGTTAAGGCCGCGGGTGCGGTGAAACTGCCGGGCGTTGCGTTATGAGGCGGTGTGCCGTGACAGGTCGCGTTCTGTCGCGCCCCCCTCTGTCCTGCCGGACATCTCCCCCTCCAGGGGGGAGATTGGCTGTCGTCTCGGCTTTCGCCAATCTCCAGCGTTGCAGGACTGAGCGAGGCGCCGAAGCTGCCAATCTCCCCCCTGGAGGGGGAGATGTCCGGCAGGACAGAGGGGGGCGCTGTCCCGCCGACGTCCAGCCAGAAACAAAAAACCCGCCTCAAAGGCGGGTCGTTGGGCCGAATCAGCACCATACCGAAATTAGTAGCATAGCTGCCGGCACAAAGCAAGAACAAAATGCGTCGCAGCGGGAAGAAAAATGCGAATTCCCTGCGCTGCCGCGCCTTATCGGCAAACCCGACGTCGGTACGCTAGGTCGAGTTCCTTCGCGCCCCCCTCTGCCCTGCCGGGCATCTCCCCCTCTAGTGGGGAGATTGGCAGCTGCGGCGCCTCGCTCAATCCTGCAACGTTGGAGACTGGCGGAAGCCAGTGTGACGGCCAATCTCCCCACTAGAGGGGGAGATGTCCGGCAGGACAGAGGGGGGCGCCGTAGAGCTCCCAACGCGGGAAAATCTTCTATGACCTCACCCTCCTGGCTCACCGTCACCCAAGGCACAGCACCCCTGCTGGTTTCGATCCCGCATACCGGCATCGATCTCGCCGGCCTCGACAGCCGGCTGGTCTCGCCCTGGCTCGGCCGCCGTGACGCCGACTGGTGGATCGACAAGCTTTATGACTTCGCCGAGAGCCTCGGCGCGACGGTCGTGCATACGGCGATTTCGCGCACCGTTATCGACGTCAACCGCGATCCGTCCGGCGTTTCGCTCTATCCCGGCCAGACGACGACTGGGCTCTGCCCGACAGAGACCTTTGACGGCGATCAGCTCTACCGCAAGGGTGAAGAGCCGGGACCGTCGGAGATCGACGAACGCCGCGAGAAGTTCTTCGTACCCTATCATGCCGCGCTGCAGGCCGAGATCGACAGGCTGCGCGCTTTGCATGGGAAGGTCGTCGTCTATGACTGCCATTCGATCCGCTCGGTGCTGCCGCGCTTATTCGAAGGCAAATTGCCGGTCTTCAATCTCGGCACCAATGACGGCAAGAGCGCCGATCCGACGCTGCAAGCGACGGTTGGCCAGATCCTCGCCGAAACCGGCGAGAGCTACGTCGTCAACGGCCGCTTCAAGGGCGGCTGGATCACGCGCCATTTCGGCCAGCCGCAAGCCGGCGTCCACGCGCTGCAGATGGAACTCTCCAACCGCGGCTATATGCGCGAGCCCGAAGGCAAGGGCGAACCGGCTAACTGGCCGGTGCCTTACGAGGCCGAATTCGCGGCGCCGATCCGCGTCACGCTGAAGAAGATCCTGGAAACCGCGATCGCCTGGGCCGAACGCTGACGCGCGGTGCACCTCACTCGAAAGGGACAATCATGACCGATCCTCGCCACAACATCCGTGAAGTGCGCAGCCCGCGCGGCAGCGAGCTCAACGCCCGCAGCTGGCTGACGGAAGCGCCGTTGCGCATGCTGATGAACAATCTCGACCCAGACGTCGCCGAAAACCCCAACGAGTTGGTCGTCTATGGCGGCATCGGCCGGGCGGCGCGCACCTGGAACGATTTCGACCGCATCGTTGCCTCGCTGAAGACGCTTGGCGACGACGAGACGTTGTTGGTGCAATCGGGCAAGCCGGTCGGCGTGTTCCGCACGCATCCTGACGCCCCGCGCGTGCTGATCGCCAACTCGAATCTCGTGCCGCACTGGGCGACATGGGAGAAATTCAACGAGCTCGATAAAAAGGGCCTTATGATGTACGGCCAGATGACGGCCGGCTCGTGGATCTACATCGGCACGCAAGGCATCGTGCAGGGCACCTACGAGACCTTCGTCGAGGCCGGCCGCCAGCATTATGGCGGCAATCTCAGGGGCAAGTGGATCCTGACCGGCGGCCTCGGCGGTATGGGCGGTGCCCAGCCGCTCGCCGCGGTGATGGCCGGCGCCTGCTGCCTGGCGGTCGAATGCGATCCCGACCGCATCGATTTCCGGCTGCGCACCCGCTATGTCGATGAGCGCGCCGACACCCTTGACGAGGCCTTGGAAAAGATCGAGCGCTGGACCAAAGCCGGTGAGGCGAAATCGGTTGGCCTGGTCGGCAACGCCGCCGACATCGTGCCGGAACTGGTGCGGCGCGGCGTGCGCCCCGACATCGTCACCGACCAGACCTCGGCGCATGACCCGCTCAACGGCTATCTGCCCAAGGGCTGGTCGCTGGCCGAGTGGCGCGAGAAGCGCACCAGCGACCCGAAGGCCGTTGAAAGAGCTGCCCGCGCGTCGATGCGCGAGCATGTCGAGGCGATGGTGGCGTTCTGGAATGCCGGCGTGCCGACGCTCGACTACGGCAACAACATCCGCCAGGTGGCGAAGGAGGAGGGGTTCGAGAATGCTTTTGCCTTCCCGGGTTTCGTGCCGGCTTATATCCGTCCGCTGTTTTGCCGCGGCATCGGCCCGTTCCGCTGGGCAGCGCTTTCCGGCGATCCAGAGGATATCTACAAGACCGACGCCAAGGTGCGCGAGCTGACCCCCGGCAACACCCATCTGCACAACTGGCTCGACATGGCGCGTGAGCGCATCGCCTTCCAGGGCCTGCCGGCGCGCATCTGCTGGGTTGGGCTTGGCGATCGCCACCGGCTCGGCCTCGCCTTCAACGAGATGGTCGCCAGGGGCGAACTGAAGGCGCCGGTGGTCATCGGCCGCGATCACCTCGATTCCGGCTCGGTCGCCTCGCCGAACCGCGAGACGGAGGCGATGAAGGACAGCTCCGATGCCGTCTCCGACTGGCCGTTGCTCAATGCCTTGCTCAACACGGCGTCCGGCGCCACCTGGGTGTCGCTGCACCATGGCGGCGGCGTCGGCATGGGCTTTTCGCAGCATGCCGGCATGGTCATCGTCGCCGACGGCACGCCCGAGGCGGCCAAGCGCCTGGAGCGGGTTCTGTGGAACGATCCGGCGACCGGCGTCATGCGCCACGCCGATGCCGGCTATGACATCGCGATCGAGTGCGCCCGGGAGAACCAGCTCAACCTGCCCGGCATTTTGGGCTGAGCCGCGCCTTGCGCATCCTTCGGGCAGCCGAATACCGCTCGATGCCGTGGAAGAACGGCGGCGGGGTGACGACGGAGATTGCCGTCTCGCCGCCAGGTGCCGGGCTCGACGATTTCGACTGGCGCGTCTCGATGGCGCTGGTCGAGGGCGGCGGCCCATTTTCCGGATTTGCCGGCGTCGACCGGACCTTGGCGTTGCTGGAAGGCGAGGGCATGATCCTCGACATCGCCGGCCGGCTACCGGTCGAAATCATCAAGGCTTCCGCACCGCTTGCCTTTCCGGCCGACGTGCCGACGCAAGCCACGCTGATCACCGGTCCGATCACCGACCTCAACGTCATGACCCGCCGCGCCCGGGCGATCCACACGGTCGAGCGCCTGCTGATTTCGGCTCCGACGGAGATCCAGGCCGAAGCCGATGAAACACTCATCCTATGCGTCGACGGCGAACTCAGCGTGGCCGGCGCGGCGCCCATGCAACTTGGGCCGCTCGACGCGCTGTTGCTCGGGGCGCAAGCGCCGGAACTGCGCCTGGATCCGGTCCGGCCGGCCATGCTGTTCGTGATCCGCATCGACCGCATTGCCGGCAACGATTAACGTCTGTTTCCAAACATGATCGTGACGCCGGCCAAATATCGCGTAAGCTGGTCGCTGCATCACGAAAAAGCCTGAATCTTCCGCCGATCAGAAGCCGAAACGATGCTCATAGTGCCCGCCTGGAAGTTGTCGAAAGACGGCATCTTGTCGTGGTGCGGAAACAAACTTTCGGCCAAGTGTTGCGATGCAACCAATTGCATTTGGACCGGTTTTAGGGACATTGCCGTGGCGGTGACGCCGCACTGCGTCCCCAACACGGAACCTTAGATGAATATCCAGACCAATCTCGCACAGATCGAAAAGACGAGCGCCAGCTTCCCGGCTGTTACCGACGTGCCGATACGCTCCAATTTCCTGCCGGAAGATCGGCTGCGCGCTTTGGGCGCAGCCCTTGCCAATGGCGACGCCAAGGACTTGTTCGGTCTGACGCCTTTCGATTTTCAGGCGCGCATCCGCGACAGCGCCAGGAAAATTCTCGATGTCTACCGTTCCACCAACGCTGCCCAGGCGAGGGGCGAAACGATCACGCCCGCGGCGCAGTGGCTGCTCGACAACAACTACCTGGTCGAGGAGACCATTTTTCAGGTCAAGCGCGACCTGCCGCGCCGCTTCTACCGCCAGTTGCCGACGCTGAAACTGTCGGATGGATCCAGCGTGCCGCGCGCACTGGCGGTCGCGTGGACCTATGTCGCGCATTCCGACAGTTCCGTCTCGTCGGCCATGTTCAAGGCGATCGTCGAAGGCTTCCAGTCCGTCGAGCCGCTGAAGATTGGCGAATTATGGGCGCTGCCGTCGCTGCTGCGCTTCGTCCTGATCGAGAACCTTCGCCGGATCGCGGTCCGCGTCAATCGCACGCGGGAACTGCGCCAGATCGCCAACGAGGTCGCCGACCGTGTGCTGGCGACGGACGACAGCGCCGACCGGCAGGCGATACTTTCCCACTACAGCGCCCATGCGCAGGACACCACCTTCGCCACCCAGTTGCTCTACCGGCTGCGTGACGGCTCGCAAAATGCCGGCAGGGCGCTGGAATGGTTGGAGGGCGAGCTGGAAAGGACCGGCTCCGACGCCGAGGAGATCATCCTCAGCGAGCACCACACGCTGTCCAGCGGCAACGTGACCACCGGCAACATCATCCGCGGCCTGCGCCTGATCAACGACATCGACTGGACGGTGTGGTTCGAGGGCGTCAGCCGCATCGACACCTTGCTGCGCGAACGCACCGATTTCGCCGCGCTCGATTTCTTTTCGCGCGACCAATACCGGACTGCGATCGAGGAGCTGGCGCGCCGTTCCGATCTCTCCGAATTTCGCGTTGCCGAAAGGGCGATCGAGCTCGCCGGCCATGCTGCCGATGCACCGGGCTCCGAAAACGGTCCGATCGCTCACACCGACGTCGGCTTCTTTCTGGTCGGCCCGCGCCGGCAGGAGCTCGAGCGGTCGATCGGCTACCGGCCGACCATCGGTAAGACGCTCAACCGGACCTTCCGCAAGACCGGATGGCTGGGCATCGTCGTGCCGGTGTTTGCGCTGACGGTCCTGCTTCTGGTCGTTTCCGGCAATGCGCTTGCCAATCTCGGCCTGTCGGTGCCGTCGATCGTCCTGATGCTGGCCCTGTTCGCGGTGCCGGCCAGCGAAGGCGCGCTCGCATTCTTCAACACCGTCGTCTCGCTGTTTTTGAAGCCGACGCGTCTCATCGGCTATGATTTCAGGCACGGTGTGCCGCCCGAGGCGCGCACGCTGGTGGTGGTGCCGTCGCTGATCGGCTCGCGTGACGATGTCGAGGAGAACATCCGCAACATCGAGGTGCATCACCTCGCCAACACGGCGGGCGAAGTCTATTTCGCGCTGCTTTCCGACTGGCCGGACTCGAAGACCGAGATCGATACGGCGGATGTCGAAATCCTCGAATTCGCCCGCGCCGAAATCGCCAGGCTGAACGCCCGCTATCCCTCGGAAGGGGCGCCGCGCTTTTATCTGCTGCATCGGCGCCGGCTCTACAACGCATCGCAAGGCGTCTGGATGGGCTGGGAGCGCAAGCGCGGCAAGCTGCACGAATTGAACCTTCTGCTGCGCGGGGACAGCGACACCACCTTCCTGCCGTTGGAAGTGCCATTGCCGGAGAGCGTCGTCCACGTGATGACGCTGGACGCCGACACCCGCACCACCCGCGACGCCGTCGCTGCGCTGGCCGGCAAGCTTTGCCACCCGCTCAACCGTCCGCATTTCGATGTCGCACGGCGCGAGGTTACCGCAGGTTATTCCATCCTGCAGCCGCGTATCACCGCGTCGCTGACCAGTGGCGACGAGGCATCGTTCTTTCAGCGTGTCTTTTCCGCCAATCGCGGGCTCGATCCGTACGTCTTTGCCGTGTCGGACCTCTACCAGGACATCTTCGGCGACGGTTCCTTCACCGGCAAGGGTCTTTACCATGTCGACGCCTTCGAGGCGGCGTTGAAGGGCCGCATCGAGGAAAACACCATCCTCAGCCATGATCTGCTCGAAGGCGCCCTGGCGCGCTCGGCCTTGGTCACCGACGTCGAACTGGTCGAGGACTACCCGACCCGCTATTCGGTCGACGCGTCGCGCCACCATCGCTGGGCACGCGGCGACTGGCAGCTTCTGGGCTTCATTCTTGGCCCGCGCTCAAACGTGCCGGCGCTGTCGCGCTGGAAGATGGTGGACAATCTGCGCCGCTCGGTGACGCCGATCTTCTGGGTGATGGCCGCGATCGCCGGCTGGACGCTGCTGCCCTTCACGCAGGCCGCCCAATGGCAGGCGCTGCTGATCCTCACGCTGTTCATGGCGCCCACTTTCGACATCGTCGACGCCATCCTGCCGAAGAGCGGCGACCAGACGCCGCGCGGCCATTTCTCGGCACTGGCACGCGACGTTGCCTTCGGCACTGCCCTGGTGGCGCTGAAGATCGTGCTGATGGCGCATCTTGCCTGGATGATGGGCGACGCGATCATCCGCACGCTCTACCGCCTGTTCGTCAGCCGCCAGAACCTGCTCGAATGGCGCACCGCCTCGCAGGCACACAAGGGCGGCGACAACGATCTCGGCTCCTACTACAGCATCATGTACGGCGCGGTGATCATCGGCGTCGTCGGCCTCGCTGTCCCGGTGCTGGCCGATTCCACCGGCGCCTTCGTCGCCTTCTTCTTTGCCTTGTTCTGGATCGGCTCGCCCGCCATCGCCTGCTGGATCAGCCGTTCGGCCGAAACCGAGGACCGCCTGCGCATATCGGCCGCCGACATCCACGCGCTGCGCACCGTGGCGCGGCGTACATGGCACTATTTCGAGACCTTCGTGACGGCCGAGCATCACAATCTGCCGCCGGATAATTTCCAGGAAAGCCCGGCCCCCGTGGTGGCGCCCCGCACCTCGCCGACCAATATCGGCGTCTACCTGCTGTCGGTGATTTCGGCACGCGATTTCGGCTGGATCAGCCTCTCCGACGCCGTCAACCGCATCGACGCGACCATGTCGACCATCGAGAGCATGCCGCGCGACCGCGGCCATCTCTTCAACTGGTATGACACGACGACCCTGAAGCCGCTCTACCCGCTGTACATTTCGGCGGTCGACAGCGGCAATCTCGCCGGCCATCTGGTGGCCGTGGCCGCTGCCTGCGCCGAATGGGCCGAAGCGCCGTCGGTGCATGTGCAGGGCGACTTCGAAGGCATCCTCGACACCGTCACCATCCTCGACGAAAGCCTTGAGGAACTGCCCGACGACCGGCGTCAGTTGCGGCCCTTGCGCCAGCGGCTCGCCGACCGTCTCGACGGCATGCGGCGGGCGGTCGAATTGATCAAGGCGCAGCCGGAGATGGCGTCGATCCGTACCATCAACCTGGCCGTCCTGGCCGGCGAGATACGCAAGCTCGCGACAGCCATCCACACCGAGGCCGCGTCGACCCAGAGCGACACCATCGCCGATTGGGCGGCCAGGCTCGAGGCCACCTGCGAGGCGCATGTGCACGACGCGCACAGCGACGAAAACGCCGTCGCGGCATTGCGGGCCAAGCTTCTGACGTTGCGCGAGCGCACGCGCCGTTTCGCCTTCGAGATGGATTTCTCGTTCCTGATGCGGCCCGAACGCAAGCTCTTGTCGATCGGTTACCGGGTCGAGGAGCATCAGCTCGACGAAAGCTGCTACGATCTTTTGGCCTCCGAGGCGCGGCTGACCAGCCTGTTCGCCATCGCCAAGGGCGATTTGCCGACCGAGCACTGGTTCCGGCTCGGCCGGCCGATCGTCGAGATCGGCTTCCAGGGCGCACTGATGTCCTGGTCCGGCTCGATGTTCGAATATCTGATGCCGCCACTGGTGATGAAGGAGCCGCAAGGCAGCATTCTCAACCAGACCAGCAAGCTCATCATCAAGCGCCAGATCCAGTATGGCCGTTCGAAGAACGTTCCCTGGGGGATTTCGGAAGCGGCCTACAACGCCCGCGACCGCGAGCTGACCTATCAGTACACCAATTTCGGCGTGCCCGGGCTCGGCCTGAAGCGCGGCCTTGGCCAAAACACGGTGATCGCGCCTTACGCGACCGTGCTGGCAGCGCAGTTCACGCCGCATGAATCCGTCCAGAACCTGGCCAAGCTCAGGCGCCTGGGCGCACTGGGCCGGCACGGTTTTTACGACGCGGTGGATTTCACGCCGCAACGCGTTCCCGAGGGCACCGACCACGCCGTCGTGCTCAACTACATGGCCCACCACTCCGGCATGTCGATTGCCGCAGTTGCCGATGCGATCTTCGAAGGGCGCCTGCGCGACCGCTTCCACAGCGATCCGGTGATCGAGTCGGCCGAATTGCTGCTGCAGGAAAGGGCGCCGCGCGACATCCCGACTGCGACCGTCAGGACCGAGGCCGACGAGCGCTCGAAGGACGAGACCGAGCTGGAAAGCCCGGATACCCGCATTGTGCTCGATCCGCTCAGGGCACTCCGGTCGACCAGTGTCATGTCCAATGGCCGCTATTCGGTCATGGTGACCGCCACCGGCTCCGGCTACAGCCGCTGGGGCGAACTTGCCGTCACGCGCTGGCAGCCGGATCCGACCGAGGACCGCCTTGGTTCCTATATTTTCCTGCGCGACGCAAGCAACGGCGACTGGTGGTCGGCCACCGCCGAGCCGAAGCGCGCCGCCGGCGAGCGTGCGCAGACGCTGTTCTCCGACGACAAGGCGAGCTTCGTCAAATCGATTGGATCGCTGCGTTCGGAAGTCGAGTGCATCGTCATCTCGGAAGGCAATGGTGAGGGCCGACGGGTGACGCTCCACAATGATGGCCCCGCCGACCGGCATATCGAAGTAACCTCGTTTGCCGAACTGGTGCTGGGCTCCGAGCCCTCGGATAATGCCCATCCGGCTTTTTCGAAGATGTTCGTGGAAACCGAGATCGCGCCGAACAACGGCGCGATCTTCGCCACCAGGCGCAAGCGCGAAAAGGACGAACCCGACGTCACCATGGTGCATTTCGTCACCGACCCGTCTGGATCGGCGCGAGACGCCGAGGCGGAAACCGACAGGCGCGCCTTCATCGGCCGCGGCCGCACCATCACCGAAGCGGCTGCCTTTGATCCCGGCGCCAAGCTTGGCGGCCATTCCGGCTTCACCCTGGATCCGATCGCATCGCTTCGCCGGCAGGTGCGCGTGCCGGCCAACAAGAAGATTTCGCTGACGTTCTGGACCGTCGTCGGTACCCATCGCGCCGAATTGGATGCCGCCGTCGCACGGCTCGACCATCCCGAAAGCTTCGCCCGCCAGGCGATGCTCGCCTGGACGCGCTCGCAGGTGCAGACCCGGCACCTTGGCCTCAGCCTGTCCGACGCCGCCAATGTGCAGAAGCTGGCGCGCTATCTGATCTATCCCGATCCGTTCCTGCGCCTTCCGGGCGAATCCATCGTCTCCGGGCTCGGCAGGCAGTCCAGCCTGTGGCCGACCAGCATATCCGGCGATTTTCCGATTTTCCTGGTCAGGATCGCCGATGTCGCCGATCTGGAGATCGTCGCCCAGGCGCTTCGCTTCCAGGAATACATGCGCGCCCGCGGCATGATGATCGATTTTGTCGTCGTCAACGAGCAGGCGTCGTCCTACGTGCAGGACCTGCAGCGCGCGGTGGAGACGCTGTGCGAAAACAGCCGGTTGCGCGGCAAGGAGCTCGGACCCCGCCAGCACATCTTCGCGGTGCGCCGCGATCTGATGGAGGAAACGACCTACAGGACCTTGCTCGCCGTCGCTCGGGTGGTGCTGCATACGCGCAACGGCACCATCTTCGACCAGATCGAGCGCGCCGAGGCCGCGGCACTGCAGGCGCGGGACGCCGCCCTCCAGCCGGCAGACCTTGCAGCGCTTCGCGAGCCGTCCTTGCCGGTGCCGACGTCGCAAGTATCTGCCGCCCAGGCACTAATCGAGGGCCGCGTCGACGGCAGCGGGCTCGACCAATGGAACGGTTTCGGCGGCTTCGACGGCGGCGGACGCCACTACGTCGTGCGTCTTGCCGGCCGGCGCACGACGCCGCAGCCGTGGATCAACGTCATCTCCAACCCATCGTTCGGGTTCCACATTTCGGCTGAAGGCGCTGCCTTCACCTGGAGCCGCAACAGCCGCGACTATCAGTTGACGCCATGGTCGAACGATCCGGTCACCAACCGGCCGGGCGAGGGCATCTATATCTACGATCATGCCAATGGCAGGGCGTTCTCGCCAATGGCTGCCGTGGTGCGTGATCCGACAATGACCTACGAAACCTGGCACGGGCAGGGTTTTTCGACGTTCCGCTCAAAACGCGGGCCGCTGTCGATGGACCTGACCCATGTTGTCGATCCCGTCGATCCGGTGAAGATATCGCGGCTGCGCATCCAGAATTCGGGTTCGGTGCCGATGCGGCTGCGCGTCTACGCCTATGCGGAATGGGTTCTTGGCGGCCATCGCTCGCGCACCGCTGCAAGCATCGTTCCGTCGAGGGATGCCGCAACCGGCGCATTGCTGGCGCAAAATCCCTATGGGCTCGATTTCGGCGAGCGGATCGCCTTTCTGGCCGCCGACGGTGCTGTGCATTCGGTCACCGCCGATCGCGGCGAGTTCATCGGCAGGCAAGGCACGAGCGAGTTTCCGCATGCCGTGCTGAGCGGCGCCGGCCTGTCCGGCCGTGTCGAGGCCGGCGACGATCCCTGCGCGGCCATCGCACGCGACATCGACATCGCTGCCGGCGGCGACGTCACGCTGCTCTGGCTGCTCGGCGACGCGGCCTCGCCCGAGGCGGCCAGGGCGCTGGTGCAGACCCATCGCTCAAGGGATTTCGATCAGCGGCTGGCCGACAACAAGCGCACATGGCGCGGCTTTCTCGACACAATCCAGGTCGAGACGCCGGACAAGGCCCTCGACGCCATGGTCAATCACTGGCTGCCCTATCAGAGCCTGGCCTGCCGCATCCGTGCCCGCTCTGCGTTCTATCAGGCGAGCGGTGCCTTCGGCTTCCGCGATCAGTTGCAGGATACCTTGGCTTTGCTGGCGCATGACCCCAAGCTGGCGCGTGATCAGATCCTCAATGCGGCGCGGCGGCAATTCCCCGAAGGCGACGTGCAGCATTGGTGGCTGCCGCGCACCGAGGCCGGCGTCCGCACCATGATCTCGGACGACGTGGTCTGGCTGGCCCACGCCACGGCCCGCTACCTGCTGGTGACCGGCGACACCGCGATCCTGAAGGAGCAACTGCCCTTCATCGAAGGGCAGGCGCTGGGCGAAAGCGAGCACGATGCTTTCTTCATCCCGGAAATATCGAAGAAGACAGCCTCGCTCTACGACCATTGCGCGCGGGCGCTCGATCTTGCCGTCAAGCGCAGCAGCCCGGCCGGGCTGCCGCTGATCCTCGGCGGCGACTGGAACGACGGCATGAACCGCGTCGGCGAGCACGGCAAGGGCGAGAGCGTGTGGCTGGGCTGGTTCCTGCTGAAGACGCTGGGCGACTTTGCCGCTGTCGCCAAGGCGGAGCGCGATGCCAAGCGCGTGCAGGCCTGGACGAAGCACGCCGAGGTGCTGAAGCGGGCGCTGGAAAGCACCGCCTGGGATGGCGAGTGGTATCGGCGCGGCAGCTTCGACGACGGCACGCCGCTCGGCTCGCGCAAGTCGGACGAGTGCAAGATCGACTCGATCGCCCAGTCCTGGAGCGTGCTTTCGGGCGAGGGCGACCCGGCGCGGTCGACCACGGCAATGGCGCAGGCGATGAAAGCGCTCGTCGACGACGACCTCAAGATCGTCAAACTGTTCACCCCGCCGTTCTCGAAGACGGAAAAGGACCCGGGCTACATCAAGAGCTATCCGCCGGGGGTCCGTGAAAACGGCGGCCAATACACGCACGCGGCGACATGGTTCGTCATTGCGCTCGCCGAGATGGGTCGCACCGACGATGCCTACCGTTGCCTTTCAATGCTCAATCCGGTCAACCATGCGCTCGACGAAGCCGCGGCAGAGCGGTACCGGGTGGAACCTTATGTGGTCGTGGCCGACGTTTATTCCGGGCAAGACAAGGGCGGCCGAGGCGGCTGGACCTGGTATACCGGGTCGGCGGGCTGGCTTTATCGAGCTGCGGTCGAGAGCATTCTCGGCATAGAGCGCCGCGGACAGCGCCTCCAGTTCACGCCGAGACTTCCTAGCCATTGGGACGGCTATTCGGCAACTCTGAAGATGCTGGGCGCCGAGATCAAAGTACGCGTCGTCCGCGACAAAAAGGCCCGGGCCATCTCACTTGAAGTGAATGGCACGAAGACCAAATCTTCGTCCTTCGAGCCAAAAGCCGGAGATAGTGCCGAGGTGGTCGTCAGAATACCGGCCTAGATTCAAGGGCTTGGAGCGTCGCTTAGCGTTCCCAGGGCACGCACGGGCGCTCCAAGTGCCGCTACCGGTTATATTTGCGTTTGACCTTGCTGAATGCCTGCACACGACTTTAGACGTCGTGCCCAGGGTCTTGCTGATTAAAATTGTGGCAGTGCTTTCCAGCTGCCGTGATTTTGCCGCAACGCTGACATTTCACCTTTTATCTCAAACTGTTAGACGATCACGGCAAATTTCGAAGCGTCGTCATCTTTTGTTCGCGGAATGGGAACGGAAGAGCTAGACGAGCATTGTTTTGCGACGCGTCAACCGATACGAGTCAAAAAATGACGCACTGCACCATAAATAATTGGCGGAGTAGCTGAAGTGTCACTTCTGCAAATCTACTGGCGAGCCCTTGGTTATCTCGCTGCCGACAGGAAACGCGTTGCGTTTATCTGCGGGGCGAATGTCGCGCTTGCCATTATCGCCATTCTCGAGCCGATCATGTTCGGCCGGGTGATCGATGCCATTTCGGACCGCGGCTCGGTGTTCTCGACGCTCGCAATGTGGGCCGGCATCGGCGCTTTCAATATCGTCGCCTTCGTTCTGGTGGCGCGCGGCGCTGATCGCTTTGCCCACCAGCGGCGCAGCGAGGTTCTTTGCCAGTCGTTCGAGCGCGTCATCACCATGCCGCTTGCCTGGCATCATCAGCGCGGCACCTCCAATTCCCTGCACACGCTTCTGCGGGCGGTCGAGACCCTGTTCAGCCTCTGGCTCGAATTCATGCGGCAGCACCTGTCGACAGCGGTCGCGTTGGTTCTGCTGGTGCCCACGGCGCTCAGCATGGATATCCGCATGTCGATGGTGCTGCTGGCGCTTGGCGCGCTCTATGTCGGCATCGGACGGCTGGTGATGCGGCGCACCAAGGAAGGCCAGGCGGCCGTGGAGCGTCACTACCACAAGGTGTTTGCGCATGTGACCGACTCGGTCAGCAACGTCGCCGTCCTCCAGAGCTACAACCGCATCGGCCACGAGACCGAGGCGCTGAAGCGCTACGTCAAGAATCTGCTCGATGTGCAGAACCCCGTGCTCGACTGGTGGGCAATGGCCAACGCGCTGCATCGCCTGTCATCGACGATTTCGATGATGGTGGTGCTCTTGATCGGCGCCTATCTGGTGACGCACGGCCAGTTGCGCATCGGCGACGTCATCGCCTTTACCGGCTTTGCCACGCTGCTGATTGCCCGGCTCGACCAGATGTCGGCCTTCGCCAACCAGATTTCCGAGGCGCGCGCCAAGCTCGAGGAATTCTATCATCTCGAGGACTCTGCATCCGACGCCGCCGAGCCCGATGGGCTGCGCGATCTCGTCAACGTCACGGGTCATGTGCGTTTCGAGAATGTCTGCTTCGAGTTCGGCAATTCCGGGCAGGGCGTCGACGACGCGTCGTTCGAGGTCCAGGCCGGCCAGACCGTCGCCATCGTCGGCCCCACGGGCGCCGGCAAGACGACGCTCATCAACCTTCTGCAGCGTGTCTTCACCCCGTCCAACGGCCGTATCCTGATCGATGGCATCGACACCCGCACGGTGACCCGCAAGTCGCTGCGCCATTCGATCGCCACCGTGTTCCAGGATGCCGGCCTGCTCAACCGCTCGATCGAGGATAACATCCGCGTCGGCCGTGCGGAGGCGACCTATGACGAGGTCCATGCCGCTGCCAACGCCGCCGCCGCGCAGGATTTCATCCTGTCAAAGTGCGAGGGCTACGACACGGTCGTCGGCGAACGCGGCGGACAGCTGTCCGGTGGCGAGCGCCAGCGCATCGCGATCGCCCGCGCCGTGCTGAAGGACGCGCCCATCCTGGTTCTCGACGAGGCGACCAGCGCGCTCGACGTCGAGACGGAAGACCGCGTCAAGGACGCCATCGACGAATTGCGGCGCGGCCGCACCACCTTCATCATCGCCCACCGCCTGACCACCGTTCGCGACGCCGATCTGGTCGTGTTCATGGACAAGGGCCGGGTGGTCGAGATGGGCGGGTTCACCGAACTGTCGCTGCGCAACGGTCGCTTCGCCAGCCTGCTGCGCGCCGGCGGCCTGCTCAACGACGAGGAGGTTCGCCGCCTCAGCCGTCCGGTGAACGAAGCCGCTTGAGCAGCGCGGCTTGCCTTCTCCCCTTGTGGGAGAAGGTGGCCTCGCGAAGCGAGGTCGGATGAGGGGTGCTCCGGCTTGGCGCAAATCTTCATCCAAAATCCAGACTTCGGCGCACGGCGATCATTGGCGCCTCACTCCGTCCAGCACCCCTCATCCGGCTCGACGCTACGCGCCGATCCACCTTCTCCCGCAAGGGGAGAAGGGAAGACGTACCGCCGCTGCGATTGCCGCAACTGCGCCGGCGGTCTATGTAAGGCGGCATGAGCGACACGACTTCACGCCTCTCCGGCTGGATGGACCTTGCCAACCCGACGCGGTTCGTCGGGCTGGCCGACAAGGTCGTGCCGTGGCTGGCGAGCGTTGCCGCCATCATCCTCGCTGTCGGCCTCTACATGAGCTTCACGGCGCCCGAGGACTTCCAGCAAGGCATCACCGTTCGCATCATGTATATCCACGTGCCTTTCGCCTGGCTTGCCATGATGTGCTACACGCTGATGGCGGTCTCGGCACTGGGCACGCTGGTCTGGCGCCATCCGCTGGCCGACGTGGCGCTGAAATCGGCGGCACCTATCGGCGCCGTCTTCACCGCCCTTGCACTGATCACCGGTTCGATCTGGGGCAAGCCGATGTGGGGCACCTGGTGGGTGTGGGACGCGCGGCTGACCTCGGTCTTCATCCTGTTCCTGATGTATCTCGGCATCATCGCGCTGACCCGCGCGCTCGACGATGCCGGGCGCGCCGCCTGGGCCGCCGCCATCATCACCCTGGTCGGCTTCATCAACATTCCGATCATCAAATTTTCGGTCGACTGGTGGAACACGCTGCATCAGCCGGCGTCGGTGTTCCGGCTCGGCGGCCCGACCATCGACCCAAGCCTGTTGTGGCCATTGCTGGTGATGGCAGTCGGCTTCACCGTGCTTTTCTTCGCGCTGCACCTAACGGCGATGCGCACCGAGATCTGGCGACGCCGCGTCATTTCGATGCGCCGGGTTGCCGCGAGACAGGCTAGCTGATCTTCGTCGAGTTCCTTCGCGCCCCCCTCTGTCCTGCCGGACATCTCCCCCTCAAGGGGGGAGATTGAATGTCACGTATCGTTTCGCCAATCGCGAATGTTGAAAGAGAGGCGCTACAGGCGAAGCTACCGATCTCCCCCCTCGAGGGGGAGATGGCCGGCAGGCCAGAGGGGGGCGCTGTCCCTCCAGCGTTTGAAGGATTTTGTACCTGAAGCGCACGCGCTCCAGCTGGACTCATCCCATCCGCCCGCGCGCCTTGACCGGGAGCGTCTCGATCACCGTCTCGCCTTCGACCAGATGCACCTCGTCGAATAGGTTGGTGACGACGCAGCAATGGTCGGGCACGACGCGCACGCGCTCGCCGATGCGAAGCTCGGCGCCGCCTGACAGCGTGACGTTGCCGTGCTCTTCGCTGAGGCTGGTCACCCTTGCGCCTGAAATGCCCAGCAGCTCGCCGAAATCGGCGAGCCCCAGCGTATCGCTGGACAGCGCCTTGCTGCCGGCGTCGAGAATGGCCCGCGTCGGGGTCGGGTGGCTGACCACCGTCGACAGCACCGTCAGCGCGCAATCGTCGAGGCTGCCGACGCCCTTGGCGACCTGGTAGCGGTCGAGATAGATGTAGGTGCCGGGCCGGTATTCGGTAACGACGCTATGCTCGCCGGAACGCCACATATCGGGTGTGCCGCCGCTGGAGATGCGCTCGCAAGCAAGGCCGGCTGCGGCAAGTGCTTGCTGCGCATCGGCGAGCCACGCCTCGGTCTCGGCGGCGCGGCCGGCCCCCGGGTAGGTCATCAAGCCGCCGAAGACGAGCCCCCGGACCTTGTTGATCTCGCTCGCCAGCGCGACTGCCTCGCCGGCCGACTGCACACCGCAGCGGCCCATGCCGGTGTCGCATTCGACCAGCACCGGCAGGCGGTGGCCGGGATCGGTAAAGGTGGCGGCAAGCCCCATCAGCGTGTCCATGCTGTCCGTTGTCACCGACAGGGTCACGCGGCCGTGCAGCGCCTTGAGGCGCTCCAGCTTGGCCCGCCCGAGGATATTGTAGGGCAGAAAGATGTCGGTCAGTCCGGCGTCGGCCATGACCTCGGCCTCGCCGATCTTCTGGCAGGTGATGCCGACGGCGCCGGCCGCGATCTGCTTCTTTGCCCAGTAGGGCAGTTTGTGGGTCTTGATGTGCGGCCTGAGCTTCAGCCCGTGCCGGTCGGCATGGGCCTGCGCCCGCGCGATATTGGCTTCGGCGCGGCCGGCATCGATCAGGATCGCCGGCGTATCGAGGTCGTCTATGCTGCGCATGGTCTCACCATCGGAAAATTGGTTGACCTTATGGCCCTGATCGGACCGCATGTCATGGGGCCAGCGACAGCAGTTTGCATCGACACCGGATGGGCGTTCGGCTATGCGGTTAGCGCTTGGAACGCGACGGGAAGGAACCACGATCATGAAACGCTCCGCCATCAACGACATCATCCGCGACGCCGACGCCTTCATCCGCTCGTTCGGCTACATCATGCCGCCCTTCGCCTACTGGTCGCCGGAAGAAATGAAGGCGCGCCGGCAGGATTCGTCGGCAATCTTCTCGTCGCGGCTTGGCTGGGACATCACCGACTACGGCCAGGAGAAATTCGACGAGCTCGGCCTGTTCCTGTTCACAGTTCGCAACGGCCGCTACGAGGACATGAAGAAGGGCATGGGCATGCTTTATGCCGAAAAGATCATGATCTCGCGCAAGGATCAGCTGTCGCCGATGCACCGCCACAACATCAAGGCCGAAGACATCATCAACCGCGGCGGCGGCAAGCTGGTGCTGGAGCTGTTCATGCATGATCGCGATGGCGGCATCGATCCGAAGGCCGAAGTATCGGTGCCTGTCGACGGAACCATCCACAGACTACCTGCGGGTGGGCTGCTGAAGCTCGACCCAGGCCAGAGCGTCACTTTGCTGCCGGGTGTCTGGCATGCCTTCTGGGCCGAGGGCAAGGACGTGCTGATCGGCGAGGTCTCGACCGTCAACGACGATCTCACCGACAACGTCTTCCGCGAGCCGATCGGCCGCTTCGCGGACATCGACGAGGACACGGCACCGCTGCATCTGCTGGTGTCCGATTATGAGAAGTGGGTGGGGTAGGGCAGGGTGGCATTTGAACCGGCCTCATGAGAGGGGCTCATCAGGTTCGTCGGCGCCGCCCCTCATTGCCCTGCCGGGCATTTCTCCCCGTATAGTGACGGGGAGAAAGACGCTATCGCAGATGGTTTCGCAAACTGGCAGCGTTGCGGAATAGTGGTCGACATTGCGTCTATCTCCCTTCTCCCCGTCACTATACGGGGAGAAGGTGCCGGCAGGCGGATGAGGGGCAGCACCGATGCTTCTTGCTAGCTGCACCTGTTCGGCAACTGCTACCGTGCGTGCTTGTCGGCCCTGCGGTTGCCCAGCAGCAGCTTGCGCTCGAGATGCGCCCGTAGCTCGCCGTAGTAAGCCGTAAGGAACGCGCGTGCGTCATGGGCTTGGGGTGCCGCGCCGATCTTGCGTCCGATCGTTTCGGCCACCGTCCGCAGGGCGAAATAGTCGTCGCGGCGCAGCACCTCCTCCAGCTTGTGGAGTTCGGCAATCCCGTAGGCATCGAGTTGGGCGTGGCTGAACCGGAAGGCGCCGGCCGCCGGATCCTGCCGTGCCGACAGGTCTTCAAGTAAGGCGCGCTTCGGCGCCTCGACCACCCAGGTTCCCGCCAACAGGTCGCCGATCCGCATGCGGTCTCGATTGAACAGCGGGAACAAGGCAAACAGCAGCGTCCACACCAGTCCGAACACCGTCGTCAGCGTGTCGGCAAGGTCGGTCCCGCTGCGTCCAACGATGATCGACAGCGGCAGGAACACCTCGATCTCGCGCATCAGGTTGCGGGCGATGACCTGGTCGATCGACAGGCCGTCTCCGCTGCGCGACGCGACCCGGATGCCGACGATCCGCTTGCCGGGCGTAGCCGCGCGCCGGCCCGCTTCGAAAACGATGAAGTAGGCGTTGCGCAGAAAGAAGATCAGGATGATCCAGACGACGAAGAGCGGCTGAAATCCCTCGCTGCCAAGGCCTCCCACCCCGAACAGCGCGACGATCGTGATCACGATTGCAGCCACGGCGATGAACACGATGTCGAGCAGGAAGGCGGAGGCCCGCGTGCCGGCGTCGGCCAACTTTATCCGGAGATCGACGCCTTCGGGCGTGATCAGCGGCCGTATAGCCGCGAAGGCGGCGCGTTTAGCGATCGCCATGCCGCACCGCCCGGAACAGGTAGAAATAACCGATCCACAGCACCAGCATGCCACCGCCAATGCCGTAGCGCGTGACGTCGCTGGTGATGGTCTGCCTGCCAATGCCCTCGAGCAGCCCGGCAAACAGCAGCATGACCGAGACCCCGACCATGGCGTTCGCGGCGATGCGTCCGGCGCGAGCCGCTGCCGCCATGCGTGTCAATTCGCCGGGAAAGGCGATGCTGGTGCCGATGCGCATGCCCGCCGCGCCGGCCAAAGAGATTGCGAACAATTCGGTGGTGCCGTGGATGGCCAGCCAGCCGCCGAGCTCCATGCCAAGCCCCTTGGACCAATAGACTTGGAACAACGCCCCGATCATGCAGCCGTTGAACAGCATCAGCAGCACCGTCGGCACCGCGAAGGCGAAGCCAAGGGCGAAGGCCAGGATTGCGACCTGGACGTTGTGCGTGAACAGATAGGCGGCAAAGCCTGAGAGAAAGCCATTGTCGCCATCATAAAGCATGCCTCGCAGCAGTTCGGCCGAGGTGTCGGGTCCGCGGCCTCCTGCCAGGCCGGGCGGGATGATCGCGCCGAACCAGCTCTTGTCGGATGCCACCAGCCAGGCGCCTGCACCAATGCCGATCATCATCAGCGCGACCGACGCCAATGTCTCGCGCCACAGGTCGCGAATGGCTTCGGGCCAGTCATGCAGGAAGAAATCGACGAGGCGCTGCCGCAGCCCGCGGCGCGCGCCGTAGAGATAGAAATAACCGCGCAGTGACAGCGCTTCGAGATAGCCGACCAGCGCATTATCGAGCGATGTCGCGCGCGCCACCGACAGGGAAGACAGCGCCGATCGATAGAGCAGCGGCAGCGACAGCAGCTCCTCTTCGGAAAGCGTCCGCGGCGCACGCTTCTCGACACGCGCCAGCAGCGCCTCGAATGCCTTCCAGTCGGCCTCGCGCTCGCGGCGGAAGCTGGCCAGCGACTGGCGTACGGCGTCGCCGCGCACCGCATTGCCG
The DNA here is from genome assembly GCF_040320865.1 of Mesorhizobium sp. M0598. Taxonomy (NCBI): domain Bacteria; kingdom Pseudomonadati; phylum Pseudomonadota; class Alphaproteobacteria; order Hyphomicrobiales; family Phyllobacteriaceae; genus Mesorhizobium; species Mesorhizobium sp. M0598. Next base: position 364,872 of record NZ_JAMYQL010000002.1, on the reverse strand, counting down.
CGTACCGGCGCCGTCACAGCAAATCCTCCTGCTTGAACTGCAGATAGCGCTCGACCAGCGCCGGACCGAGCCGGTTGTGGTCGGCTTCGATCACATGCGCCCCGAGCAGTCGCAGCCGGCCGATGACGACCTGCCTTTCGCGCAAGAGCCCTCCGGCAACGACCGCGCGGGCAACATCCTCGCCGGAGCGTGGCGGCAGGTCGGCCAGGCCCTCCAGTTCGGTGTCCTTCATCATCATGAACAGCACGAGATGCCGTTCGGTGAGCCGGCCCACGGTGCGCAGCATCAATTCCGCACTGATCGGATCGACGAAATCGGTGAAGATGATGACCAGCGAGCGGCGGTCGAGCCGCGCCGCCAGCGTCGTCAATGCCAGTGTGAAATTGGTCTCCTCGCTGGAGTAGTCGATCTCGGCGGCCCGTTTCTGGATCATCGCAAAGCTGGCGGGGCCGCGCACCGCGCCGCTCGAAACGCGCGGCCTTGCATCGAAGCCGAACAAGCTGACCATGTCACCGCCCTTCAGCGCGATGAATGCCGACAGCAGGGCGGCCGTCACCGCCCGGTCCACCTTCGGCACACCGTCAACCGGCTCGCACATCAGGCGTCCGCTGTCGATGGCCAGCACGATGTTGTTGTTCTCCTCGATGCGGAACTCGCGCGCCAACAGCTTGCCGTGGCGGGCGCTGCGCTTCCAGTCGATCATCCGCCGGCCCATGCCCGGCTGGTAATCCTTGAGCGCGTCGAACTCGCGGCCTTGACCGGCGCGGCGCTGCGCATGGCCTTCGGCAAGCGCCGCATGTTGCAGCAGCGTGATCGCCTCGCCGCGAGCGCTGCTGACGTCGGGCAGCACCGCAACCTTGCTTTCCACCGGCAGGACGACCTGGTTCCAGACCAGCCCGAATGGCCCGCGCCAGCGCACCCAGAGACGGTCGAAGCTGGCGACGCCGCGCCGCAGCGCCTGGAAGCGAAGGTCGAGCGAGCCGCCTCCGGCGGTTGGCAGCAAGGCGCCGCCGCTGCCGTCCACCGGCGCCAGCCGCCCATCGTGGCCGACCCGAGCCTCCGCGGCGCGCGGCCCCGAGTGACGGGCGGTGATTTGCACGCCGAATTCCCCGCCGACACCGACCTGCTGCGGCGCATCGATGCTGGCATTCAGCGATGCCCGCCCGCGTCCGGCAGCTGCATCCACCGCCAGGAAGGCAAGCAGCAGACAACTCCACAGCAACCCCAGATACCAGAACGACGGCAGTGCCAGCGCGACCAGGAAGGCCGGCACCGCGCCGGCCGCAGCTGCCCATACCGCTCGGCCGCTGGGATAGATCAACGTGGTGCTTCCGTCTGGTCGACCAGGTCGGAGACGATCTGCTCGACCAGCCGGCCATCGATCTGTGCGGCAGGCGAAAGGATGACGCGATGACGCAGCGCCGGCACCGCCAGCGCCTTGACGTCGTCGGGGATCACATAGGCGCGTCCGTCCAGCGCCGCCCGGGCACGCGCCGCCCGCGCCAGCATGGCGCCGGCGCGCGGACTGGCCCCGACCTCCAGATCGGCATTTTCGCGCGTAGCCCGAACCAGCGCCGCTATGTAGCCGACGACATCGTCGACAAGGGTGACGGAGCCGACGACTTCAAGGGCCTCCTGCAGCGTTTCGCGATCCGTCTGCGCCTCGATGCCATATTGCGCGATGTCGTGCGAGGCGGAGCCGCCGCCATGATGGACGATGATGGCTCGTTCTTCCTCGGGGCCGGGATAGCTGACGTGGTGCTTGAACAGGAAGCGGTCGAGCTGCGCCTCCGGCAGCGGATAGACGCCCTGGTGCTCGATCGGATTCTGGGTCGCGACGACCATGAAATTGCGGCCGAGCGAATGCGTGGTGCCGTCGAAGGTGACCGCATGTTCCTGCATCGCCTCGAGCAGTGCGGCCTGCGTCTTGGGCGGCGTGCGGTTGATTTCGTCGGCGAGCAGGAGATCGCAGAAGATCGGGCCGCGCGTCAGCGTGAACTGCCCGGTCTGGAAGTTGTAGATGTTCGACCCGACGATATCGCCGGGCATCAGGTCCGGCGTGAACTGGATCCGCCCGTAGGCGATCCCAAGCGCCTGGGCGAAGCAGCGCGCCGTCATTGTCTTGGCCGTGCCCGGAGGACCTTCCAGCAGGATATGCCCGCCCGCAAACAAGGCGGTCAGCATCAGGTCGACCGTATCGTGCTGCCCGGTGATCGCCTTGGCCACTTCTTCCCTGATCCGTGTCGCCAGGGCCTTCACATCATCGACGTTCACCGAGCCTCCTTGCCGTCCAGTCATGCAGCCGTTCTGCTGCCTGTTGCATCTGCGTCAGATTCTTCGCCTCGCCGGCCGCTTGCGAGCGCGTCGTGAAGCCGCCGGCTTGCTCCTTATCGCGAGAGTCGAGCCAGTGGTCGAGCGCTTTGCCTTGCAACCCTTGCGGTGCGCCGAGCAGCGCGCCGGCGCGCACCCGCATCAAGGCCGCATAGCGGCCTCCCAGCTCGTCCAGCCGGCCGGCACGCCGCATGAGCATCGCCGTCGTATCGACCAGCGCACGCTTGCCGAAGGCGATCGCGCGCTGGTCGATACGCGGCGGGCCGAACCGGCCAAGGCCATGCAGGAACGCCAGCGCCGCAGCGATCAGGATCGTCAGTGTCAGCGCCAGGAACGGCGGCTCGACCAGAAGCTTGGCCAGATCATACTTCCGCCCCGCGCCGTGCAGCGTCAGATCGAACATCACCAGGCCGTCGTCGGGCTGGAGCAAGGCAATCAGCCCGAGCGCGGCTGCCGCCTTTTCGGGATCCTTGAGGGCGGCGTTGTTGATCAGGTCGGGGTCAGTCAGGATATAGAACGGCTTGTCGTTCAGTTCGGTAAGCACAGCCTTGTCATTGCCGGCTGCGATGAGAGGGTACTTGTCGGCCACCCACTGCAATTCTTCGGGTGCGGCAACCATGTTGCCTTCGATGTCGAGTTGCTTTGCCGTGCTCTGGCCGGCACCGATCTTCGCATCGGCGATGCGGCCAAGCCATTCGTTCACCACCGAACCGGGCAATCGCCCGAATTTCATGTTCCAGCCTTCATGCCCCTGCAGCGGCAGGATCTGCCATTTGGGCAGCACGAAAAGCGTGTTCTGATCCTGGCGAAGATTGAGGATGTGGTCGAGCGCCTCCGGATCGCTATCGGGCGAGATGGTGACGATCAGCAGTATATCTCTGGCAAGATCGTCTTCGGTCCGCGCCATCAAGGGCGCTTCGCCGGTGAGCCGCAGCCATTCCGCCAGGCCGGCGTAGCCGACGCCGCTTTTCGATAGCGGCGTGGCGCCGCCATTGCCGGGTTGCCGGAAATCGGGAGCATAGGTGGACAGCAGGAAAAAACCGGCCGCCGCAAGGAGGCTGGCGAAAATCCCCCAAAACAGTGTCTTTCGATTGAACGGCTCCTGTGCCTCGACCGTCGGTGCACTCACGTCCAGGCATCCCGGAAGGCGAAACGTTCATAGGCGCCGCGCGCCTGCCGCCAGCCTTCCGCGCCGACCGGCCGGCGCGCGAACAGCGCCGCCTCGACAATGCGGGCGATCTCGGTAAACGCATGGCGTGCCCTTCCCGGCAGGGAAGGGGCATTGGCGATGTCGCGCGCGGTGAGCGACGGGCGCAGGAAGTCCGGCAGCCTGCCGGCGATATCGGCGACGCTGCGCCGAAGCAAAAGGTGAACCGCCTCGTCATAGTCGCCGCGTGCGGCCAGCGCATCCGCTTGCGACAACAGGATCTGCGCGGCGCCGGCGTCTGGGCGCCAGGTTTCTTCGTCTTCGACTTCCGGCCGCGCGCGCTGCCACGGCAGCCGCCAGGCGATGCCTTTCACCTCAAGGAAGACCAGAAGCAGGATGATTGCGACGCCCGATATCACCGCCCCCCAGAACAGATAGATCATGTAGGGACCGAGCCACGACAAAAAATCCTGCAGCGGTTTCAGCCACTCGGGCGGCTTCGGCGGCACATAGGCCGGCAGGTCGAACTGGATCGATTCGTCGGCGATCAGCTGCTTGTGCAGATTGGTCAGCCGTTCGGCTTCCGCTGTGCCTGGCTGTGCCACCGCCACCCGCTCCCCTGCAACCTGTGGTTCCCAGCCGACACTGACAATGCAGCGGAACAATTGCAAGTGGGCTGGACGGCGACCACCAATCTTGGCAGATTTACCACCGGGGCCGCCAGCCATGCGGCGGTGAGGCAGGGGGAAGCATCATGACATCAGTGACACTGGAACGGCCGAACAAATTTCGCATCGGCAGGGTTTTCAACGACAGCTTCGCTGTCATCAGCCGCAATCCAGTGCTTTGCCTTGGATTGGCCATGCTGTTCTCAGGCTTGCCTACGCTTCTTTACCAGCTTTGGATTTGGAAATGGGCGACCAACGTCGAGGCTGGCGTTCCGGAGTTCTCAGTCCAACGAATCACTGCCACGATCGTTGGCGTGTTGGTTTCCATGACACTGTCGGCAATCCTGCAGGCGGCGCTGGTGCGTGCCGCGATCGAGGATCTGAACGGCAAGCGACCATTGATTGGCGATTGCCTCAAGACGGCAATCTCTCTCCTGCTGCCGGTGATAGGCATCGCGGTGCTGGTGAGCCTCGGCGCCGCCGCCGGCGCGATGCTTCTGCTCGTTCCCGGCATCATATTGTGGCTTCGTTGGTCTGTCGCTGTGCCTGTTTTGGTTCAGGAAAGACTGGGGGTCTTCGGCAGCATGAAGCGCAGCCGGGAACTTACCAAAGGAAGCCGCTGGGCTCTGTTCGGATTCTGGATTGTCCTGTTCATAGCTGTGGTGCTGATCCAGGCCGTGCTCAGCCGTGCGATCATGGTCTTTGGCCTAACCACCGGCATATTTCTTGGCGCCCTGGTGACAGCGATCGTATCCATTGTGACGTCGATCGCCCCGGCAGTCAGCTATGTCGAGCTGCGGCAAGTCAAGGAAGGCACCAGCGTCGAAGACTTGGCGGAAATCTTCTCGTAGCGGCAAGGGATTTGCTGCCTTCATCGCGTCAGGATCGGTCTGGACTGGATAGGTAATATCGTGGCGTCAATAACGCTGGACCAGCCCAACACATTTCGTATCGGCAGGGTTTTCGGCGCCAGCTTTGCGGTCATCGGCCGCAACCCCATGCTTTGCCTCGGACTTGCATTGCTGTTTTCGGGTTTCCCGACCCTTGTTTATGAGCTTTGGATGCAGGTGCCGCAGGCCGGCGTCGCCCGAGGGGATCCTGATGCCGCCCTCGGCGGCCTCCGCATGATGTCTCGTGATTCTCTGATTACGTTCGGCGTCGTGTTGATGTCCTTTGTCCTGGATCTGTTGCTTCAGTCTGCGCTGGTCCGGGCGACTATCGAGGATCTGAACGGCAAGCAGCCATCCATTGCCGACTGCATCAAGATAGCGATCGGCTGTTTTCTGCCAACGCTCGGCGTCGGGCTGCTGGTCGTCCTGGGCGCAGGATTGGGCTTGATCCTGCTCGTCATTCCCGGAATCATATTGTGGCTCCGGTGGCTGGTAGCGGTGCCGGTTCTGGTACAGGAACGGGTCGGCGTGTCTGGCTCCATGGCGCGCAGCGGTGAACTTACCAAAGGCAGCCGCTGGGCACTGTTCGGCCTGTTCTTCGTTCTGATCGTGGCCTCGGTGGCCATTCAGTTGGCACTTGAAAGTGCTGTCGAACCGTTGGGCGGCATAGTGCGAGCTGTAGTGGCGACTTTGGTGTCGACGATATCGTCAATGGTGACGTCGATTGCCACCGCGGTCAGCTATGTCGAGCTGCGTCAGGTCAAGGAAGGCACCAGCGTCGAAGAACTGTCGCAAATCTTCTCCTGAGGACGGTGGCCAGGCCGACCGTAGGCTCTCGCTTTTGCGCTCACTCGGCCGAGCTCTTTCACGACTCCTTAGTCAGCTGTGCCGGCAATGCTGTGGCCAGCCGCTTCGCCCATTCCTCGATGCCGGAGCGGCCCGCCAGCAGGTCCTGCCTGATCTCGATGAGGATGGCCGGAATGTCGCGATCGTCGCCATGGACTGGTATGGCGTAGTCGCCGTCGCGGCTGATCACGTAAGGCTCGTTTGCCGCGGCGTTGAGCGCACTGTCGGCGCGCAGGCCGGCAAGCACTGCCTGGCCGAAATCGACCGCCCGATCGTAAAGCACGCCGGCGTGCCAGGGCCGCGCAATGCCGAGGAAGACCGGCGTGAAGGAGTGGATCGTCGCGATCCGCGTCGGTCTGCCCTGCTTCGCCCGGTCGTCGAGATGGGCGGCCACGCGGTCATGAAACGGTGCGAACATGACTTCGGCACGCCGGCTTCGTTCCTCCGGATCGAGGCCGACATTGCCGGGGATGCCGGTGTCCTCCGATAGCGCCGGAATGCTGCCGCTGGAACCAAGCGGCCGGTTGAGATCGATCAAAAGCCGCGAATAGGAACTGAGGAAAGCCGGAGCATCGAGCAGCTTCGACAGAGCGCGGGTCACTTCGGCGGCGCCGATGTCCCAGGCGATATGGCGCTGTAAATGGCTGCTGTCGAGACCGAGCCGCGCATACTCTGCCGGAATATGATTGGAAGCGTGCTCGCATATCAGAACGATATCGGAACGCCCCGTTTCGTTGATCGCTTCGACCGCTGGAAGCCAACCTTCCGGTAGGATGGCGTTAGCAAGCGGCTCAGCCATCAATACAGCGTCCGGTAGAGATCGCAGACCGCCACTGGGTCGAGACCGGCGAGGCGCTCGGTTTCATGCCGCTTGAGGCCGACAAAAGTCTCGACGAACACCGGCGCGAACCATCCGGTGACGGTCTTGTCGGCGACGAGCGCATCGAGTGCCGCCGGCAGCGTTTCCGGCAGCCGCACGAGGCCAAGCTTCTTGCGCTCGGCAACGCTCATCAGCGTCGGGTCGCCCGAGACAAGCGGCGGCGCCGGCAGCTTGGCCTTCAGCCCTTCCAGCCCGGCGCGCACGATCGCCGCCAGCGACAAATAGGGATTGCCGGTGGCGTCGGCTGCCCGGTATTCGATGTTGTACTGCCGCGCCGGATCGCGCCCGCCGATCGTCACCGTCGGGCAGATGCGCAGGCTCGCCTCGCGGTCGCGATCTGCAAGCCAGGTGTAGGACGAGCTCCAGCTATGCGGCTTCAGCCGGTAGTAGGACGACACACTTGCCGCCGTCATGGCGGTGATCGCGGGTAGGTGGCGCAGCACGCCGGCACAGAACGAAGCGGCACGGCTGGAAAGGCCGCCAGGCTGGGCCGGGTCGCAGGTCGCCGGCTTGCCGGCCTCGTCGACGAAACTGAAATGGATGTGGACGCCGTTGCCGACGGCATCCGGCGCGATCTTGGGTGCGAAGCTGGCCCGCCAGCCGGCACATCGCGCGACTTCGCGCGTGATCTCGCGGATGGCGACGGCGCGATCGGCCGCGGCAAGCGCATCGGCCGGCTCGCACGTCACCTCGAACTGGTCGGTGCCGAATTCGGCGATCACCACTTCGGGCGCGACGCCGGCTTCCGCCAGCGCCGCCATCAGATTGGCGGCAAACGGGTCGGCGCGGCGCAGTGCTGCCAACGACATCGAATGAGCCGGCCCAAAGTCGCCCTCGATATGGAATTCATGCTCGAAGGCGGCGATGACGGAAAGCCCGGCCGCTGCCTTCAACTCCGCCAGCGCATCCTTGAGCATGGTCCGCGTACAGCCGACCCACGGGCTGCCGTCGAGTTCGACGATGTTGGCGGCGACCATGTCGAAAGGCGTCGCCGATCCGGTCAGCGCCGTGCGAAACCGCGCGTTGAGATCGGGAATGAGCCGCACATCGCCGGACGAACCCCATGGATTGGGATCGACGATCGAGTTGAACGGCGTCAGCGACAGATTGGCCTGCAGCCAGCCGACGCCGGTCGCGGCGATCTTCTGCAGCTTGCTTTCGACGACCGAGCGGCCGCGCGTGATCGCCGACAGATCGGTGGTGACGACGGCAACCAGCGGTTCGACGGTCATGCAGCTTTTCCCAAGGCTTCGAAACGGCCCGTAACGGTGGCGGTATCAGTGACCCAGCAATAGCCACCGAAGGCTTTTAGCGCGCCATCATGGCGCTCCTGCGAGGCGGCGGCGCAGGCATCCGATACGCAGGTGACGAGGTAGCCGCGATCGGCGGCATCGCGCACCGCCATGTCGACGCACTGGTCGGTCATGATGCCGGCGACGATCAGATAACGCACGCCGAGGTTCTTCAGGACATAGTCGATGTTGGTCGAGTTGAAGACGCCCGACGACGTCTTCGGCAGCATGATCTCGTCGCCGACCGGCGCCAGCGACGGCACCGGCAGACCTTCCGGTCGGCTCGGCGCGACATGGATCGGCGTCAGCTTGTGGTCGAGCGAGCGGTCCCGGCCGTCTTCGGTCAGGCTCTGGATGATGGTATGGATCACCTCGACGCCGTTGGCCCGCGCCGCCGCCAGAAGGCGCTCCTGGTTGGGGATCGTTTGCGACGCCGTCTGCCGGTAGAAATAGTGGTCGGGACCGCGCTCCGGATGCGCCGGATCGGCGCCCGGCTCCAGCCAGACCCGCTGCATGTCGACCAGCAGCAGCGCGGTTTCGCCGGCCCGGAACGGCTCGTTTCGTTTCGGCAATGCTGGCGTCATGCTTGGGGTCCTGCTTCGCTGATCACGTCTGGCTGATTTAGCTGATTTTGGTCCACGCGTCCTGCGTCGCGGACGCACTTATTGGGATATTCGAAGTCACTAATTTAAGGTAAGCTTTGTTTTCGGGCGTGGAGACGGGGGGTCTCTGTCATGATCGATTCAGACGTGTTCGACTTTGTCGAACGCTGCAGGAAGCACACAGCTACCGGGCCGCTTCTGGGCGACCTGCTCGAAACCGTGCGAAATCTCGGCTTCGAGCACCTTATCCTGAGCGGTGTGCCGCTTGGCGGGCAGAAGCTTGCACCGATGGTCGAACTGAATGGCTGGCCGGCCGGCTGGTTCGAGCGCTATGTCGAGGCCGAGCATGCCGCCGTCGACGGCGTTTGCGTTTACTCGGCAAAGACCTTGAAGCCGTTCCTCTGGTCCGAAGTCCCGGCAAAGTGGTCGGATACGGAGGGCTCACGACGCGTTGCCGGCGAGGCGACGGAGTTCGGCATCTGTAGCGGCTTCGCCGTACCGATGCTTAGCGTTCACCATTGGCAATCCGTGCTGTCGTTTGCCTCTTCCGCGAAGGCCTGCACCCTGTCGCCGCGCCATCAGGTGCAACTGGTGACGATGGCGGTCTACGCGGGCATGTCGATCCAGGCCTTGGCCAATGACGATGACGACCATGAGGGCGTGCTGACCGACCGCGAAAAAGAGGTGCTCTTGTGGGCCGCGGCCGGCAAGACCTCATCGGAAACCTCGCAGATCCTCGGCCTGACCGAGCGTACGGTCAAATGGCACTCGACACGGGCTCGCGAGGCTTTTGGCGTCGCAACGACCACGCAAGCGGTCGTCGAGGCGGTGCGCCGGCGCCTAATCCATCCCTAAACGCGTCAACTGTCCCATCGGACAGGTGACGTATATTAGCGCGACTGCGAGTATCCCTGCGAGAACGATCGGGGGATCGCGCCATGATAACGGCCCACGTAGTCAATGCGCATAACAAGCATCTTTACGAAAACGAATTCGACGAGTTTCTGCGCCGGCGGCACGATTTCTTCGTGCATCAAAAACGCTGGCGCCCTCCGAGCCCGGATGGTCGCGAGCTGGATCAATTCGATACAGACGCGGCGACATACCTGCTAGGCATTGAAGACGATCGCGTAGTGACTTCGGCTCGATTGATCCCAACGAGCGAGCCGCATATGGTCTCGGAGGTTTTTTCTCACATGTGCGAAAAATCGGGCGTCCCCAGACGTCCCGATTGGGCCGAATGGACGCGCACATTCGTCGTTCCCGACAAACGCACTGCTGGACTGAGGGGCACGCTGACGCAGCTGTGCTGCGCGGTGATGGAATACGCTCTCGACGAAGGCCTCAGCGCCGTCGGCGGCATCCAGGAAACCTACTTCATGCCGCACCACGGCGCCCTCAAATGGCGCGCCGAGCCGATGGGCATGGCGAGGGAAGAAAACGGCGAGTGGTACATCGTGGCGTATATTGAGGTGAATGAGGCGGCACTTGCGAGTGTTCGGAAGATACTTGGGATTGGGAATTCGTTGCTGGTTCGGCGGGGGACGCAGATGCCTTTCATCGAAAATGCACAGAAACTTAGCAAGGCCGCCTAGAAATAAAGTTTAGAGTAATCGGCGTCCACTAGGTGATGATCTGATGCATAAATTGTATTGCGTGTCTTGGCAGTCATACCGTTTTTTTGTCGAATCCGCCGCCGTCTTACTCATAATTGTTGTTTCGATCGTTTCCGGTTGTTCGATCCAACTCTCACCGGCTTACGACCAAGCGACACTCACCAGTATCTCCGACCTTAACGTGAAAACTGAGACGCTCTTGGCCTCCCTGTCCCACGGCGGCACAGCAGGCGATTTTTCCAAGCATAAGGCGACTTATGACCAGCTTATCGGGGGCTTTTCGGCCGCGCGTGTAGCGACCGCTTCGCGCGATGTTCCGGCTCCCAGCCAGCGGCTTCTAGGTATCGCTCACTTGAATGGGGTGTGCGGGAATGAGCCATCGAATTGCGTCAACCCAACGCCTCACCATCTGGACAAGGTGATCGCGTTGTTGAGCGCAATGCGTAACACTCACCAGCAGGGAGAACTCGTCAGTGAGTTGGTCACAGGGTTTAACGGCCAAGGCGGCTTCAAGGGCCAATACGAAATAGAAATGAGCCGAATTCTGGTGTTCGAGACTGCCTTGCAGCGATAGGAGATACTCTTGGCCGCTATTGTTGATGTAAACGCTACTGCTAATGCTTTGGTCGATGCGATCCAGAAGCAGGCAAAGCAGGGGTGGACCAAAATATCGGCGTTGGTCACGCAGCAAGCCAAAATGATGGCACACCAAGCTGCGTGGATCGCGGAAAGCAGTATAGCAGGCGCGCTAAAGCATGATTCTGCCCTGCAGCGCTTGTTTACCGATCAATTGGCCGACTCCGTTAGAGGTTTGGCCAATGACGTAGCGGCACTGACCATTCTGACATTAGAAAAAGTGTGGAATGCCGCAGTCAGTGTGCTTTGGGGTGCAATCAACAAGGCATTAACGGGTGCGAGCATGGGTCTTCTTGCTCTGCCTGCGCTATAGAACTTAGTTCTGCCCGAAATCGGCGCGGGTTCACGGGCCAGTATAAAAAGTTTGTTGACCATTTCGTCGGTATCACGGGAGGAACATATGCCAATCGCAGGACTGGGATGGGAATTACACATAATCCGGCTGAGCGTCCAGCAGAGACAAGGCAGAAAACGTACCGTTGGCAAATATCAAATCTATCACAACGGCATTTCCCAAAAGAATCTCGAAGGTACTGCGGTCGAAGCCAAAGGCCCAGGCGACAATAAAGTGGCAGGAAACGGACGAAGGATCGAGGCGGGAAAATATCCCTTGGCCACTCAGGCAGGCTCACACTATGTGACTATAGGCTATTTGATCAGCAATGACTCTGACCAGACCCCCAAGCCCGGCTTGGAATTGCGCCAAACGGGGAATCGTCGAGAAATCCTTATACATCCTGGCCATGGATTTCTGGCAAGTATCGGTTGCCTCAACCTGACTAGCGCCTTGGCGAGCGGCAACACCAACATACCTTTTGGTGACAGCCGCGATCGAGTTATGGCCGCAATCACTGACCTTCAAACATTCGCAGGGAGTGCCTTTCCCCACCATAACGGACAACCCATCGACAACGCTTGGGTTGTCATCGACGGGGAGCCCTGACGTCATCGGCACACGGCGGAGTAGTTCACTAAAAAGGAGCGGGACACTAACGGCGTTGCCGACATTTCGGGCGTCGTCCGATGCTGCCAAATTATTGTGGGGCGCCTACCATTTCGGCGCCGGCAAGACCTCATCGGAGACCTCCCAAATCCTCGGCCTGACCGAACGCACGGTCAAATGGCACTCAACGCGGGCCCGCGAAGCTTTTGGCGTCGCCACGACCACGCAGGCGGTCGTCCAAGCGGTGCGCCGGCGCCTGATCCATCCCTAAACGCGTCAACTGTCCCATCGGACAGGTGACGTATATTAGCGCGACTGCGACTATTCCTTCGAGAACGATCGGGGGATCGCGCCATGATAACGGCCCACGTAGTCAACGCGCATAACAAGCATCTCTACGAAAACGAATTCGACGAATTTCTGCGCCGCCGGCACGATTTCTTCGTGCATCAAAAACGTTGGCGCCCTCCGAGCCCGGATGGTCGCGAGCTGGATCAATTCGATACCGACGCGGCGACATACCTGCTGGGCATTGAAGACGATCGCGTAGTGACTTCGGCTCGATTGATCCCAACGAGCGAGCCGCACATGGTCTCGGAGGTTTTTTCTCACATGTGCGAAAAATCGGGCGTCCCAAGACGTCCCGATTGGGCCGAATGGACCCGCACATTCGTCGTTCCCGACAAGCGAACTGCCGGACTGAGGGGCACGCTGACGCAGCTGTGCTGCGCCGTAATGGAGTACGCTCTCGACGAGGGCCTCAGCGCCGTCGGCGGTGTCCAGGAAACCTACTTCATGCCTCACCACGGCGCTCTCAAATGGCGGGCCGAGCCAATCGGCATGGCGAGGGAAGAAAACGGCGAGTGGTACATCGTCGCCTACATCGAGGTGAATGAGGCGGCGCTGGCGAGTGTGCGGAAGATACTTGGGATCGGGCATTCGTTGCTGGTTCGGCGCGGGATGCAGATGCCTTTCATCCGGAGGCCCGAGAGGTCGGTCGAGATCGCTTGATGCCTCCCGTTCCACGATTGGAGCAGGAGTTGAACCAGGTCAATAGCAAGGCGGCGGCCATTGCGTGGAGAACTGTCAGAAGCAGAAAATCAAAGCTAACGGGAGGCCGCAGCGAGCGGTTAGGGATATGGCAATCAACAGAAACTTCTTTTTTGACCACGCGCGACTGGGGCTCTTCGGCGGCAAAATGTCGAGCTCGCAAGTGAGCGGCATCACATTGATTCTTGACAAATGGGAACATGAGATGCCGAAGGCCGACGACCGTTGGCTCGCCTATATGTTCGGCACCGCACATCACGAAACTGGTCGAACAATGCAACCCGTAAGGGAAACTTTTGCCAGCACCGACGCTCAAGCCATAAAGATCCTCGACAAGGCGTTTGCGGCGGGAAAGCTGCCTTGGGTAAAAGAGCGGTACTGGCAGCTCGATCCCCAAGGGATATCGTGGCTCGGACGAGGTTTTGTTCAACTGACGCATAAGGCCAATTATCTCAAAATGGCGGCGCTTACGGACCCTAATTTGGCCACGAACCCAAGCCTCGCGATGAACACGGCGACTGCGGCCGACATCATGTTCAAGGGGATGGACAAAGGTTCCTTCACAGGAGCCAAGCTTGGCGATTTCTTCTCAGGCGCCAAAGAAAAATGGCGCGAGGCCCGGCGCATCATAAACGGTCTCGAAAGGGCAGACCTCGTTGCTGCCTACGGCAAGCAATATTATGCGTGCCTGAGCTATACGACAGGCTAAATATCAGCAGTTTGTTTATTACAAGCGGCTGTGAATTCTATGGAGCCGTGGTTCGTGGTTGGCAGTTGCTGCTCATCTCGGATGCTAGTTGACTGCAGCGCGATTCAGCGCCGGCGGCAGCCAACGGAAAAGTGGGCGCCAATCGAGATGGGATCATCACCAAGGCCGAGGCTGATCAGGGGTATGAAAGGCGAGAATTTTTGGTTGAGCGTCGGGCCCATGCGGATATTCGGTCTTAAGGACGAGGGATGAATTCTGCTGGTCGAAAGGAATGATGATGGCCGTCGAGGAGTTATTCCGTCGCTATCTTCCGTTTTGCATTGGCCTTCTTGCCTTTGTGACAGGCGTGAGCGTTCTCGAAGTTCCTAGGTTGCCTTGGGGCGGCTTCGAGAAGCTCACAAACTTCGGCGCCATCGTGGCCATCTCGGGGGTTGTGATGGTTGTTTCCCGGTTCGCCATAGGGCCGGTCGTCTCGGCGCAACCAGCAGTGCCCGACCCCACCGCTTCCGACACGTGGATGCGCCAGCGTATCGCACCGATCGTGCTGACAGTCGGGACGCTTGCCATTACGGCGCTGTCCGCGCTCCTGATCGTCGTATTTTGGCAACTAGGCACCGCCACAGGGCCCGAAAACGTGATCCGCACGAAGCTCGACTCGATCCTAATGAGCATTTTCACCGCCACTCTTCCGGTCTTCGCGACATGGGTGGGTACGGTCCTTGCGTTCTACTTCACCAATGAGAGCTTCAAGCAAGCGTCGGAGGCGGCACTCCTCGCCGCCAATCCACCAAATGCGCACCTGCCCTTCGCCTCATCGCGCATGATCCCCTATGAGAAGATCGCCAAGCTTGAGGTCGATCGGGGAGGCGTGCGCACCACTTTAGTGTCGGATGTATTCTCGCGCTTCAATGATCAAACAACGCGCGTCATTGTCTTCGACAAAGCTCGCTCTCCCATCTTCGTGATCCGACGTAAGAACATTCCCGCCGATTGGATCGATGAAGCCGGAAAGCTCAAGGCACAGGCGCTGACAATTGACGATTATCTGAAGATTGGGAACAACGCGGCCGATGCCGTCCAATTCGGCTTCATCCCCCAGGGGGCGTCCGTGGAGCAGGCGCTTCGTGCGCTCAAGGACTCGCAGAGCGATGATCTCTTCGTGACGGCGACGGGGCAAAAGACTGATCCCGTAATCGGCTGGCTGACCAACGACAGGCTGAAATGAGCGGTTGTCGAGTTCAGCCACGCACACGACGGCCACTTCGATTAGACTGCATGGACAGCCGGAGGCAAGGATGTCGGAAACTGAGACACTCGGCGTGAACGAGCCAGGCGCGCGAATTTGGGCAGACGCCGCTCACGCGTGGCTCAACGTCCTTCTGAAAATCCTAATCAGCTCGGCAGTCATAATCGCGATCTTGCATCCTGACTTCATTCCGTTACTCAAGCGGTTCGGCGTCCGGAGTTCGGAGATCAATATCCTCGGGTCCAAGGTGCAGATCGTTGATCTCGCACTGTCCGGAAGTGCGGTCAAGCTCACCCAGGATGGACGCATGCTGATCGCCGGCGTCGACGCGAACGCAATACCGGATCGGCTGGCACAGCTGGAGCAGACTGGACGCGACCTCAGGTCGGAAAACGACAAGCTGAAAGGCTCTGTTCAGGAGCTACAGGCGTTGGTTGCTACGGCCAAGTCACAGCTTGATGAGGCCAACAACCGATTACGCGCCTCGAGCTCAAGCCCTCTCGAAACGCGAGCGCTGGACACCAGGATTACCAAGACAAACGAAGAAAGTGCAGCGCAAGTCGCATCCGCCACTACGGTAGCTGCTCAGGCGTCTAAGATTATTGCTGAGCCAGACATGGTGCCCGCGGTCGGGTACGGAGTGGTCATTGGTGCCGATGCAACCACCCAGGCGGCAATGGATGAGGTTAGGAAGGCGCAGTCTAGCGTGGCCAATCCCTTCCTGCTCTTTAAGAGACAAGGATACTGGCGGTCTGTTGCCCTGTTCGGCACGCGTGCGTACGCTTCAGATGCACTTCCTAAGCTTAAGTATGGCCACCCTGACGCCTACATTGTCGACATATCCCGCTGGTGCCCCGAACCCGTCCGCATTGCTGCCGCAACTAACGAGCTGGCTGAATTGAAGGACTGTAGATTCTGATTAGACCGTCTCGTGTATCCCGTACCTATTCGGAGCCCATGGGCTAGAATAGTTTCGGGCAGTCGAGCTGTTGGCCAACAGCAATCGTGTATCTCAAAGCTGTGGCGACGGGGATTTTCGTAATAAATTTCTTGCGGAAGTTAACAAACTATGACAGAGTTTTTTCTCATTTTTTGGGGAGAATTCTCATGCGCTGTGTGATATATTTTGTTGTGGCGACAATTTTTGGGTTGTCGCTTGGGCTTTCGGAGTCAGCTTTGGCAGTTTCTTGCGTAAACGGCGTTTGTAGCTAGGAATCGTTGTGATGTTGGGAGGAGACGTTATATACGCAGCGATCGCTGCTTTCGCTGCCCTCGTGATCTTTTGGATCCAAGTCGGCGCTATTTCTGAGCGCGTGACAGAGTTTGATCCGCAACGACCTTCGTCGTATTTCCCGCTTCGTAAATATCTTTCAAGCAATTTTCTACATCTAGTTTCATATTTGGCTTCACTTCCGATCGCGGCGCTGTTTTTGATTGTATGTTGGAGATCAAAGGAAGCAATTGTCGCGTTGGTAAAAGAATTTGCGCCGAAAGTAATCAACGGATTTCTTCCTGTTGATTATCATGATGGCGTGACAAGTGCGTTTGAAAATTATTTCATTAGTGTTTCATATTTATCGCCACTGTTTTGCCTATTGGCAGCACTATTCCTATTTGCACCGTACGTTAATATGCCAATCATCGGGCTCCAAGGCTTGTTTATTCGCTCAACCGGCGTGGAAGAGCACATTGACGATATTGCGCTGGAGGCCTCAAGAGCATCGCTTCGCGCCTTTAACAATGACTATGCAAAGCTGCGAGAACAGATAGGCGTGCTGCTAGGCGTCGAGGTTCCTCTCAGAGAGGAATTGGCTGCGGCCACGCCGCAGCAGAAGATCGCATATACCTTAATCTATGCAGCGACGAATAACACTAGGAAGATCGGCCTCAAGCGTGGCATCGAATCCATTCTCATCGGCTTGAACATTGGCGGAGGACTGGCTCCGCAGGACGACACGCCAACCGACTGGAAGGTGATTCTACTGGCAGTCCCAGCCTTTGCGGTCATGTGCGCGTTATTCATCTTGTTGTTTGCTTATCGTGCAAGCGAGCCTGTTAGAATAGAGCAGGCGTGGTCTCCATCTTTGTTCGAATGGGTTTACGAGCCTTATGGAGGCACTGTTCAAGTGTTACGGTATATTTTCTGCTTCCTTGTGCCTCTATATCTTGGTTTCTTTATTTATACGGCGAGGCGAAAGTCGGATGATACTTACGATACCATTGGGGATTGCGTGAGGGTGGCGTGCTTGCAGCAGGTTGTTATCGCTCTAATATTTTCTTTTGCCTTTTGCTTTCTAGACAGCCTTGAGGTGATTGCTGGCATACAAGCTGTATCTTCACCTAGAGAAACTCCATACTCCGTCGTAACGCCAAAGTTTTGGTTCGATACTTTGACGGTGGCGATTTTGCCTACAATCGTTTTTTTGGCTTGGGTTACTATACGCTACAAACTAAAAGTCCGAGGCATACCACTGTTGGCGACACTCGTGTTTTTTAGTGCCCTGGCTCCAAGCTTGCAGGCTTTTGGCTACGAATGGTACACGCACAACTGGCGAGGACTATATTGGTATTGGATGGCATTGGGTCTTTGGACTACGTGTTCTTTGATGTTGGTGGGCCTTTTGGATAAGGGAAACACCCGTCGCCATATAGCTAAGCGCCTCGAATTCGCATAAAGGCGCGGGTTTTGGCCCTGAATGGCCGCCCGCTATTCACTTCAGTTCGATCGATCGATGAAATAGGCAGCGGGTATCAACCTGTTGAAGTCACCCACGAGGAAGCTTCGATAGAAGTTCGTGCTTTGCGGCTACGTTTGGCTGGGGAACCTGGATTCGAACCAGGACTAACGGAGTCAGAGTCCGTGGGTCTACCGTTAACCTATTCCCCAGCAAGCGCGGTTGGAGAAAACCGCGTGGGCAGGGCGGCGATGTCGCCGCGCGTGCCTTGTAGGATTACGGTGACAGTGCACTATTTTCTTTTCGTCGCCTGACTCGTTTTCCGGGTTTCACGGCTTTGCCGATTTGCCCGGCGATGCTCTCGGCCCACAGGTGCATCGAAAACCGCGACATCGGTGCCGCGGCAATACTCGATGAGCAGTTCTTGTGGATCACATAGTCTTCGGACGTGAAAACACTTTGGCTCGCCCGTACGACGCCCGCGATGCGGCAGACCGGGAACGCCGGCCAGGTGCACCATGCGGCGGGGGCGACATTGCAAAAGGTGCACTCACCGTAATTCTGATCTATACTCCGGACAGCAGCCCGAACGCCGAGGCGAAGGGCGGATGAAGCGCTTGATAGAGTTCTCTTTTTAGTCATGTGGCGATGTTAAGATGTTAGCCTCCGACCTGACGAAATTTATCGAGCAGGATCATCTGGCTCTGGATGCCTTCGTAAAGGGCGATCCTGAGCCCCTGAAAAACCTCTACTCGCGACAGGACGACGTCATTATTGCCAATCCCTTTGGCCCGCCGGCGAAGGGATGGAGAAAGGCCGCTGAGATCATGGAACGGGCCGCCACCAATTACCGGCACGGCAAGGCCATCGGCTTTGAGCGCATCTCGGAGTATGCGACAGCCGACTTGGGATACATCATCGAGGTCGAGCGGTTCCAATCCAAGGTCGGTGGTGGCAACAAACTGGTGCCGATTGCGCTTCGAGTCACCACCATATTCCGGCGCGAGGAAGGCGCGTGGAGGATCGTCCTTCGTCATGCCGATCCGATAACCTCGGCACGCCCGTCGACGTCCATTGTCGGGGAATAGAAGGGTTGCCGGAGAGGTTTTAGGAATTACGGTGACAGTGCACCATTTTTCTTTTCGCCGCCTGCCTCGTTTTCCGGGTTCTCACGGCTTTGCCGATTTGCTCGCCGATACTCTCGGCCCACGGGCGCATTGAAAAACCGCGACATCGGCGACGCGGCAATACTCGATCAGCAGGAACATATAGTCTTCGGACGTGAAAACACTTTGGCTCGCCCGTACGGTGCTGGGGATGCGGCAGACCGGGAACGCGGGCTAGGTGCACCATGCGGCGGAGGCGACATGGTAAAAGTGCACTGTCACCGTAATTCATCCTTAGCGGCCAATTTCCCGCGTCGCATCAACAATCTAGGTCATTTTCGGTTTCGCTTTAGGCAGCGCGGCCAGCAAGAGCTGGTGCTGTTTCTTCTTTCTCTTCGACGTGAGGGCTCACCCATTCGTCGGTTATCACGCGGCTGACCAAGGTGCCCGGCACCGCTTTTCTCAAGGCACGCAGCAAAAAGTGTCTAACCCGCTCGGACAGTCAAGAGGTGTGGCAGGCAGGCCATGCGCAGCCAGCCGCAGCGAGCCGCCAAGACGCGCGAAGCACTTCGGCGGTGTAGGACAGCGGCACGCCAGAACGCGCGCAGGCCAGGCGTTGGCTTGCCCAATTGTGTTTTGACTATTTGGCTGAACGGGCGCGTAAAATATCAGGTTCGCCCGGTCGGGCAAACTAACTCAGGGAGGATGGTATGAAGATGAATCGACGTAATGCTCTCGCCCTTGGTGCCACCTCGTTGGCGGCCCCGCTATTGGTCGCAAAGCCCATTCCGGTAGCGGCCAAGACCTACGGTCCGACTGATGGCAAAGAGATTTTTCCCGGCGTTCGGCTCGTCGAACTGGGAACACGAGACTCCCATATCAAGGGGTACAAGAAAATTGCCATGGAAGACGTCGTCTACCAACCAAAGGCAACTAGCCCGCTCGGGGATGTCATGGCCGACGATATGGTCTGCACGGTCACTGAAGGCGAGCTGCAGGTCACGGCCGGAGACATGCAGTTCACGGCCAAGGAGGGTGACGTATGGAGCTGCGGCAAGGGTAGCACGAAGGAGGCTGCTACGAACAACGGAACAGCGGTCGCAGTGATGCGGGTGATTAACCTGAAGGCTGCATAAAGTTACCCACACTCTGGCGACTGCAGACGCTCCAGCCGGCTTCGGCCGGCGGGCTTTTCCGGTGCGCCACGGCCTCGATGACCGGACATTTCTGCCGGCGCGCTGTGGCCAGCGCGGCGGCAGACTGAGGCCTTAGCGCACGGGCGAGCCGCCCTTCAGTGGTGGTGGGCGGAAACGCTCTTGACGTATTCGGACACCAGTTCCCTCGGTGCCGACTGACTGACGTCGCCGACGCTAAGGATGCCGACCATCCGCATATTCTTGTTGATCACCGGCAACCTGCGGATTTTCAGTTCTTCCATGTGCCGTACGGCCTTGGCCAGATCGTCGTCTTCGCGGCAGCAGTGAATGCCGGCCGTCATAACATCGCGCGCCGTTGCGATGCGGCCGTCGAAACCATCTTCTGCCAGTCCGTTGCAGACAATATCGCGGTCGGTCACCATTCCGATCAGTCGGTCGTTCTCTCCAATGGGAATCGACCCGATATCCTGGGCTCGCATCATTTTCGCCAGTTCGGTGACAGCGGTTTCGGGGCTGACCCAGTCGACACCCTTATGCATTGCGTCTTTGACTTTCATGGCGGACCTCCCTTGCTGGGTTGGTGAATGTCCCCTGTCCCATTCTAACGCGGACGGGGTTTGGCTGCCAGAGGTCATCATCCAGACCCGCATTTTGCGGTGGTTGTCATGCGGAATTACGGTGACAGTGCACTTTTTACCCATGTCGCTCCCGCCGCATGGTGCACCTTGCCCGCGTTCCCGGTCTGCCGCATCCCCCAGCATCGATAACCGCAACATCGGCGATGCGGCAATATTCGATGAGCGGTCCTTGTGGAACGCATAGTCTTCGGACGTGAAAACACTTTGGCTCGCCTGTACGGTGCTGCGGCAGACCGGGAACGCGGGCAAGGTGCACCATGCGGCGGGGCGAACATGGTAAAAAGTGCACCGTCACCGTAATTCCGGTGCACTATTTTCTTTTCGCCGCCTGGCTCGTTTCCGGGTTTCGCGGCTTTGCCGATTTGTCCGGCGATGCTCTCGGCCCACGGGTGCATCGAAAAACCGCAACATCGGCGACGCGGCAATACTCGATGAGCAGTTCTTGCGGAACATATATTCTGGCAGACCGGGAACGCGGGCAAGGTGCACCATGCTGCTGAGGCGGCGGCATGGCAAAAAGTGCACTGTCACCGTAATTCACTGCCGAAGCAGGAATTGATATAAACCGTGGGAATCGCGAGGCCGCCCTTGCGGGGGTGACGCCGGCGCTGCATCCTGACCAGAAGGCCCGGGGGGACACCGTGAACCTATCGAGCAGCGCAGCGAAAGGGCGAGCCGTCCTGACGCGAACCTGGAACCGAATTCGGTTCTGGTGCAGCTTTCCTTTTGCTCGCCTCGGTTTTTGGCTTCGGGAACGCAAGCGCTACAATGCGATGTTCCCGCGACGCTGGCTGAGTCCTGCCCAGATCATTGACCACGACCTCGAACTTGTAGACGATGATGATGTCGGCAAGCTGGATCGATCGTTGCTGGATTTGCTTGTTGCCAGAAGGGATCATCTTAAGTCGTCAAGTGGGAAATTCACCATTTTAAATATATCACTTTTTACCTTTTTGGTTGCGAACTACTTTCACCTAGGAACCGATGTTAGCGTCTATGGAATTTCTATTAAAAGCTCTCCAGGTGTTGCGGAATCTCTTCTCGCTATATCAAGCACGCTCGGAATATACGCGGCCACCCTCCAGGCCAACATAGCAATCGTCGACGGGGCTATAGCCCACCTTCTCAAGCGGATTTTTCCTCGGGGTATACTCAATGTTATGAAGTCAGCTTTGATTCCAGAGACTGCCATCGGGAAATACTTTCCATCGAATATACCACATCTGGTTTTTACAGGTTTTCATTCGGCTGCTTCAAAATATTTCGTATATTGTTATTTGATGTTGTTGATTGTAATAATAGCATGCGTGTACGCAATAAGTATGCTTCTGATGAAGGAAATATGGATTGCGTCATCTCTTGGAGTTTACAGTAAAATAATTGTTGTCTATGTCTTTATTTGCGGTATTTTTGGCGCAATGTTTCTATTGCTAACCAGGTTTCCTTCTCCATACCGAGATTATTCGGTGTTTCACAAGATGCAAATTGCAGAACAACTATGGCCGGATCAGGCATCGGACCTTCGACAACAGCTTTACGGGGCCAAAATCGAGGACCGGGCCGATTTAGAACGTCGAGGATACATCAAGCCTTACAAGATGCCAGAAGGAGCTTGAATACGAGCGGGGCGGCCCCGTCTTGCCACAAGAGCCTGCCTACGATCCGTCACTCCATACCGGAATACGATTGATTCCCAGCCGGCGGATACGAAGGCCGACAGCCTCGCGCTTGGTCGCGGAAAATGGCTCCACTTCCAGCCTGCCGTGATCCTTGCCGTCTTCGCATTTTCATTCGGTAAGCCAGCGAGTCGATGTCCACATCGCCAAAAATCTGGATCAGATCATCGGGGAAATAATTGTAGAGCTCTTGCAGTAGCCGCAGCGGATGCGGACCAGCCGCCTGCCGTCGTTCAAATTGGATAGCGGCTAACAGTGTGGCGTGTCGCGGCACGAAATTGCAGGAAACGAAAAATCCCGATCGCCATAAGTCTCTGATTTGCCTTGTTGGCTGGGGAACCTGGATTCGAACCAGGACTAACGGAGTCAGAGTCCGTGGGTCTACCGTTAACCTATTCCCCAGCAGGCGCGGTTGTTGAAAACCGCGCGGGCAGGGCGGCGATGTCGCCGCGCGTGCCTTGTAGCCGCCGCCGGAAAATAGTCAACCCTGTGTCTGGGTTCAATCGTCGGCTTCCGGCGCTTCAACTCTCGCTGCGGCTGTATTGCGAGTGCTCGAAGAACAGCACCACGCCGAGTGCGATCAGCAGCGGGATGATCAGGTAGAACAGCCGGAACACCAGCAGCGCCGCCAACACGCCGACCTGGTCCATATGCGACAAGCCGGCAAGGAACACCACCTCGAAGACGCCCAGCCCGCCCGGCGCATGCGAGATCTGCGCGATCGAGAACGACACCAGGAACACGCCGAGCACGACGAAATAGCCGGGATTGCCGGCGGCGGGCAGGGCGAAGAAGATGATCGCCGCTGCCGCCAGGAGCTCGATCGGGCCGACCAGCAATTGCCGCGCCACGATCGGCAGCGCCGGGTAGTGCAGCTGAAAGCTGCCGATCCTGAGTGGTCTCAGATGCAGCCAACTGCCGAAGACATAGGCCGCCACCACGAGCAGCATGGCGAGCCCTGCCGCTTGCGACAGCCGATGATGCGGTATGCCGGAAAACCGGTCGATCACCTCGGGCTCGAGCAGCAGCACGATGCTTGAGACGAACAGCGTCGACAGCACGAAGGTGATCCAGCAGATCGCCACCAGAATGCCGACGTCCTGGCCGGTCAGCCCCCTGGTGCCGTAGGCGCGGTAGCGGATCACCGCGCCGGAAAACACCGAGCCGCCGATATTGTGCGACAGCGCGTAGGTGGTGAACGAGCAGAAGGTGACGAACAGCCACGATACTTTCTTGCCGATGTGCAGCAGCGCGATGTGGTCGTAGCCGGCGAGCGAGGCATAGGCGACGACCGAGCTCAGCGCCGCCAGCACCCAGCCGCGCGCCGGGATGGCGATTATGCCGGCCCAGACATCGTCAAGCGAGATGCCGCGCAATTCGTGCAGCAGCAGCCACAGCGAGAACACCACCGCGGCGATGCCGATGACGGGCCAGAAATAGCGCCTCCAGTTCATGGCCTGACGATCATGCGTTGCAGCCCGTACCCGTTTTCGCAGCAGGCAAACCGCCCGCGCTCCCGAATGATTTACCCCTCCATTTCAGAAATGCCTCATTGAAGCCGGCTATTCAACCGGGAAGGCGCGTTGTGGCGCTCGCGCCTTCCCTTCTCCCAAGGGGACAAGGGCTCACCGACGTCGCCGGCTTTCATGCCGCCGGCAAAATTCGCCGCGAGCGCTCTTGGTGATCCGGCCGTGCGCTGATAGTCTGGCGGCAACTTGAACATGTAAAAGCGCCTGCTGCGTCCGGTCTCCGGTTCGCGCGGCGCCGGAAGGAACGACAGTGGAAGACCACGAAGCCGGCGCTGGCGCGCCGGAAGTGGGCGTGTCCAGGGGTTCGCCGACGCCGTCCGGCCAGGCAAGCCCATCCACCGGACGCTACGGCCGTCAGATGCAGCCCCGGTCGGGTAACGGACAGGCTGGCGACACGTCCCACGACCACAAGGGCCAGAACGGCCCGCATCAGAACGGCAAACCCAAGAAACGGCGCAAGCGCCGGCGCGGGCGCAAGGTTTTCGCACGCGACGAGGCTCGTCCGGTGATAACAGGCACTTCGGTGCCCGTCGCCAACGAGGCCCCGGCCGCGCGCCTACCCCAGCCAGCGGCTTCGATCGCTTCCCCGTCTTCGCTCGCGCAATTGCCTCCAGCCTCGCCAAGGCCGGAGCAAGGTGCCCGCACATCGCCGCCGCTGCAGGAATTGCCGGTGTTTGCCGCGCTCGACCTCGGCACCAACAATTGCCGCCTGCTGGTCGCGGTGCCGACGCGTCATGGCCAGTTCCGCGTCATCGATGCGTTCTCGCGCATTGTCAGGCTGGGCGAGGGCCTTACCGCCAATGGCCGGCTTGGCGAGGCTGCAATGGACCGCGCGGTCGAAGCGCTGAAGATCTGCGGCGACAAATTGCGCAACCGCAAGGTCAGGAAGGCAAGGCTGATAGCCACCGAGGCCTGCCGCACCGCCGCCAACGGCGTCGAGTTCCTCGAGCGCGTCGAGCGCGAGGCCGGCTTGAAGCTCGAGATCATCGACCGCCAGACCGAAGCGCGGCTGGCGGTGTCGGGCTGCGGTTCGCTGGTCGAGCGCGACACGCAAGGCGTCGTGCTGTTCGACATCGGCGGCGGCTCGTCCGAAATCGCGCTGATCGACCTCACCGGCCACCGCTCGCCAAGGCTCGCCAACCACATCGTCTCGTGGACCTCGCTGCCGGTCGGCGTCGTCTCGCTGGCCGAGCGTTTTGGCGGCCGCACGGTGACGCGTGAGATCTTTGGCGACATGGTCGAGGATGTCGCAATACGGCTGCGCGCCTTCGACGGGCGCGACCGGCTGAGCCACCTCCTGTCCAGCCCGAAATTCCATTTGCTCGGCACCTCGGGCACAGTGACGACGCTGGCCGGCGTCCACCTCGATCTCGAACGCTACGACCGCCGCCGCGTCGACGGGCTGTGGATGGATCGCGACAGCGTTGACCGCATGGTCGAAAAGCTGGTCGGCTGGGATTTCCAGCAGCGCGTCGCCAACCCTTGCATCGGCGCCGACCGCGCCGACCTGGTTCTGGCCGGCTGCGCCATACTGGAGGCGATCCGTGCCGTCTGGCCGTCGGAGCGGCTGCGTGTCGCCGACCGCGGCCTGCGCGAAGGCATATTGAGCGAATTGATGGCCGATGACGGCGTCTGGCGCAACAGCGGGCGGGGCCGGCAATGACCAAGAAACCGGAAAGACCGAGCTCCGCCGGCATTCGCGTGCTGAAGACGAAGATCAAGAAGAAAAGCGGCTTGAAGGAATCGTCGCGCCGCTGGTTGCAGCGCCACATCAACGATCCCTATGTCCAGCGCTCGAAGGCCGACGGCTATCGCTCGCGCGCCGCCTACAAGCTGATCGAGATCGACGACAAGCACCATTTGCTCAAGCCTGGCATGAAGGTGATAGACCTTGGTGCGGCACCCGGCGGCTGGTGCCAGGTCGCCGCCGCGCGTACCAAGTCGACCGCGGAACACCCTAACGTCGTCGGCATCGACTATCTCGAGATGGACGCCGTGCCGGGCGCGCCGGTGCTGCTGATGGATTTCCTCGATCCGCAGGCACCCGAAAAGCTGGCCGAGACGCTGGGCGGCCAGCCCGACATCGTGCTTTCCGACATGGCCGCACCCACCACCGGCCACAAACGGACCGACCACATCCGCACCATGCATCTTTGCGAGGTGGCGGCCGATTTCGCGCTGTCGGTATTGAAGCCGGGCGGACATTTCCTCGCCAAGACTTTTCAGGGCGGCGCCGAAAACGAATTGCTGGCCAGGCTTAAGCGGAATTTCCGCTCGGTCCATCACGTCAAGCCGCCGGCCTCACGCGACGAATCGGTGGAGCTGTATTTGCTGGCGAAGGATTTCAAGGGGTAGCGCCCTTTCCTTCTCCCCTTGTGGGAGAAGGTGGCCTCGCGAAGCGAGGTCGGATGAGGGGTGTTCCAGGGAACGCCGACGCCTCATTTTTTCCAACACCCCTCAACCGTCTCGGCGCTGCGCGCCGATCCACCTTCTCCCCCAAGGGGAGAAGGGAAGGGTTCCTCAACTCCCCGGCGGGCTCACCGGCTCCAGCGTCTTCGGCGGCGTCAACCTGCCATGTCCCGACACGGCATTGCCGGCGTCCGGCGCCAGCCGCATGAACGACAGCGAGGCTGCCGCCGACACCGCCGCTACGATGAAGAAGGCGGTGTGGAAGTCGCTCAGCGTCAGCGGGCCGCCATGGATCTTGGTCGACACTTCCAGGATGCCGCCGGCCAGCGCCACGCCGAGTGCGATCGCCAACTGCTGGAACACCGCCGTGATCGGCGTGGCCTTGCTGGTGTCGGCGGCCGAAATCTCGGCGTAGGCAAGCGCATTGATGCCGGTGAAGAACATTGAGCGGATGAAGCCCCCGGCGAGCAGCATGGCGAGGATCAGCCCGTAGGGCGTGTCGGGTGTGAACAGGCCGTTGATGGCGATTGACGCGGCAGCGATGAGCGAGCCTGAAATCAGCACCCGGCGGAAGCCGGCGACCCTGAAGATCAGCGCGGTGACGAATTTCATGCCTATGGCGCCGATTGCCGAGACGAAGGTGATCATGCCGGACTGGAACGGCGTCAGCCCGAAACCGATCTGGAACATCAGCGGCAAAAGGAAAGGTACGGCACCAATGCCGATGCGGAACAGTCCGCCGCCGAGCACCGACGAGCGGAACACCCGATTGCGAAACAGCTCGAGCGCCAGCAGCGGATTCTTGGCACGGCGCGCGTGCAGCAGGTAAAGCACCGCCGATGCCAGCCCGACGGCAACGGTGATAAAGCCGGCAACTGGCGGCAGAGCCGGCAGGCTGACCACCGACAGGCCGAACACGATGCCCGATGCCGCCAGCCCGCTCAGCACGAAACCGACGAGATCGAGCGGCGGCGTCTGCGCGGCGTCGGTCTTCGGCAGGAAACGCGTGGCCAGCCAGATGCCGATCAGCCCGATCGGCACATTGATCAGAAAAATCCAGTGCCAGGAAAAATAGGTCGTGATGAAGCCGCCAACCGGCGGGCCGACCAGGGGGCCGACCAGAGCCGGGACAGTCAGCCACGACATGGCGGCGACGAGCTCGCTTTTCGGCGTCGCGCGTACCAACACCAGGCGTCCGACCGGCGTCATCATGGCGCCGCCAATGCCTTGCAGGAAACGTGACACCACGAAAGCCGGCAGCGAATTGGAAATGGCGCACGCGACCGAACCGACGATGAACACGGCGATCGCGGCACGGAAGACATTCTTGGCGCCGAAGCGGTCGGCCATCCAGCCGCTGATCGGAATGAAAATCGCCAGCGATACCAGATAGGCGGTCAGCGCCAGCTTGAGCGCGATCGGGCTGGTGTGGATGTCGATGGCGATCGCCGGCAACGATGTCGCAATGACGGTCGAATCCATGTTTTCCATGAATAGAGCGACCGCCAGGATAAGCGGAATGGTGCGGTTCACGATGGATCCGGCCTTGAAATGTGCATCGCTATTGCTTGCCGGCCTTGGGGCCAAACCGACAGGTAGGGCGGTTATCATGGCTGGGCCCGAATGTCGCATTAATTTGCTGTCACGTTTGTGCGACCGCAAGTCTTGCATCACCTGCGGCAAATGCAGCTTTGCCACTACACAACCATCGGCTTTTCAACGGCGACGGGACGTGTTACGAGCCAGCGCCAATCCTGAAAGGGAAGAAGACGAGTCGGCGCTGTCCATCAGGGCGAGCGCCTTTCCTGCATTCCGAGGGCTGGCCATGGCAAAAATCATCGAGACGTCCACCGGCGCATTGGCGCTGACCTTTGACGACGTGCTGCTGCAGCCGGGTCATTCCGAGGTCATGCCCGGCGAGACCGACATCCGCACCCGCATCGCCGGCGACATTGACCTCAACGTGCCGATCCTGTCGGCCGCCATGGACACGGTTACCGAGGCGCGGCTCGCCATCGCCATGGCCCAGGCCGGCGGCATCGGTGTCATCCACCGCAATTTCTCGCCGGCCGAACAGGCCGAGCAGGTGCGGCAGGTGAAGAAGTTCGAGTCCGGCATGGTGGTCAACCCGGTCACCATCGGTCCCGAGGCGACGCTTGCCGATGCGCTGGGTCTGATGCGCACCTACAGCATTTCGGGCATTCCGGTGGTCGAGAACGGCGGCACCGGCGGCCACACGGTCGGCCGGCTCGTCGGCATCGTGACCAACCGCGACGTCCGCTTCGCGTCCGATCCGGCGCAAAAGGTCTATGAGCTGATGACCCGCGAGAACCTGATCACGGTCAAGGAGAACGTCGATCAGGACGAGGCCAAGCGGCTGCTCCATCAGCACCGCATCGAGAAGCTTGTTGTGGTCGATCGGGACGGCAATTGCGTCGGGCTGATCACGGTCAAGGACATCGAGAAGTCGCAGCTCAACCCGCACGCCACCAAGGATGCGCAGGGGCGCTTGCGCGCCGCCGCCGCCACCAGCGTCGGCGATGACGGTTTCGAACGGGCCGAGCGCCTCATCGACGCCGGCGTCGACCTTCTCGTGATCGACACCGCGCACGGTCATTCGCAGCGCGTTCTGGATGCGGTGACGCGGGCCAAGAAGCTGTCCAACTCGGTTCGCATCCTGGCCGGCAACGTCGCCACCGCGGAAGGCACCTTGGCGCTGATCGACGCCGGCGCCGACGCGGTCAAGGTCGGCATCGGACCAGGCTCCATCTGCACCACCCGCATCGTCGCCGGCGTCGGCGTGCCGCAGCTCTCGGCGATCATGTCGGCGGTCGAGACGGCGCAGAAATCCGGCGTTTCGGTC
The DNA here is from genome assembly GCF_040320865.1 of Mesorhizobium sp. M0598. Taxonomy (NCBI): domain Bacteria; kingdom Pseudomonadati; phylum Pseudomonadota; class Alphaproteobacteria; order Hyphomicrobiales; family Phyllobacteriaceae; genus Mesorhizobium; species Mesorhizobium sp. M0598. The sequence goes on along the minus strand of NZ_JAMYQL010000002.1, from coordinate 335,963 downwards.
ATTGCCGATGGCGGCATCAAATATTCGGGCGATCTCGCCAAGGCACTGGCCGCCGGCGCCAGCGCGGCGATGATCGGCTCGCTGCTGGCCGGCACGGACGAGAGCCCGGGCGAGGTCTATCTGCACCAGGGCCGCTCCTTCAAAGCCTATCGCGGCATGGGCTCGGTCGGCGCCATGGCACGCGGCTCCGCCGATCGTTACTTCCAGGCCGAGGTGCGCGACACGCTGAAACTGGTCCCGGAAGGCATTGAAGGGCAGGTTCCGTACAAAGGACCTGTGTCCGGCGTGCTGCACCAGCTTGCGGGCGGCCTGAAAGCCGCTATGGGTTATGTCGGTGGCCGCGACCTTGCCGATTTCCGCGAGCGCGCCACTTTTGTGCGGATATCCAATGCCGGACTTCGTGAAAGCCACGCCCATGACGTCACGATTACCCGCGAAAGCCCGAATTATCCTGGCGGAGCCTGATCGCCATGCGTCTTGGCGCAATCTGGCGGCAATGATCCTGCGGCTGTCGCGCCACGCGGCCGCACTCTGTGTCGCCACCGTGGCGGTTTTCATCATCATGACGGCAATGGAGTTCCTCTATTTTCGCCAATTGAGCGGCGGTCTGCCGTCGCTCGACATGCGCTATACCGGTTTTACCCCGGATGAGGGCATGGCCTGGCTAACAGCCCTCGGCCGGCGCGGCAGCGAAATTATTCTCGTCTGGCATTACCTGACCTTCGACCTGCTGTTTCCGGCGCTGCTGTCGCTGACGATGGTCAGCCTGATCCTGGCCACGGGCCGGCGGCTGAAGAATTTCCGTGCACTGCCTGCGCAAACCCAGTCGATATTCGCGGTTGTGCTGGTGCTGCCCTACCTGCTTACCGACTATGCCCAGAATATCGCCGTGGCTCGTCTTTTGTCCGATTTTCTGTCGGCTAATCCGGATTCGCTATCCTTCGCTTCGGCGCTGATCGTCACCAAATTCGCCCTGCTGGCGATACCAGTGACCGTCACTGCGGCTTTCACTCTGATGGCTCAGAAACGGTCTTGAAGGCTGGGTGACAAAGACAGGGGGCATCTTGAACCAGACCGCGATCTTCTGGCCGATGCTGGCGCAGGTGCTGCTGGTCTATATCGTCTACGTCGTTATGGGCCGGCGCCGCCATGGTGCGGTCAGATCGGGCGAAGCCAAGGCCGGCCAGTTCAAGACGCGCTCGACGGAGCCTGGTTCCAGCGTCACCGTCGCCAACAATCTGAGCAACCAGTTCGAACTGCCGGTGCTTTTCTACGTCTTATGCTTGACGCTGCACGTGACTAATGGCGTCAATTATCTGACCTTGGCACTGATGTGGATCTTTGTCGTCTCCCGCTATCTTCACGCATCGGTCCACTTGACCAGCAATCAGCTGATCCTGCGCAGCAGGGCATTCTACCTGGGCGCGGTAGTTCTTGCACTTGGATGGATATGGCTAGCGCTGCATCTGCTCGGCTTGGTCTGAGCAAGCTCAAGGCTACAAATCGAACACAGCGATCTTGCGCTTGTCGAACCTGATGGCGAGTTCACCGCGCACCAGCTTGAGCGCGGCCTCGCCGAAGACGGCGCGCCGCCAGCCTTGCAATGCCGGCACGTCGGCTTCCTCGCCCTCGGCAGCGATGCGGTCGATGTCGTCACTGGAGGCGAGTACCTTGGATGCGACGCCCTCCTTTTCGGCAACGATCCGCAGCAGCACCTTCAGCAACTCCGCCGCAGCGCTCGACCCCTCCGGCGGCTGGAAGCTCTTCGGCAGCTTCGGCATCTCTTCCCTGGGCAGGGCAAGGGCAGCGTTTACCGCGCCAAGCAGTGCCGTCGCCGTCGACGAGCGCTCCCAGCCCTTCGGCGTGGTACGCAGCTTGCTCAGCGCCGCAGCGTCGCGCGGCGCCTGCTGCGCCACTTCGTAGATCGCATCGTCCTTGAGCACCCGGCCGCGCGGCACGTCGCGCTCGCGCGCTTCGCGTTCGCGCCAGGCGGCCACCGCCTGCACGATCGCCAGTTCCTGCGGCTTGCGCAGCCGCATCTTGAGCCGCTTCCAGGCATCCTCGGGATGCGGATCATAGGTCTCGCGCGAGGTCAGCACGTCCATCTCCTCGTTCAGCCAGTGGGCGCGGTTTTCCCGCACCAACTCGGCGCTGAGATGCTTGTAGACCTCGATCAGGTGGGTGACGTCGGCGAGCGCGTAGTCGAGCTGCTTTTCGGACAGCGGACGGTGGCGCCAGTCGGTAAAGCGCGAGGACTTATCGAGCCGCGCTCCGGTGATGCGCTGCACCAGCTGGTCGTAGGAGACGCTGTCGCCGAAGCCGCAGACCATTGCCGCGACCTGGGTGTCGAACACCGGATGCGGCACCAGATCGCCGAGATGCACGATGATTTCGATGTCCTGGCGCGCCGCATGGAAGACTTTGACGATCGCCTCGTTGGCCATCAGCCTGAAGAACGGTTTCAGGTCGATGTCGGGCGACAGCGGATCGATCAGCGCGGTCACCCCGGGCGCTGCCATCTGGATCAGGCACAGGATCGGCCAGAAGGTCGTTTCGCGAATGAATTCGGTATCGACGGTGACGAATTCCGCCTTTTCGAAAGCGGCAATAGCGGTCTCGAGTTCTTTCTGGGTGGTGATGACGTGCATCAAATCGCTTTTGGCAAGGGATAGGGTCTCTTTCAATTTCAGCCGCGCGCGCTTTCGTCAAGCGCAAGCACCTCTATCCAGGCTTTGCGGGTTCATCGGGATCGGCATTCCGCTTCGCCAACCGGGCAAAAACCGTCGAAGTGCGCAACAGCGCCGTAAAACGGCTGCGATGGGTGGCCGGGACGGCGGAGCGCGCCTGCATCCGGTAAAGGATGACGGCCACGAAGATCGCATAGACGGTGGCGCTGAACACGAACAGCGCGCTCGGCCCGAAAAATTGCATCACCGTCGAGGCTGCGAACGGCCCGCCGATGGCGCCGAAGGAATAAAACAGCATCAAGGCAGCGTTGATCAGCACGAACTCGCCCTTGTCGGCGCGGTCGTTGGAATGCGCCGCTGACAACGAATAGAGCGGCATGGCGAAGCAGCCGAAGATGAAGACGAGCAGGAAGTTGAGAAACGGGCTGCCGCCTGCCACGAATGCCAGCGCCAGTGCCGCCACCATCGCACAGCACGTCGTCATCAGCAGCACCGAGCGCCGGTCCCAGCGGTCGGAGAGATAGCCAAGCGGGTATTGGATGATGGCGCCGCCGAAAATGCCGACGCTGACGAAGGTGACGACGTCGGCGACCGACATGCCGATCTGCTCGGCATAGACCGGCGACAGGGTGCGGAAGGCGCTGTTTGTGACGCCGACGGCGATACAGCCGAAGCAGCCGAGCGGCGAGATCCGCCAGACGCGCGCCAAATCGAGCTTGACGTCTTCCGGCGGCGTCGGATTGGAGCGGTCGCCAAGCGAAACCGGCACCAGCGAAACGGTGATCATCATCGACATGATGGCGAAGATGGCAAAGCCGCCGGCACCAAAGATCGGGATCAGGAACTGGGCGCCCGTCACCGAGCCGATGTCGACCATCCGGTAGATGGCAAGCACCCGCGCCCGGTCGGTGTTGGTGACGCCGGAATTCAGCCAGGCTTCCATGATGGTGAACAGGCCGGCAAAGCAGAACCCGCCGGCAAAGCGCACGGCGCACCACATCACCGGATCGATGACCAGCACCAGAAGCAGCGTTCCCGCCGAGGCGATCGCCGCGAGTGCCGAAAAGGCGCGCACATGGCCGACGGACTTCATGATGCGGGTCACGGCAAGGCAGCCGAGCAGCAAGCCGGCGAAATAGAACGTGCCCATCAGGCCGATCGAGGAAGCGGGAAAACCTTCCTGCGCACCACGCAGCGCAATCAACGTGCTCTGCAGGCCGTTGCCGCCGAGCAGGATGCCGGCGGCGATCAGGAGGGGGATCAGCGGGCGGATGGAAGACATGAAGGAAAGCCTGTCGTTGATCCCTTCTTGAACCATCGCCTTCGCCAATGCCAGCGGCAATTCCCGGCGGCGTTGGGGCCAGCCGGGGGCTGCCGCGTGGCGCCGGACCTTCCGTGTTGGGAACCAAGGCGTATCTTTGTAGTTCAGTGCTGGTGGGCGAATACGCGTCTTGTGAGCTGCCGGTGTGCGGAGACGGTGTCAGGCATCGACGTCGTTTCTGCTGCCCGGCCTGAAGCTCTAAAGGGAGGTCCGCCATCATGAAATTTCATTCCGCATTTGCGGCATTTGCCGTGGCCGCAGTTCTGGCGGCCGGGCCGGCGCGGGCTGTCGACCTCGCCATGGTGTCCGGCGATACCGGCAACGGCCAGAGAATCCTTCGCGAGATCCTCGATCAATACGAGAAGAAGACCGGCAACAAGGTTAGCGTCGTTCCGCTGCCTCCCTCGGCGACGGACCAGTTTGGCCAATACCGGCTCTGGCTTGCCGCCGGAAGCAGCGACGTCGACGTCTATCAAACGGACATCATCTGGGCCCCCCAGCTTGCAAGGCAGTTCATCGACCTGACCGAAGCGACTAAGGATGTCGTTGGCGCCCATTTCCCATCGATCATCAAATCGCAGACCGTGGACGGCAAGCTCGTCGCCTTGCCGATATTCACCGACGCTCCGGCGCTCTACTACCGCAAGGATCTCCTCGACAAATACGGCGCCAGGGTCCCGGCCAGCTGGGCTGAACTTGCCGATACCGCCAAGCTTGTCATGGACAAGGAGCGCGCGGCCGGCAACAAGGACATGTGGGGTTTCGTTTTCCAGGGCAACGCCTATGAGGGGCTGACCTGCGATGCACTCGAATGGGTGAAGTCGAACGGCGGCGGCCAGATTATCGAGCCGGACGGCACGATCTCCATCAACAATCCGCAAGCAGCTGCGGCGCTGGAAATGGCGAGGAGCTGGGTGGGAACCATCTCGCCGCCCGGCGTTCTGGCCTACCAGGAAGAAGAGTCGCGCGGCGTCTGGCAGACCGGCAACGCCGTCTTCATGCGCAACTGGCCCTACGCCTACGCGCTTGGCAACAGCGAAAGCTCCCCCATCAAAGGCAAGTTCAAGGTGACCACGCTGCCGCCGGGGTCGGGTGAGGGCGCGCGCCCGGCAGCAACGCTTGGCGGCTGGAATCTCGCGGTTTCCAAATATTCGAAGAACCCGGATGCAGCGATCGAGCTGGTCAAATGGATCGCCTCGCCTCAGATGCAGAAGTACCGCGCCTTGAAGGGGGCATATCTGCCGACCATCCAGGCACTCTATGACGATGCCGACATCGCCGGCGCGCAGCCGGTCATTCCGCGCTGGAAGGAAGTCGTCCTCAACGCGGTGCCGCGTCCCTCGGCCCAGGCCAAGACCAGGTACAATGAGGCATCGAGCGAGTTCTGGACCGCCGTCCACAACACCATTTCCGGCGAGGGCACAGCCGCCGACAACCTTGCCGATCTGGAGTTCTCCTTGACCAGGCTCAAAGGCACCGCCTGGTGACCTCGCCGCGCTCAGGCTCGCTGCTGGCGCGTCAGCGTACGCGCTCGGCATGGCTGCTGCTTGCCCCGATGCTCATCGTGCTCGCCGCCGTTGCCGCTTGGCCGTTGATGCGCACGATCTATTTCGGCTTCACCGATGCCTCGCTCGCCGACCTCGAAGCCCGCCGCTGGGTTGGCTTCGCCAACTATTTCTCCGTCGTGCAAATGCCGAGCGGCCGCGTCGTCTATGACGGGCTCCTCGCCGATCCGGTCTGGTGGCGCGCCGTCTGGAACACGGTGCGCTTCGCGGTGATTTCGGTGACCTGCGAGACGGTGCTCGGCATGATCGTCGCGCTGGTGCTCAACGCCAAGTTTCGCGGCCGCGGCATCGTGCGCGCCGCGATCCTCATCCCTTGGGCGATCCCGACGATCGTCTCGGCGAAAATGTGGCAGTGGATGCTCAACGACCAGTTCGGCATCATCAACGACGTCCTGCTCAAGCTCGGCCTGATCAGCACCAAGATCGCCTGGACGGCCAGCGCCGACACGGCGATGGTCGCCGTCCTTGTCGTCGACATCTGGAAGGCGACCCCCTTCATGGCGCTTCTCATTCTCGCCGGCCTCCAGATGCTTCCACAAGAAATCTACGAGGTCGCCAAGCTCGACGGCGTCGGCGCGTGGAGAATTTTCTGGAAGATCACCTTGCCGCTCATCCGACCGGCGTTGATGGTGGCCGTGATCTTTCGCGGTCTCGATGCCCTGCGCATCTTCGATCTGATCTACGTGCTTACGCCAAACAACATACACACCAAGTCGATGTCGGTGTTTGCCCGCGAGAGCCTGTTTGAGTTCGACAAGTTCGCTTCCGGTTCCGCCGCCTCGACGCTTCTCTTCCTTATCCTCGCTCTGCTGACCATGCTCGTTCTTTGGCTCGGCCGGATAAGACTGGACAAGGACTATTGATCATGGGGGACTACTGACCATGTGGATCGTCAAGCGCACGGCTTTCTACCTCCTCGTCGCCGTTATCGTCGTCGTCGCGGTGTTCCCGTTCTACTACGCCATCATCACCAGCCTGAAATCGGGGACGGCGCTCTTCCAGATCGACTATTGGCCGACGACGATTACCTTCAGCAACTACAGGACCGTGTTCACCGAGGGGACCTTCCTGCGCAACCTCGTGAACTCGCTGTTCATCTCGAGCGCCGTTGTCGTCATTTCGCTGTTCCTGGGCGTCACCGCTGCCTATGCGCTGGCGCGCATCCGCTTCCGCGGCCGCTCGGCTCTGCTCCTCACTATCCTGTCCGTTTCGATGTTCCCGCAATTGGCGGTGCTTGCCGGTCTTTTCGAGCTGATCCGCACCTTCGGCTTCTACAATTCGCCGTTCGCGCTGATCTTGTCCTACATGATCTTCACCTTGCCGTTCACCGTCTGGGTGCTCAACGCCTTCGTTCGCGACCTGCCGATCGAACTGGAGGAAGCGGCGATCCTCGATGGCGCCACGCCCTGGATCATCATCAGCCGCGTCTTCCTGCCGCTCATGTGGCCGGCGCTGGCGACCACCGGGCTACTCGCCTTCATCGGTGCGTGGAACGAGTTCCTGTTCGCCCTGACGTTTACTTCCAGCAACGAGCAGCGAACCGTGCCGGTCGCGATCGCGCTGCTCTCCGGCAGCTCGCAGTTCGAGATCCCGTGGGGCAACATCATGGCCGCATCGGTGATCGTCACCGTGCCGCTCGTCATCCTTGTCCTGATCTTCCAACGCAAGATCATCTCCGGCCTCACCGCGGGCGGGGTGAAGGGGTGAGTGCATAGTTGAACTGCCGGCACAGACCAGCGAACTCAGATTGACGCCTCGAGCATGAATTGATGCCGGTGGGATAGGGCGGGAAGAACGCGAACTCGACCCAGCCGCCGCTTGCCTTGACAAATGCACCCTCCCATGTGCTTTTCGCGAAAATTTTCAGGCTGGGCCATCATGCCTTGGCCGCAACCCAACATCCGGACTTTAAGAATGACAATGCATCGTTACCGCAGCCATACCTGTGCCCAATTGAGGAAGCTCGACGTCGGCTCGACCGTTCGCCTGTCGGGCTGGGTGCATCGCGTACGCGACCATGGCGGCCTGCTGTTCATCGATTTGCGCGACCATTACGGCCTGACGCAGATCGTCGCCGATCCGGATTCGCCCGCCTTCAAGATTGCCGAGACCCTGCGCGGCGAATGGGTCGTCCGCGTCGACGGCGAGGTCAAGGCGCGCCTTGCCGACACCGTGAACCCTAATTTGCCGACCGGCGAGATCGAAATCTTCGCGCGCGAGATCGAGGTACTGTCGGCGGCCAGGGAATTGCCCCTGCCGGTCTTCGGCGAGCCGGATTACCCGGAGGACATCCGCCTCAAATACCGCTTCCTCGACCTGCGCCGCGATACGCTGCACAAGAACATCGTCGCGCGCACCAAAATCATCGCCGAGATGCGCAAGCTGATGGGCGAGGTCGGCTTCACGGAATTCTCGACGCCGATCCTCACCGCCTCGTCGCCGGAAGGGGCGCGCGACTTTCTGGTGCCGTCGCGCATCCACCCCGGCACTTTCTATGCGCTGCCGCAGGCACCGCAGATATATAAGCAGCTGATCATGGTGTCCGGCTTCGACCGCTACTTCCAGATTGCCCCCTGCTTCCGCGACGAGGACCCGCGCGCCGACCGTCTGCCGGGTGAATTCTACCAGCTCGACGTTGAGATGAGCTTCGTCGAGCAGGAGGATGTGTTCACCACCATGGAGCCGGTGATGCGGGGGGTGTTCGAGACCTTTGCCGCCGGCAAGCCGGTGACGGAGAAGTTTCCGCGCATCGCCTATGATGTCGCCATGCGCAAATACGGCACCGACAAGCCGGACCTGCGCAACCCGATCGAGATGCAGGCCGTCTCGGATCATTTTCGCGACTCTGGCTTCAAGGTATTTGCCAACATCCTTGCCAACGATCCGAAGGCCGAGGTCTGGGCCATTCCGGCCAAGACCGGCGGGTCTCGCGCCTTCTGCGACCGCATGAACTCATGGGCGCAAGGCGAGGGCCAGCCCGGCCTCGGCTACATCTTCTGGCGCAAGGAGGGCGAGAAGCTTGAAGGCGCCGGGCCGCTGGCCAAGAACATCGGCGAGGAGCGCACCGACGCGATCCGACAACAACTCGGCCTTGCCGATGGCGATGCCGCCTTCTTCGTCGCCGGCGATCCGAAGAAGTTCGTCTCCTTCGCGGGAGCGGCGCGCACCCGCGCCGGCGAGGAGCTCAATCTTGTCGACCGCGACCGCTTCGAATTGTGCTGGATCGTCGACTTCCCGTTCTTCGAATGGAACGAGGACGAGAAGAAGATCGATTTCGCGCACAATCCTTTCTCGATGCCGCAAGGCGGCATCGATGCGCTTAACGGCGAGGATCTGCTCGGCATCAAGGCGTTCCAGTACGACATGGTCTGTAACGGTTTCGAGATCGCCTCCGGCGGCATCCGCAACCATCTGCCCGAAACCATGGTCAAGGCCTTCGAAACCGTCGGGCTGGACCGCGCGACCATCGAAGAGCGCTTCGGCGGCCTTTATCGCGCCTTCCAGTATGGCGCGCCGCCGCATGGCGGCATGGCAGCCGGCATCGACCGCGTCGTCATGCTTCTGGTCGGCGCCAGGAACCTGCGCGAAGTGACCATGTTTCCGATGAACCAGCAGGCCTACGACCTGTTGATGAACGCGCCGTCGGAAGCCAGCCCGCAGCAGCTTCGCGAATTGTCGCTGCGCGTGGTGGCGACGAAGAAAGAGGATTAGAAAACGCTCCGAACCGGTGCTGTTGATTCATAAAGAAGCCCGGCATCGCTGCCGGGCTTTTTGCTTGAAGCCTGTCTCGATCAGTCTTCGTTTGCTGTAACCGTCACGCCAAGCGTTTTCGGCAGGTCGAGCGGGTTGGACATGGCGCCCGCCATGATCAGCGCGAACGGCACCGCTGCCGGCGGCTCGGCCGAGACCTCGATGCTTTGCGGGTCGTCGAGGAATTTGTTGACCGCGGCCGAAACCTGCGCGGTCAGTTCCGGATTGTTGAGCTGCGCCATGCCGAAGGGCACGATCGCCTTGGCCTGGTTGGCGATGTCCTTGCCGGACATGCCTTGCTGCTTGCCGGCATAATCGAGCACCTTTTTGGTCAGCGAATCGTCGTCGAAGCGGATCGAGGCGCTGTTGAACGAAAGCTGCTGCAGCAGCCCGAGCATGGCCATGCCTTGCGCCGAATTGTCCGCGCCTTCGGGCTGCGCTGCCATCTTCTTCTGCATCTCCTGCAGTGATTTGATGACGTCCAGCGTGTAGCCGCCGAGATCGAAGGTCATGCCGAGCGTGCCAGCATTGTCGACCGATATTTCGTATTTCGACAAGTCCATCCTGCCGTCGGTAGGCTGCCAGGTGCCTTCCATCTCAAGATTGCCTGATATGTTCTGGTAGCCGAGCGCGTTGATGACTTCCTTGGACTTCGGATCTTCGACCAGGGTCAGGTCGGCAGCGAATTTTTCCGTAGTGCCGGAAAACGCCATGGCCTTGCCGTCGGCCGGCGGCGTGATTGCGATGGCAAGCCCGTCCATCGAGAAAGCAGTTTTGTCAGCCACTTTGACTGTCATGTTGTCGAGCTCGGCCGATTTGTACATCATCAGCGAGCCCAGCGGACCGGTTGCGCCTTCGGCCGGAACCGTCATGTCGTGGATGACGAAGGGGCTGAGATTGAGCGTGACGCCATCTTCGCTGTGTTCGAACGGCGACGTCGATACGGTCGCGATTTGATAGCCGCCATTGGCTTCGGTCACACCTTCGAGCTTGACGTCGCCGATCTTGAGCGCCTCCTTTTCGGCCGCCGGTTTGACCGCCACGCCTTGCAGAACCATGCTGGAGGTGTCGCCGGCTACTCCGGTCCAGGAGAGGTCGACACCCTGCGCGGCGAGGGCAGCCTTCAGCCGGTCGGCGACCGCGGTATCCTGCGCGAACGCCGCATTCAGCGGCAGCGTCAGCAAAAAGGTCGAAAAAGCCAGTCTTTTAATAAATGTCGAGTGTCTGATCGTCATCGAGAGCTCCCCTGAGAGTGTCCTGAAATTCTTTTCAAATCGTCGCGTCGTCACCATTCGGTGACGAACTGGACCGGAAAATGGCGGGCCTCGGCACAATGGTCGAAAATCGCGGCCAAAGGCAAACCCGATCCATCAGGCTTGCGATAGAAACAGGATGTAACGGGTTGATGTTGGCCGGCGTCGTGACGATTCCAATTCCTGTTGCATAATGGATGTCGCGCAAAAGTGTGCAGCGGGTTTTGCGATAACGGCATGTATCAAAACAAGGACCTAAAGCGTCGCATGGGGCCGGTCGAATGCGACTCGCTTTAGGGGGATGCATACCGGTGCCTCTTGCCGCGAATCACCCGCTCGGCTAGTGCCAGCCCATGGGAAAAAGGCTTTTGCCGCCTGAAACTGGCGGCGGCGACAATATCGAGCCGGTCGATCTGAAGAAGGCGCTGGAAGAGCGCTATCTCGCCTACGCGCTGTCGACCATCATGCACCGGGCGCTGCCGGACGTGCGCGACGGGCTGAAGCCGGTGCATCGTCGCATCATGCATGCCATGCGCCTGTTGCGGCTTAACCCCGACCAGGGCTTTGCCAAATGCGCCCGCATTGTCGGCGAGGTGATGGGCAAATTCCATCCGCATGGCGACCAGTCGATCTACGACGCGTTGGTGCGGTTGGCGCAGGATTTTTCGATGCGCTACCCGCTGGTCGACGGGCAGGGCAATTTCGGCAATATCGACGGCGATAACGCCGCCGCCATGCGCTACACCGAAGCGCGCATGACCGAAGTGTCGACGCTGCTGCTGGAAGGCATCACCGAGGACGCCGTCGATTTCCGCCCGACCTACAACGAGGAAGACGAGGAGCCGGCCGTGTTGCCCGGCGCCTTTCCGAACCTGCTCGCCAACGGCTCGTCCGGCATCGCCGTCGGCATGGCGACCTCGATCCCGCCGCACAATGCGGCCGAGCTTTGCGATGCCGCGCTTCACCTGATCGATCATCCGGATGCGCCCGTCACCAAGCTGATGGATTTCGTGCAAGGTCCGGATTTCCCGACCGGCGGCATCATCGTCGACAGCCGAGCCTCGATCCTCGAAGCCTACGAAACGGGTCGCGGCGGCTTTCGCGTCAGGGCGAAATGGAGCCAGGAGGACCAGGGCAGGGGCACCTGGAACATAGTCGTCACCGAAATCCCCTATGGCGTCCAGAAGGCCAGGCTGATCGAAAAGATCGCCGAGCTCTTGATGGCGCGCAAGCTGCCGCTGCTCGAGGATATCCGCGACGAGAGCGCCGAGGACATCCGCGTCGTGCTGGTGCCGAAGAGCCGCTCGGTCGATCCCGGCATCATGATGGAATCGCTGTTCAAGCTGACCGAGCTCGAAAGCCGCTTTCCGCTCAACATGAACGTGTTGTCGCGCGGCAAGGTGCCGAACGTGCTGTCGCTGAAAGGTGTGCTCAAGGAATGGCTGGAGCACCGCCGCGACGTCCTGATCCGCCGCTCCAAGCACCGCCTCGGCGAGATCGAAAGGCGGCTGGAGATCCTCGCCGGCTATTTGATCGCCTACCTCAACATCGACGAGGTGATCAGGATCATCCGCGAGGAGGACGAGCCCAAGCAGGTGATGATGGCGCGCTGGTCACTGACCGACACCCAGGCTGAAGCCATCCTCAACATGCGGCTGAGGGCGCTGCGCAAGCTCGAGGAATTCGAAATCCGCGAGGAATTCAATGGCCTGACCGGCGAGAAGAAGCAGATCGAGGCACTGCTTGCGTCCGACGCCAAGCAGTGGGCGACGATCAAGTGGGAAGTCGCCAACGTTCGCCAGAAATACGGGCCCGACACCGAGATCGGCAAGCGCCGCACCGAGTTCGCCGACGCACCCGAGCATGACCTGACCGATATCGCCCACGCCATGATCGAGCGCGAGCCGGTCACCGTGGTCGTTTCGGAAAAGGGCTGGCTGAGGGCCATGAAAGGTCATCTGACCGACCATTCGGCCCTGACCTTCAAGGAAGGCGACAGCCTCAAGCTCGCCTTCCACGCCCAGACGACCGACAAGGTGCTGGTCTTCACCACCGGCGGCAAGTTCTACACGATCGGCGCCGACCGGCTGCCGGGTGGGCGTGGCCATGGCGAGCCGATCCGCATCATCGTCGACATGGACAACGACCAGGATATCGTCACCGCCTTCGTCCATGATCCCAAGCGCAAGCTGCTGCTGGTGTCGCATGACGGCAACGGTTTCATCGTGCCGGAAGAAGAAGTCGTCGCCAACACCCGCAAGGGCAAGCAGGTGATGAACGTCAAGGCGCCCGACGAAGCCCAGCGCTGCGTGAGCGTCGCCGGCGACCATCTCGCCATTGTCGGCGAGAACCGCAAGATGCTGGTATTCCCGCTGGCCGAGATCCCGGAGATGGGGCGCGGCAAGGGCGTGCGCCTGCAGAAATACAAAGATGGCGGCGTCCTCGACCTCAAGACCTTCACGCTGGCAAGCGGCCTGTCCTGGCAGGATTCGGCAGACCGCACCTTCACCAAATCGCGTGACGAGCTTGCCGAATGGATCGGCGCCCGCGCCTCGGCCGGCCGCATGGTGCCGAAGGGTTTCCCGAGGACTGGCAAGTTCGGGTGAAGCGGTAATCTCCCCCCTTGAGGGGGAGATGTCGCCGAAGGCGACAGAGGGGGTCGGAACGTCCAGACGCGACCCTTATCGCAGACAGAGGAGACTGGCGTCTCACGCGCGGCGACCCTCTGGCCTGCCGGCCATCTCCCCCTCAAGGGGGGAGATTAGCAGCGCCACCCAAACATTTGGAATGTCGTCACGATTGCTGCACTATATCAGGGCATAAGCGATACGATGGGCCAGGGAGAGGTAGCCGCTTGAAGGAAGTCAGGATACAGAAGCCGGAGCGGCAGCAGCGCCTGTTTGGCCTGTCGACGCCGCTCAGGGCCGCTGTCATTCCGCCGCTGTCGGCGGCGCGCTGGCTCCTGGTGCTGATCGTTGCCGCCGGCGTTTATTTCTTCCACGGCTTCCTGTTTCCGGTCCTTGCCGCCCTGGTGATCGCCTTCGCCAGCTGGCCGCTCTATCGGCGGCTGCTCGCCGGCGTCGGCGGCAACCGCACGATTGCCGCTACGCTTGCGATCCTGTTCATCCTGACCTTCCTGGTGGTGCCGATTGCGCTTGCCGGCACCTACGCCATCAATGAGGTGCGCGAATGGGTCAGCTGGGCCATCGAGACCAACCGCTACGGTGCGCCGACGCCGCACTGGATCGCCACCATGCCCGTGGTGGGCGAATGGCTCAATGAACAATGGACGGTCAACGTTGGCCATCCCGGCGGTATCGGCGAACTGATCCAGCTGATCAGCGGCGCCAATATCGGCAGCATCTATCGCGGCGTGCTTGCCGCCGGCGGCAGCGCCTTCGGCCTTTTGCTGACGCTGCTGTTCATGATGATCGCGCTGTTCTTCGCCTATCGCGACGGCGAGCATTTCGCCGGACAGGTCGATCGCCTCGGCGAACGCATCCTGCCGGCCAGATGGGAACGGATCTCACGCGTGGTGCCTGCGACGATCTCCTCGACGGTGACCGGCATGACCGTTATCGCCATCGGCGAAGGGCTGGTGCTGGGTATCGCTTACTGGTTGGCCGGCGTGCCGTCGCCGGTGACGCTCGGCGCGCTGACCGGCATCATGGCGCTGATCCCCGGCGGCGCACCGCTGTCCTTCACGCTGGTGTCGATCTATCTCGCCGCCAGCGGCTCGCCGATGGCGGGGCTGGCGCTGTTCATCTGGGGCGCGGTCGAACTCTTCATCGTCGACAAGACATTGCGCCCGAAGCTGGTCGGCGGGCCGATAAAGCTGCCCTTCCTGCCAACCTTTTTCGGCCTGATTGGCGGCGTCAAGACAATGGGCTTTCTCGGCCTGTTCATCGGCCCGGTGCTGATGGCCCTGCTGGTCGCAATCTGGCGCGAATGGCTGCGCGAAGTGGAACTGACCGATGAGCTCGCTGCCGCCGAACCGGCGGAGCACGATGACGCACCTCCGCAGATCGAAATTGTCGCCGGACGCGCCGCCGCGAAAAAGAATCAGGCCGGGTGACTGACGGCGAACGTGGCGCGGCGCTTGCGCCCCTCGTGCAACTGCCAGAGCGAATGGCCGATCAAGGTCATGATGAGGATCGCGCCGCCGATCAGGCTGTTGCGCGACGGTGTTTCGGCGAAGATCATCCACACCCAGACCGGCGCCAGCACGGTTTCAAGCAGGTAGAACATCGCCACCTCCGGCCCGGAGATGTATTTCGGGCCGTTGGCGAGGCAGAAGAACGAGATCGGCATGATGACGGCACCGTTGAAGACGATCCACCATGGCGCGTTGACGTGAAAACCCACCTTGGAAACCATCAGGGCGGCGACGGCCAGCGGCAGGACCACTCCGATCAGCGCCGTGAAACCCATATCCTTGCCGCTGGCGCGCGAGATGGTGATGGCTGCGGCGATCATGAAAGCCGAGCATAGCGCCATCAGGTCGCCGAAGAGATGTCCGGTTCCAACGGAATCGCCGACAATGATCGTCACGCCGACGATCATCAGTGCCAGCGCTGCAAGCGTCAGGGGCCGTGGCCTCTCCTTCAGGAACAGCCATGACAAAAGGGCCGCGAACATGGTTGTGAACGCCAGGATGAAAACGAGGTTTGCTGTCGAGGTATTGTAGACACCGGTGATGAAGGCGATCGAGCCGAGCCCGTAGAGGCCGGCAACGATGAGCCCTGACCAGCCCGGCACAAGCTGCGGTGCCTTTGCGCTCAGCGAGCGCCAGACAGCCCAGATGATAAGCGTGGCGACGAAGGTCGTGCCGGTGCGCAACAGCAGGATCGTCCACGCCTCGCCGTCGGCGAGCCGGATCAGCGGAATGTCGACGGTCAGCGTCAGCCCGCCGATGGCGGTGATCAGAAGGCCTCTCTGGTGGTCGTTGTGGGAAGACATGCGGCAATTCTCGCGTAGGCTTGGAGGCGCAAAATTGACCCGCCCGGTTTTCCAGCCGATCGGCCGGAAGCCCAGCGGCATCCTCCTCGAAACAATTTAAGAGTGAATACCGAAAGCGAAGATCAGCGCAAAACCGCTTCGTGATTGTAGCGTTCCCAGCCTTTCGGGCCGAGATGCTCCTGCGGCTGGAAGCGCATCTTATAATTCATCTTGCGCGAGCCGTTGACCCAGTAACCCAGGTAGACATGGGGCAGGCCCATCGCCCTGGCGCGGGCGATGTGGTCGAGGATCATGAAGGTGCCGAGCGAACGGTCCTCGAAGTCCGGGTTGAAGTAGGAATAGACCATCGACAGGCCATCGGCCATCTTGTCGGTAAGCGCCACGGCGATCAGCTCGCCCTGGCCCTTGCCGGTGATGAAGCTGTCAGGTCCGCGGCGACGGTATTCGATGACCTTGGTGTCGACATGGGTATCCTCGACCATCATGGCGTAGTCGAGCACGGTCATGTCTGACATGCCGCCGCGGCGGTGGCGGGCGTCGAGATAGCTGCGGAACAGCGAATACTGCTCGGTGGAGGGCTCGGCGTCGTGCATGGCGCCGACCAGATCCGAATTATGCTGTATGACCCGTTTCATGTTGCGGCTGGCGGTGAATTCCTGCGCCAGGATGCGCACCGACACACAGGCGCGGCAGGTCTCGCAGGCCGGCCTGTAGGCGATGTTCTGCGACCGCCTGAAACCGCCCTGCGTCAACAGATCGTTCATCTCCGGGGCCTTGTCGCCGACCAGGTGTGTGAACACCTTGCGCTCGAACTGGCCCTCGAGATAGGGACATGGCGAGGGCGCGGTCAGAAAGAACTGCGGCGACTGGGTCGGGTGCTGCGTCATCGAGCCTTGGAAACACTCCTGCGAATCGCTCTACCTTTGGCGCGGACGCCGAAAAATTCAACAGGATTGTGAAAGCCTGGTTGATTGGACGTCTTCACATTTGTGCGCAAAGGCTGCGGCCGCGCTTCAAAAGTCTGCTCAGCGGCCGCTGCGGCTGACGACGGTGCCGAGCAGCAGGTCGTGCAGCGTGCGCTTGCGGTCGGAAAACAGGCTCACCAGCAGGACCAGCGGCGAAAGGATGACATTGCCGGCCCAAAACAGCACCGAATGCACGACGGCGGTCAGCCCGTCGATGCGGCTGCCGTCGAGCCGGTCGAGCCGGATGCCCATCATCTTCATGCCGGTGGTGGCCTGGTCTTTACTGCCGAGCGTGTTCCAGATGTAGAGGATGGCGACGGCCGGCACGAGAATGGAAAACAGCATCCAGCCTAGGCCGAGCGTCAACAGCCCGAACAGGAACACCAGGATCGCGAATGGAATGGTGAGCAGCGCGACGATGAAATAATCGATGACAAAGGCGAGAATGCGCCGCGTGCGCACGCCCTCATAGGCGCGGACATCTTCGAGCCTGCTGGTGATGATTTCGCCGTCGAGAACGCGAGCGTTCATGTCATTTCCTCGTAATCGAACCCGGGTTAATGCACGGGGCCGCTTCTTGCTGAAATGGTGAAGGTTCGCGGCGGAATCAAGATCGAGCCTTTCGCCGCCGTGTAGATGGTGACGGAGTGCCTGGGGCCGTCTGACTTGTTGAATTCACGGCGCGGATAGCGTTAGTTTGCTGCGGCGCAACAAAGCGCGCCGAGCCGAGGGGACGGGGCGACATGGACTACGACATGCTGGTCATCGGCAGCGGCCCATCCGGGCGCCGCGCCGCGGTGCAGTCGGCCAAGCTCGGCAAGTCGGTGCTGGTGGTCGACAGAGGCCGGCGTCTCGGCGGCGTGTCGGTGCATACCGGCACCATACCGTCGAAGACGTTGCGCGAGACGGTGCTCAACCTCTCCGGCTGGCGTGAGCGCGGCTTTTATGGACGCGGCTACCGCGTGAAGCAGGACATTTCGGTCGGCGATCTGGTCGAGCGCCTGCACAAGACGCTCGACCATGAGGTCGAGGTGCTGCAGCACCAGTTCATGCGCAACACGGTCAAGAGTGCGCGCGCCGCGGTAAAATTCCTCGGCCCCAACAAGGTCAGCCTGACCACCGACACTGGCGACTACAGCGAGGCTGGCTTCGCCCATGCGCTGATCGCGGTCGGCACCCGGCCGCACCGGCCGCGCGACGTGCCGTTCGACAAGACACGGATCTTCGACAGCGACGAGATGCTGGAGCTCGACCGGCTACCGCGCACGCTGACGGTGATCGGCGCCGGCGTCATCGGCGTCGAATATGCGACAATCTTTTCGGCGCTCGACGTGCCGGTGACACTGGTCGAGCCGCGCAACACGATGTTGGATTTCGTCGACCGCGAGATCGTCGACGACTTCATCCATCAGATGCGCGACCGCGGCATGACCATCCGATTGGGCAGTGCCGTCAAGGAGATCGCCTCGAAACCCGACTATGCTGAGGTGACGCTGGCCGACGGCCGCACCATACGTTCCGAGATCGTGCTTTATGCTGCAGGGCGTACCGGCAATGTCGGCAGCCTGGGCTTGGAAACGGTCGGCATCGAGTCCGATTCCAGAGGCCGCATCAAGGTCGATCCGCAGACCTTCCAGACCAGCGCGTCCAACATCTATGCCGCCGGCGACGTCATCGGTTTTCCGAGCCTGGCATCGACCTCGATGGAGCAGGGCAGGGTGGCCGCCTGCCATGCCTTCGGCGTGCCCTTGCCGCCGCCGCCCGAAACCTTTCCCTACGGCATCTACGCCGTGCCGGAAATCTCCACGGTCGGGCAATCCGAGGAGCAGGTGCGTGAGAGTGGTGCCGCCTACGAGGTCGGCGTGGCGCGGTTCCGCGAGACATCGCGCGGCCACATCATGGGCGTCAACACCGGCTTCCTGAAGCTTCTGTTCTCGATCGAAACACGCCGTCTGCTCGGCGCCCATATCGTCGGCGAGGGCGCGACCGAACTCATCCACATTGGCCAGGCGGTCATCAATCTCGGCGGCACCGTCGACTTCTTCGTCAACAACACCTTCAACTATCCGACGCTGGCCGAAGCCTACAAGATCGCTCGGCTGGACGCTTGGAACCGCATGGGGCGGGCGTAGACCATGATCCCGAATCGAAGGACCGCGTGGGCATCGGTTTTGCTGCGCGGACCTTCGGGATGGGGGCAGGACACTCAGCAGTGGCGCATTGCAACCGACATGGTAGCCGTTGCGTTTCAGCCAAACGGATTGCCGAACAGGGCAAAGCAATGACTGGGGCAGCGCCAAGGGAAACCTTCGCCTGGATTTCCCGAAACACGGTGCTTCTGGCGCTGGCGAGCCTGTTTGCCGACATTTCGACCGAGATGCTTTATCCGATCCTGCCGATCTTCCTAACCCAGACTCTGCACGCAAGCGGGAGCGTCGTCGGTCTGGTCGACGGAATCGCCCAGGCGACGCAGAACATCGTTCAAGGTTTTTCGGGCTGGCTCTCGGACAGGCTTCAGAAGCGGAAACCGATAGCCCTCATTGGCTATTTTCTGGCCTCTATCGCCAAACCGCTGATCGGCGTGGCCACAGTGTGGCCGATGGTCCTGGGCGCGCGGTTTGTGGATCGGCTCGGTGCAGGTTTCCGGTCCGCTCCGCGCGACGCGCTCCTTGCTTCGTCCGTGGCCGACGAGCACCGAGGCAAAGCATTCGGCCTAGAAGGCATTGGCGACAATCTGGGAGCGTATCTGGGGCCACTGCTCGCGGTGCTGCTTCTCATCGCGCTCAAAGTCGATATCCGCTGGATCTTCTATCTCGCGCTCATTCCCGGTCTCCTCGCCTTCCTCATGGTGGTGTTGGTGCACGAGCAGCCACTGGCCGTAGCCGCAAAGGCCAAGATCGACGTCAATCTGCGGCAGTTTCCCAAAGCCTATTGGACCTATCTCTTGGTGACAGCTCTCTTCGGCATCGGCAATTCGAGCAATGCATTTCTGATTCTGCAAACACAGGATATCGGTGCCTCTTTGGAGGCAACCATTCTTATCTACGCAGGCTTCAATCTCGTTGCGGCGCTGATTTCCTACCCGGCCCACGGTCGGCCTGCTGGAACTCGCGGCAAGCGTTGTCGCCGGACAGCTCTGGGATCGTGTAAGCCATGAGGCGGTGTTCATCTACGGCGCTGTCTTCGCCGTGGTCGGCAGTGCTGGTCTGCTTGCCCTGATTCCCTGGCGAACCGACGGTCATAGTGTGTCGGCGGCGTCGTAGTGCTGCCGGGGCGTTGCCGATGATGAGCAGCCTTTAATAAAACGTTCTACTCAAACTGAAAGGTCCCCGGTCATGACGCCCGTCAGTGTTCGCTATATTGTCGACGATGTCGCCGCTTCCATCGATTTCTACGTGAAGCATCTGGGCTTTGCCATTGAACGGGATGCGCGGCCGGCTTTCTGCTCGGTCACGCGCGGCGATCTGCGGCTTCTGCTGAGCGGGCCGGAGAGCTCGGGCGCACGGGCGATGCCGGATGGCCGCCGGCCGGTGCCGGGAGGGTGGAACCGCATCCTGCTGGTGGTGCCGGATCTGAAGCAAGAGATTGCGCGCCTGAAGGGCGCCGGGCTCGCCTTCCGCAACGATATCATCAACGGCGTCGGCGGCTCGCAGACCCTGCTCGAAGACCCGTCCGGCAATGTGATCGAGCTATTCCAGCCCGCCGCACACTGACATTCGATGGTCGGGTCCGCGTCGTGCGTGCGCTCAATCCGCTCGTTCAGCGGTTGCCTGACCCCGCCAGCCACTGCTTGACGATCTCGGCGTCCGGATCGCCGATTTCATGGCCGGAGGCGACGGTGTGGACCTCGACTTTGGCGCCATGCGAGCTCAGTACAGCGGCCAACACGGGGGCGAAAGGCGCGTAGGTCAGGTCGGCGGCGCCGGCGACGATCAGCGCCCGTGCCTTCGACAGGTCGGCCGGCGGCACCTCGTCGAGCACCGGCATAGGACGCAGCAATGCAGCGCGCTCGATCACGCCCGGATGCAGCAACATGACGCTCGAAACCAGATTGGCGCCGTTCGAATAGCCGAGAAAGGTCGCGTGGCGGAGATCGAGGCTGTGGCGCTTCGCAACGCCGGCGACGAAGGCCGCAAACGCATCTGCCTCCGCGCGGATGCTTGCCTGCTCGAATCGCGTCGGGGTGATTCGCGTGAACCAACGGAACCCGTCCTCCTGAGGGATGCGGCCACGGACCGCAACCAGCGCCGCATGCGGCGCGATTTGCCGACCAAGCGGCAGCAAGGTCGTCTCGTCGACACCCGATCCATGCAACAGGAACAGCCAGTCACCGGGTAAATTGGCGGATCGATGGAGCCGGTAGAAAAAGCCTGAATTCTCCTGCAAAATACCGTCTTCGAGGCTTTGCTCGGCCATAGTCACATCCTTTTGATTCCGCGTTACTTTCGTTAATTTGCCGGCTTCAAAACGGAATATTTTCAAGCTCCGCGAAAGTTGATTGAACCGGGCGCATTTCAGTCCGTTTCTTTGCCGATATAATCCCCGCGGGGGAGATCGAAGCAGTGTGCGCCGGGTGGTCGCCCGAGGGATCGCATGCCGGGCATGAACAACCAGCTTTAAGGCCTTTTATCGATGACCATGCCAGTTTCGCCGGAACGCGATACGCGTATTGATGTGTTCCGGGCTCTCGCCCTCCTGACCATATTCGTCGACCACGTGCCGGGCACCGTGTTCGAAACCCTGACCTACAAGAATTTCGGGTTTTCAGATGCGGCCGAGGCCTTCGTGCTGATCTCCGGCATGTCCGTCGCTCTCGCCTACGGCACTAAGTTCCAGCCGGGAAACCGGCTGATTGCAACGCTGAAAATGTGGCGCCGCGCCGGCGTGCTCTATGTCACCCACATCGTCACGACGATGGTGGTGATGGCCATCTTCTGCGCCGCGGCGGTGTTTGCGAAACGGCCGGATCTTCTGACGCTGATCAACATCGAGCCGCTCGTCAGGAACCCGCCACAAGTCCTGGTCGGCATCGTCACGCTCGGCCATCAGCTCGGTTACAACAACATACTGCCGGTCTATGCGGCGCTGCTGTTGATGGCGCCGGTCTTCCTGCTGTTCATCAGCTACCGGCCACTGGCGGCGCTCGCAGTATCCGCAGCCCTTTGGCTGATTGCCGGAATCTACCAGATCGCGCCGCCGAACTACCCGGAGCCCGGCTTCTGGTTCCTCAATCCGCTGTCATGGCAATTGCTGTTCAATATCGGCATGGCCAGCGTGTTGCATGTGCGGCGCGGCGGCACCATCCCTGTCAATCGCTGGCTGGTCGGCGCGGCCGCCGCCTATGTGCTGACGGCGCTCGTCTGGGTGCACAGCCCGCTGTGGGGGCATGCGTCGTGGCTCGATCTGCCGGTGGTGCTGACCGGTTTCGACAAGACGTTCCTGTCGTTGCCGCGGCTGCTGCACATCCTGGCGATGAGCTATCTGGTCGTCGCCTTGCCCTTCGTCTCGAACCTGTTCCGCACCGGCCGCGACAATCCGCTCGCCATATTGGGCAAACGCTCGCTGCCGGTTTTCATTGCCGGCACGGTGATTGCCATGGCGGCGCAGGTGATGAAGCTGATCAACCCGGGCGGCTTTGCCTATGACAGTCTGCTGCTCGCCGCCGGCATCGCCATGCAGTTCGCGCTCGCCTTCTATCTGGAATGGCTGTCCGCCATCGGCTGGTCCGGCAAGGGCAAGCCGGTCCGCAACGAGGCGCCGCCTGTCCGTCCATCCTTTGGCATCGGTCCCATGGCGGCCAATAGATAAGATTTGGAGCCGATCTGCCCAGTCAGCCTGTACCTGGCGGCGGTCCGGAAGATGCCCTGACGACAAGTTCGACATCGAGCGTTTCTCGCCGCACCGTGCCGTCGAAGTCGAGGATTCTTCGCGCTGCCCGGCGGCCGATCTCGGCGATCGGCTGGGCGATGGTGGTGAGCGGAGGCTCGCAAATTGCGGCTTCAGGCACGCCGTCGAAGCCGACGACGGAAACATCGCGGGGAACCGCGATGCCCCGTGCGTTGAGCCATTCCAATGCGACCATCGCGATCCGGTCCGACATCGCCAGGATGGCGGTCGGCGGTTCCGCCGAGGCGAAGATGGTTTCGAGACCAGCCCTTGTGCTCGCCTTGTCGTTTTCGGTCTCGTAGACCGGCACTTTGGCGGTGTCGACACCAAACCGGGAAAGCTCTTCGAAATAGCCGAGGAGGCGGTCACGGGTCCCGGTATAGGACGCCGTCCGGACCTGCTCGGGCGAGACAAGACCAGTGCTGTCGTCGGCGAAGGCCAGCGACAACACGGCGAAGCGGCGATGTCCAAGTTCCGCCAGATGACGCGCCGCGAGCCGGCCGCCGGCAGCATTGTCGATACTGATCGCCGAGACCGTGTCGTCCTGCGAGCCGAGCTCGAGCGCGACGAAGGGGAGCTTGCGTTCGCGCGTCAGCTCGACGAGGCGCGGACCGCCCTCGATGCAGAACAGGATGAAGCCGTCGACCAGGGCGCTCTGGATATTCCAGGCAAGTTTTTCCTCGTTGCCGGCCGACACGAGGGCTATTCCCGCGCCGGTGGCGTCGCATACCTCCGAGATGCCGGCCATCATCACGCGCGCAAAGGGGTCGTCGAAGAAATAGGACAGCGGCTCGGTTGTGGCGACGCCGATCGCATTGACCTTGCCGGCGCGCAGCAGGCGGCCCTTTGGATCGGGGCCGGCGTAGCCCAGCGCGTCGGCCGCCGCCTTCACCCGCTCGCGGACTTCCTCGCGTACGATTTCGGGACGGCTGAAGACATTGGAGGCAGTGCCGTGTGATACGCCCGCGGCTTTGGCGATGTCCGCCAGCCGGATGGGCCTCCTGCCTTCGGTGAGTGATGCCATTTGTTTGTCTCCGGGACTCCGGTCCAACAGTATCGCCGACTACCTAACACCTTCGTTGGATCGATTCAAATTTTTGCTTGACATTTGTGGTGCGATGCGTATTCTTTGAATCGATCCAAGAGCTTTTTTCGTCCCTAGATTGGATCGATACAAGAGGAGAGCGCCATGCACCCCGTCAATTATCT
The DNA here is from genome assembly GCF_040320865.1 of Mesorhizobium sp. M0598. Classification (NCBI taxonomy): domain Bacteria; kingdom Pseudomonadati; phylum Pseudomonadota; class Alphaproteobacteria; order Hyphomicrobiales; family Phyllobacteriaceae; genus Mesorhizobium; species Mesorhizobium sp. M0598. Next base: position 312,368 of record NZ_JAMYQL010000002.1, on the reverse strand, counting down.
GTTCGAGGACATTTACCGGAACGACTGGAGCATCCGTTCGAGCGCGGAGGCCCGGAAGCGGCGAGACAGGACCGGTCCGTGGATTCGCGACCTGGGTTTCCTCGTAGGACGCAAGCGGAGCTGATCGGTGGCCTATTTTTGTGCCCGCTGATTGGATCGATTCAAAAAACTAGAGGAGATTAAACCATGCACCCGATCAAGCGTCTGTTCGAAGACATCTATCGCAATTATTGGGGCATATCGCCGGCCACCGAACGGCCGGAGCGGCGGCGTGTGGTCAAGACGGCCAAACGCGACGGCCAAGTCCGGCCCGAACGTCGCCAAGACTGACAGAACCGGCGAACGTGGCTGCCACGTCAAGGGCGCGGCCGCACCAGCGCCGAGGCGGCCATCATCAGCCAGCCGCCGATGAGCAACGTGCCGCCGATCGGCGCCGACATCGGGAACAGCCGCGAGCCAAGGAAGTCGCGGGCCAAAAGATCTCCCGAGAACAGCAGAAGCCCGACGAGGAGGATGAGGCTTCCGGTTCGCAGGATGCTATTGCCACCGAGCAGCCCGACGGTAAGGAAGACCGGCGCATGCAAGAGCAGGAAGGATGCGGCCGTACCGACGAAAGCGCCGCCGAGATGTGCCGCCGCCGCCGAAAGCGCCACGCCGGTTGCGCCGCATAGGCCGCCGGCAAGAACCAGAATGCGGCCGCCTGCCGCGTGTTCATCTGTGCTCATTTCCACGCCTCCGCGATTCCTGGCGACCGCCTGAGATAGTGCCGCGAACCGTGTCAGGATTTGCCGGCTTCCGCCAGCATGTCGCGTTCGCGGCGCGACTGGACCAGCCAGTTATAGGCCGCTCCGCCCGCCATCAGAATGGATGTGCCGAGAAACACCGAGCGCATACCGAAATGGCCGCCGGCGAAGCCGCCGAGCAACGGTCCGGCGACCTGCCCGACATATTGCGCCGAGATCGACAAGCCCAGCACGTTGCCGCCGACCCCGTCGGGCACATTGTGGCGGATGACGCTGGTGATGCAGGGCAAAAGACCGCCAAGCGCCAGGCCCATCAGGAAACGCAGGCCGACGAGTTGCCAGCCCTGGGTAACGAAGGCCTGCGGGATCAGCAGCAGCGCCGAGACGGCGAGTGCGGCAACGATGACGTTCCAGTGGCCGATACGGTCGGCGAGCTTGCCGAGCCGCGACGCCGACAGGATGGCGCCGAGCGCTGCCGCGGACATGACGATGCCGGAGACCAGCGTGACCTGGCTCTGATCTTCGATGAGCTGCTGGACATAGACGGTGATGATCGGCTCGATCGACATGGTGGCGAAACTCAACAGCATGCCGGTCGCGAGCATGGTGACGACGGGGCGCTTGTCGGGAATCTGCGACCAGCCGTCTTTCACTTTTTCTTCCGACGCGGCCTTGGCGGCAACCGGGCGAGGGGCCTCCTTGATCAGCAAGGTGGTTGCCAGAAAAGCCAGGAAAATGACGCCGCCGGCGAGCAGGAATGTGGCGCGGATGCCAATCAGCGGCGGCAGCGCGCCGCCAAGCAGCGGACCGACCAGGGCACCGGCCGTGATGCCGGCCGACAGCACGCCCAGCGCCCAGCCGGAGCGATCCTTCGGCGTCTGCATGGCAACCAGGATGGTCGAGCCCGAAGAATAGCCGCCGGCAAAGCCGATCAGCAGGCGCAAGAGCACCAATTGCCAGACGGTCTGCACCATGCCGGTCAGCGACATACACAGCGCCATGCCGAAACTGGCTCGCACCAGCATCAGTTTGCGGCCGTAGCGGTCGCCTAGCCGCCCCCACAGGGGCGCGACCAGCGCGGCAGCAAGGAAGGTGGCGCCGTAGGCGATACCCGACCACTGCACGATCGCCGCATGGCCCTCGGCGCCCAGCTGCTCGACGTAAAGCGGCAGGAAGGGCAACAGCAGCGTCATCGCTACAAGCGTGCTGAACGAGCCGGCAAAACACACGGCGAGATTGCGGCGCCAGTGGACGTTGTGCGTGCCTTGCATGGCGAGGGCGGCGTCTTGCGGCATGTCATGTCCTGTCCGGCCAGCTTGCATGAAACTTGCTACGGATACCAATTTGGGATACCAAGCTGGTATCTGTCATGAACGCAAGCCCCGTCGCTGTCAATGCGGGTCTCTCAAACATGATCGACAAAGGCCGGCGTGATTGGCCAACGCCGGCCAGTGACCCGATTGCCGGAACAAATGACCTGAACGGAACGCCAATGTCGCAGATGCAGAACGTCGAAAAGCAGCTTCGCGAGATGATCCTCGGGCTCGAGATCGGTCCCGGCGAGCGGCTGACGGAGCGCTGGGTCGAAAGCCGCTTCGGCGCATCGCGCACGCCGGTCAGGGCGGCATTGCTGCGGCTCGAGACTGAAGGCCTGATCTGCCGCGACGGCCGCGGCTGGACGGTCTCGCCCATCAATCTTGCCGAGCTGGAGCAGATCGCCGTCTATCGCGAGGCGGTCGAGGTCGCGGCAGTCAGGCTGACTTGTGCCTTGCAGGACAGGGGTGCCGTCGAAATTATCGAGGCTATGCTCGATTCCTGCGACGACCAAACCCCGCGCGAGGAATGGCATCGTGTCGGCATGGATTTTCATATCGAGCTGGCACGCCTATCAGGCAACGAGTTCCTGTTCAGAGCGGTTCGCGATGCGATGACGCGCCTGTCGCGCGCCCGCTGGCTCGAGGTTCGCGACGAGGCAGCGCTTGGCCGTGCCTGGGCCGAACACCATGCCATTCTGTCGGCGGTGCGGGCCGGCGATGCCGATAGCGCCGCCCGCCTGCTTTCGGCCCATATCATCGGCAGCCGCGACCGGCTGGTGACCTCGCTGCGCAACGACCGGCGCGGCCTGCGCGCCCGGGGATTTGCCGTCGTCGCTTGAGTGAGGATCGGCTGCCATTGATCACGAAAAGAGCAGATGAGCGAAGAATGCTACTTTCGGTCTCGCTTCGGAAATGCCGATGGCGTAAGAGCGGCGATGGAAAACAACCGATTTGACACACCCGTGACCGTCAAGGGCGCGGCGGGAAGCAATCAGCTCTTGCGTACGGCCCGCGAGGCTTCCGACTACCTCCTCAACAATTGGCCCGGCAAGCGCAGCCCCAAGCACCGCGAAGCGTTGCAAGCCTGTCATGATGCGCTGGCCGGCGACAAGCCGGCCATGAACGCAAGACGGGCCTTCATTGCCGCCGCTCGTGAAGTGAACGTCTTCGTTAGCGACAAGGCGCCCGCCTGAGGCATAGCGGGATTTGACCGAGGCCCGGACCGCCTGACAGGCCGGGCGTCATCACTCGGTCGTTTCGGTTTTGGTTTGGGACTCGCTCTCGCCCTCGGGCTTCGATCGCTCCTTGGCTGCGACCTTGGCAGCCTGCTTTTCCGCCTTCTTGGCAGCCTTCTGCCGGTCGCGTTCCTTGCGTTCCTGACCGTAGTTCGGTGCTCGTGCCATATCGTTTCCTTTCATTGTGCTTGGCCTTTGCCTAGGAGCATTGGACCGCAAACACAACACCGCAAGGCACGATCGGGCTCCATATCTCGGCGCAGTCCGGAGAGCCCGGCTTTTCAGGCGCCGTCGCGGTCGAGGACGAGATCGGCCGGCCCGAACCGGTCCTTTGCCGTGAATTGCTGGTGCCAGTAGGGATAGAGCACGGGCGGCCTGCTGACCACGTCGAGCCGTGTGCGCTCCTCATCGGCAAGCACAAGGCTTGCAGCGGCGATATTGTCTTTGAAATGCGCTTCGGTTCGTCCGCCGATCACCAGTGAACTGACAGCGGGCCGGCCGAGTAGCCAGGCAAGCGCCACCTGCGCTGCCGACACACCGTGGTTCTTGCCGATATCGATCAGCACGTCGACGATCCGCCACAGCCGGTCCTCGTCGCGGATCGGCGGTTCCGACCAGCCGCTGAGCTGGCGGGCGGTCGGCTGGTCACGGTGGTATTTGCCGGACAACAACCCGCCGGCAAGCGGGCTCCAGACCAGCACGCCGAGCCCCTGGTCGACCGAGATCGGCAACAATTCGTACTCGGCCTCGCGCGCTTCCAGCGTGTAATGGATCTGCTGGGTGACGAAGCGTGGCTGGTGATGACGGTCGCTGATCCCCAGCCCCTTCATAACTTGCCAGCCGGAATAATTGGAGCAGCCGACATAACGGACCTTGCCCTGCGCGACCAGCGTGTCGAGCGCGGCGATGGTTTCCTCAAGCGGTGTCAGGCCATCCCACTCGTGCAGGAAATAGATGTCGATGACATCGGTCCTGAGGCGCTTCAGGCTCCTCTCGCATTCGCGGATCAGATGGTAGCGCGACAAGCCTTCATCGTTGGGGCCCTTGCCGATCCGCATGCGCGCCTTGGAGGCGATCAGCACGTCGCCCTTGCGCTTGCCGCCGAGCGCCTCGCCGATGATCTCTTCCGACACCCCGTTCGAATAGACGTTGGCGGTGTCGATGACATTGACGCCGGCATCGATGCAAAGGTCGATCATCCGACGCGCCTCGTCGAGGTCGGTCTTGCCAACCGCCGAAAACGCGCCGCCGCCGCCGAATGTCATGGTGCCCATGGTCAGGGTCGAAACCTTCAGCCCGGAACGGCCGAGAGTGCGGTATTCCATGTCGTATCCTCACGATTTATCGGGAAAGGGCGTTGCAAACGACAGCCCCTCAGTGAACCGGGCATTTGTAGGATAATTCGTTCCGCTTGTCGCCCGCCCCGCAGGGCAAGCTCGATCACATCTTGCAGATTGAACGCACAGCCAGCGCAGTAGTGGGTGCAATAAAACCGTCATTGCCGGCCTATACTAACATCGGTCCAGCGCTTCGATTTCCGGCCGCCGGGCCGGGCGGCAGAGCGCCTGACAGCGGCCGGCAAGGCCTGTAAGCGGAGCAGCGCAAATGACCGAGATAAAACAGAATTCCCCGGCCAGGGACTGGCTGGAAGCGGAACTCGCCGACACGCTCGACGAAGATTATGAGCTGGAAATCTCGGAGCCGGCGCTGTCGATGGAGATCGCCAAGATCTACAAGAATGCGCATCCGCCATCGATCGACCGCCTGCAGTATTTTCGCAATCTCATCACGCTGCAATCCGAATTGATCAAGCTACAATCCTGGGTCGCCTATCACAAGAAGAAGCTCGTCGTGGTCTTCGAGGGCCGCGACTCGGCGGGCAAGGGTGGTGTTATCAAGCGCATCACCCAGAGGCTTAATCCGCGCATCTGCCGCGTCGCAGCACTTCCGGCGCCGACCGAGCGCGAGAAGTCGCAATGGTATTTCCAGCGCTACGTTCCGCATCTGCCGGCCGGCGGCGAGATCGTGCTGTTCGACCGCTCTTGGTACAACCGCTCCGGCGTCGAGCGGGTAATGGGCTTTGCCCAGCCGGATCAGGTCGAGGAGTTCTTCCGCGACGTTCCGGATTTCGAACGCATGCTGGTCCGCTCAGGCATTACGCTTGTCAAATACTGGTTTTCGATCACCGACGAGGAGCAGCAGATGCGCTTTTTGATGCGCATCCATGACCCGATGAAGCAATGGAAACTGTCGCCGATGGACCTCCAGTCGCGCGTGCGCTGGGAGCAGTACACCAAGGCCAAGGAAGAAACGTTCGCCCGCACGAATATCCCGGAAGCCCGTGGTTCATCGTCGAGGGCAACGACAAGAAGCGGGCACGGCTGAACTGCATCGACCATCTCCTCAAGCAGATGCCCTATGAGGAGGTGCCGCACGAAGAGATCACACTGCCGGAGCGCGTCTTCAATCCCGAATACGAGCGCCAGGTACTGCCGCGCGAACTGTATGTGCCGGAGAAGTACTGACTAAAGCGGCGAGGAGGGCGGCGCCTCCATGGCGGCGCCCTGCAACAAGCTAGGTGCGCTCGATGATGACATGCGTGGCCTTCGGCGTCGCGACCTGCTCGCTGCAGCGATAGCCGAGCTTGGGCATGTCGATGCCGGCAAAAAGGCTCTCGCCGGCGCCTAGCAGGACCGGTGAGATCGCCAGATGCATTTCGTCGATGAGCTTTTCCTTGAGATATTGCCGGATCGTGGAAACGCCGCCGCCCAGCCGTACATCCTTACCGTCAGCCACTGCCTTCGCCTTCTCCAGCGCTGAGCGGATGCCGCCGGTCACGAAATAGAAGGTCGTGCCGCCCTCCATGACAATGGGATCACGCGCATGGTGCGTGAGCACGAAGACCGGCACATGGTAGGGCGGGTTGTCACCCCACCAGCCTTTCCAGCTGTCATCCGGCCATTCGCCGCGGATCGGCCCAAACATGTTGCGGCCGAGGATCCATGCTCCGACATTTTCGAAGCTGCGTGCCGCGAACGCCTCGTCAGTGTCCGTGGTCCCGCCATCCTTGCCGAGGACCATCTTGCGGAAGGTGCGGGTGCCGAACATCCATTCGTGCAGGGCTTCCCCTCCAACACCCAGCGGGTTCTTCAGGTCTTGGTCGGGACCGGCGCCGAAGCCGTCGATCGACAAGGTGAAAGCGCTGACGCGAAGTTTGGACATGAGAGCCTCCTCGATAACCGATTGTGAGCAAGCAGTTATCGGGGTAGCTTAACTGATTGCATTTTGCAAGCGGTATCTTGAATCGCCGGCGGGGTAATCGCTTCCAAATAATGTTGGAATAACCAATCTCAATGTCGGCGCCGCCCGTCATCCGCCTGCCGGCAGCTTCTTCCTGTATAGTGACGGGGAGAAGGGGCTGGCCGCAACGTCGATGTTTTTGCAACGCTGGAGATTGGTGAAATCTTTTACGAACGCGTCTTTTCTCCCTGCCACTTTACGGGGAGAAAATGCCCGGCAGGGCAGCGTAAACTTGAAGCGATGTCCTGCGGCGTTCCACGTCGCGCTTTGGACGAACGAACACTGCTCGATGTAGACGCTACAAAGGCGCATCACCCCTTGAGCATCGCCGCCACTTCGGGCGCAAAGTAGGTGAGAATCCCGTCGCAGCCGGCGCGCTTGAAGGCGAGCAGCGATTCCAGCATCGCCTTTTCGCCATCGATCCAGCCATTGGCGGCGGCGGCCTTGATCATCGAATATTCGCCCGAGACCTGATAGGCGAAGGTCGGCATCTGCAACTCGTCCTTCAGCCGCCGGATGATGTCGAGATAGGGCAGGCCGGGCTTGACCATCAGCATGTCGGCGCCCTCGGCGAGATCCTGCTCGGCCTCGCGCACCGCTTCGTCGGAATTGGCGTGATCGATATAATAGGTCTTCTTGTCGCCCTTGAGCAGGCCGGCGGTGCCGACCGCCTCACGATAGGGGCCGTAAAAAGCGGATGCGAACTTGGTCGCATAGGACATGATCGCAACATCCTGAAACCCATTGGCGTCGAGCGCATCGCGGATGGCACCGATACGGCCGTCCATCATGTCCGAGGGGGCAATGATGTCGGCCCCCGCCGCCGCCTGGATGACGGCCGCCGCCGTCACTTGCTCCACCGTTTCATCATTGACGATAATGCCTTCGCGCAAGATGCCGTCATGGCCATGCGAGGTGAACGGGTCAAGCGCGGCGTCGGTGATGATGCCGATCTCCGGCACTGCGTGCTTGATGGCGCGGGTGGCACGGTTGATGACGTTTTCCGGATCGAGGATGTGCGAACCGGTCTGATCGCGCAGGCCGAGCTCGACATTGGGGAAAGTGGCGATCGCCGGAATGCCAAGCTTGGCCGCGCGCTCAGCCTCCTTGACGGCGAGGTCGAGCGACAGGCGGAACACGCCGGGCATGGCGGCGATCGGTTCGCGCACTCGTCTGCCGTCGACGACAAAGATCGGCCAAATCAGATCGTCGACCGAGAGCCGGTTCTCCTGGACAAGGCGGCGCGACCAGTCGGCCTTGCGCATGCGCCGCAGCCGCCGGCTGCCGGTGATCTCGTCGACGCTGCGCGCGCCGGCAGGCTTTGCAGGGGTGAATTTGTTCATCGCAAAACCTCCGGATCAGGCGACTTTTATCACGAGCCTCCGCTGCTGACCAATGCGACACGATTGTGCCAGCGGTCCTGTCGGGCGCTATTCTGGTTGGCCATTGCCCGACAGGATCTGCGCAGCACCCCGCATGGCGACGCGGAATGCCTCGTCGAAGCTGACGCCGCGCACTTGCCAATTGTAGCTCTTGCCATTCAAGGCAAGCCGCCAGTCGGCTATCCAGCCCAGTTCCTTGTCGCTCCAGACGATACTGCCGGCGAGCGCCTGGTCGGCTCCGGCCTTCCTGGCAAGCTGGTCCAGCGTCGTGATATCGGCATGGCGCAGGGCCTGGTCGTCAAGCTTCGAGGCCGACAGCAGCGACGCTTCGGGAAACACAATCCGCATGACCAGCGGACCGGTGGCATTGACGAAGGATTCGCGCATCGCCGCCCCGCGCTCATCGTCGGCGGTCAGCGCGAACTGCCTTGTGCCTTGCTCCGCCGCCAGGAAAATTGCCAGGTGTGGCCGCTCGCCAAGCCATGGTTTGCTGCCAAGCGCGGCAAGCACCGGATCGATAACGTCAGGCCTGTACAGACAAGTGAGATCATGCGGCCGGTCATGGGTGCCTTGTTCGTCATGGATTGGAATGCCTTCGAGACGGTCGCGATAGCGGAATTCGGCAACGAAGCTGCCGGCCTTGTCGCGCAGCGCCGCCATCTCAGTTCTCTTCGGCAGCCGCTGATCGCCGGACACACGAACCAGCACCGCATCGAGGCAGGCCTTGAAACCGATCTGCCTGTTGACCTCGCCCTGGCCGGTGACGATGGTCGAGCTCGTCGACGCTTTCGGCCGATACGGGAGGAGTGTTCGCAGCGATCAGGCCGACCACCACAACAGCAAGGCGCGGCAACCAAGGCATGGTTCAACCTTCCGGTTCAAAGCGCCAGCATTAGCACTGGGTGACGCCGACGACCATGCAGCGGATTGGCCGCCGCCATTGACGCGGCCATGCGCCACGCTTTAGCACTTCACTCCCGGCGGGCGCGGGGAGGGATTCTCTGGCGATGGATTTTGGCGGAGGCGACGAGATTCGCTTCGAAAGATTGGGCAGGGCTGGCGTCGTCACGCTGACGCGGCCGCAGGCGCTCAATGCCGTAACCCACCGCATGGTCAAGGCGCTGGACAAGGCGCTGCGCAGTTGGGAGCGCGACGACGGCGTCGACGTTGTCGTCGTCAAGGCCGAGGGCAGGGCATTTTCGGCGGGCGGCGACATCCTCCACATCTACGAAGCCGGCCGCGCAGGAAGGCCTCCGGTCGATTTCTTCGCCGATGAATACCGGCTGAACGCCCGCATCGCCCGATTCAAGAAACCCTATGTCGCGGTGATCGACGGCATCGTCATGGGCGGCGGCGTAGGTATCTCCTTCCATGGTTCGCAGCGAGTGCTGACCGAGAACGCCCAGTTTGCCATGCCCGAGGTCGGCATCGGCTTTTTCCCGGATGTCGGCGCCAGCCATCTGTTGCCGGATCTCAGCGGCAGCTTCGGCATGTATCTGGCGCTGACCGGCAACCGCATCCGCTATGGCGATGCTTTGTGGTCGGGCCTCGCCACCCATACGATCAAGGCGGAGGACCAGGCCGGCTTCCTCGACCGTCTGGCGGAAAGCGGCGACCCGGAATCGGTGCTGCGCGGCTGCTTCGTCCCGGCCAGGCGCGAGACCGACAGGCCGACGCTGGAAGCCATCGCCCGGCATTTCGCGCAGCCGTCGCTGGCCGATATCGTCGCCAGTCTGGAGCGGGCAGCCGCTGCCGACGAGTTCGCGGCAAAGACGCTGGCCACTATCCGCACACGTTCACCGACCAGCCTGCATGTTGCATGGCGCCAGATTAGCGCCGGGCAGACGTTGTCGATGGACGAGTGCATGAAAATGGAGTTCCGTATCCTCAACCGCATGCTTGCCGGGCACGACTTCTATGAAGGTATCCGCGCCGCCATCATCGATAAAGGCTCGACGCCGCAATGGCGGCCGGCAGGCATCGACGACGTCAGCGCCGCCAACGTCGACGCCTATTTCGCACCGCTCGGCGAACGGGAACTGAAGCTGTGAGCGAGGTCGCCTCGAGGCGCGTGGTGCTACAGCCCTCGACGATCGAGGTCATCTTCGCCTGGTTCCAGCGCGTCATCGCTGGCTACTGTCTGCTGTTCGGCATCTTGTACTGGATCCGGCTGATCGGCTTTTACCCCGGCCCGTTGTGGCGCTTCGACCTGATGCCGGTGCACTGGCAGGTGGCGGCGGTGGTGCTGGCGGTGTTTTTTCCGTTCGCTGCCGCCGGCCTGTGGATGCTGGCGTCCTGGGGTCCCGTGATCTGGTTCATCTGCGCGGTGACCGAGTGCGTCATGTATGCTGGCTTCCCCGAGCTGTTCGGCCACCGGCCGCTGATCGTCGCCTCGCACCTTGCCGTGGCGCTGCTCTACATAGTGTTCCGCGTGGTGATCTGGATCCAGAAGCGGCAACCCCGGCGATAGCAATTCCGGCCAGGATCGTTGGCTAAATCTTTAGGTTAATTATCCTTGCTTGGGTGACCGTCCGTTAAGCCTCTTTCGAAACCCCTTACCGGTAAGCTCTTGTTAGCCTTGGCGTTTAAGTCGAATTTTATGAGTATTCGATAGTGTCGCGATCAAGGTGAAGAACAAAAAATCACCGGGCGACAAACGAGAGGCAAAGACAATGATCAATTCGCGTCCGGCGGCGAAGACCGCCAACGTATCCGATGACCGCCGCGAGGCGATCCGTTCGCTGTACATGGAATCGCTGCAGCTGGTCGAGCGGCTGCATCGCCGTCTGCTTGATGTGATCAAGGACGAATTCGACCGTAACGGTCGCTCCGACATCAACGCCATCCAGGCGCTGCTCCTGTTCAACATCGGCAATTCGGAGCTGACCGCCGGCGAACTGCGCTCGCGCGGCTATTATCTCGGCTCGAATGTCTCCTACAATCTGAAGAAGCTGGTCGATCTCGGCTTCATCAACCACCAGCGCTCGCGCATCGACCGCCGTTCGGTGCGGGTTTCGCTCACGCCGAAGGGCAATGAGGTGGCGGAAGTCGTCGCCGGCCTCTACGAGCGCCATGTCGGTTCGATCGAGCAGGTTGGCGGCATCAACACGGAAGAGTTCAAGCAGATGAACCGCGCCCTGCAGCGCCTGGATCGGTTCTGGAACGATACCATCGCCTACCGGATGTAATCGCATCCGCCGCATCTAGATCTGACGCTGGACTACGGAAGTGCTGCCGCGGAGTGGACCAAAGGCCGGTGCCGAAAAGCACCGGTCTTCCCGTTTCGTCAGGCCGGCCGATCCAAATTCGAGCAACAGCCACGTTGCCGCCATATTCCAATGGAACCGAAGATGCGGGTGATGCTGGGGCCAAAGCCGTGCATTTGTCCTGTGCTCAAGTCACTTCCCCTGTGGTTTTACACCGAAGTGATGCGGGCCTGGTTGGCTAATTGTTAAGAAGCCAACTCTAGAGTGCGGGCGAGACCGCCCGGTGAGTTGAATTGTAGCAAGAATGTCTGGAACGTCCATGAGAACCAGCCGCCGTTTCTTCCTTTCAGGAGCCTCCGCGCTCGCAGCCGCAATGGTCGCCGGCCGCGCCAGTGCGCAGGATGTGATCGGGGATATCCTGAAATCCTCGGCGCGCGGCAATTGGGACGACCAATTCGATGCGCGTGCCAGCGAAGGCGGCAAGGTTGCCTCGACGCTGCCGATCTTCAGCCTGCAGACGGTATCCTTCACCGAGCAGGTGATCATGCAGTATCAGAATATCGTCGCGCAAGGCGGCTGGGAGCAGGTTCCAGACACCAAGAAGCTGCAGCTTGGCGTCGAGGATCCCGATGTGGTGCCGCTGCGCAGGCGCTTGATGATATCGGGCGACCTGGCGCAGAGCGCCGGGCTCTCGGAAGCATTCGATTCTTACGTCGACTCGGCGCTCAAGCGCTTCCAGTTGCGTCACGGCTTGCCGGCCGACGGAACCACGGGCAAATATACTTTCGCGGCAATGAACGTGTCGGCGCCGGTTCGGCTTGGTCAGCTGCAGACCAATCTGCAACGGCTGCGTGAGCGGGCCGGCACGCTGGGCAACCGTTATGTATTGGTCGACATCCCGGGCGCCCAGATCGAGGCGGTCGAGAACGACCGCGTCGTGCTGCGCCACACCGCCATTGTCGGCAAGATTGACCGCCAGACGCCGATCGTCGATTCCAAGATCAACGAGATCATCGTCAATCCCTACTGGAACGCGCCGGTCTCGATCGTGCGCAAGGACATCATTCCGCTGATGCGGAAGAACCCCAACTATCTCAAGGACAGCAAGATCCGTCTGTTCGCACCGGATGGCAGCGAGGTCGATCCGCTGACCGTGGACTGGTCGACCGACGACGCCGAGAAATACCGCTTCCGCCAGGATCCGGGCGCCGGCAATGCGATGGCTTCGGTCAAGATCAATTTCCCGAGCCCGGACGGCGTCTACATGCACGACACGCCGCAACAGAGTCTGTTCGGCAAGATGATGCGCTTCGATTCCTCGGGCTGCGTGCGCGTTCAGAACGTGCGCGATCTCGTCACCTGGATCCTGCGCGACACGCCGGGCTGGAACCGCCAGCATTTCGAGTCGGCGATCAAGAGCGGCGAGAACATCCCGGTGCAGGTCAACAATCCGGTGCCGGTCTATTTCCTCTACATCTCGGCCTGGTCGACGGGGCCTGGCGTCGTGCAGTTCCGCGACGACATCTACGGGCTCGATGGAGCCAACGAGCTGCAGATCACCTCTGCGCTCTAAGCGACTGATCTTATTACTGAAAGGCCGCCGCTGAGGGCGGCCTTTTTGTATCCGGCTGGAGGGCGCGCTTTGCGCAAGGTCCGGAAAGCGTCGTTCGGTACAGGGCCATGCAAGTTGCCATCTTCATCTTGGTCGTGCTCGGCTTCGTCGCGGTTTCCGGTGCGCTGGTCCGGCTGGTGCGGGTGCCGTTGCCGGTGCTGCAGATTGCCATAGGAGCCGCACTCGCTTGGCCGGTGCGCGGCATCCATGTCGAGATCGATCCCGAGCTGTTCCTGCTGGTGTTCATCCCGCCGCTTTTGTTCGGCGACGCCGTTGGCGTGCCCAAGCGCGAACTGTTGGCGCTGCGCGGCCCGATCCTTGACCTTGCCATCGGGCTCGTCTTCTTCACCATCGTCGGCTTCGGCTATGCCTTGCATTGGCTGGTGCCGAGCATCCCGCTGGTCGTCGCCTTCGCGCTCGCCGCGGTGCTGTCGCCGACCGACGCGGTAGCCGTCTCCTCGATCGTCGACCGGAACGTGGTGCCGGCGCGGCTGATGCATATTCTGGAAGGCGAGTCGCTGCTCAACGACGCGTCTGGCCTCGTCATGTTCCGCTTTGCCGTGGCAGCAGTGCTGACCGGCAGCTTTTCCTTCGCCGCCGCTTCGCTGACTTTCCTCTACGCCGTTGCTGCCGGCATCCTGGCCGGTGTGGTGGCGGTGTTCGCCGCCGCCAAGGCGCTACAATTGCTTAACCGCATCGGCGGTGTGCCGGCCGAGGCACAGGTGCTGGTGATGATCCTGGTCCCCTTCATTGCCTATCTCGGCGCCGAGCATGCCGGCGCGTCCGGAATCCTGGCCGCCGTCACCGCCGGTGTGCTCACCAGTGGGTCCGGCATATTCCGCTATCTCGGGGTATCGGCGCGCATGCAGACCATATCGCTGTGGACGACGCTGTCCTTCGTCTTCAACGGTGCGCTGTTCATCCTGCTTGGCCTGCTGCTTCCCGACATCATCCGCCATGTGCCGCCCGAGTTGAGCAGCCGGCATTGGCTGATCGAGCCCATCCTGACAGTGCTGATCCTTACCCTATGCCTGATCGGGCTGCGCTTCCTGTGGATCTGGGTTGGTGACATCGCGGCACGCCTTGCCGCGCGATTTGGCAAGCGCAAGGCCGAGACGTTCGGCCTGCGCGTGCGGCTCGCCGGCGCGGTGGCGGGCGTGCGCGGCGCCATCACGCTGGCCGGCATCCTGTCGTTGCCGCTCGCAATGCCGGACGGCTCGCCGTTTCCGGCGCGCGATGTGGTGATCTTCCTCGCCGCGGGCGTCATCATCTGTTCGCTTGTCATCGCCAGCCTTGCCTTGCCGAAGATAGCGCGCGGGCTGGTCGAGCCGGGCGAGCATCCCGGTGCCGCCGAGGAGCGTCGGGCGCGCGTCGGCGCGGCCAATGCGGCGATCGCCCGCATCGAGAGCATCGCCAATGACGGCAGCGATGGCGCGGTGCTCGGCGCCCGGCTCGCCGCGGCCGACAGCATTGTCGCCGGCTACCGGCGCCGCATCGCTGCCTCCGACGAGGCAGACGAAGCACGCGCCGAGGCCCGCGAAGCCGGACGGCTGGACCTTGAATTGAGGTTCGCCGGGATCGAGGCCGAACGCGCGGCCGTGCGCGCCATGTTCCGCAGCCGCGAGATCAACGACCATACGATGCAGGCGCTGTTGACCGAGATCACGCTCACCGAGGCCTTACTAAAGGGTCGGCAGGCGAGGAAATAGCCGGCTCTTCGCCTCGCTGCCGCATTCCGGCCAGCAAATTTCGCGCCTCAAACGTGGCGGGGCGAAAGCAACTGTGTTAATGGCGCGGCAGACCCCCCGACGACAAGGATCTCAAGCATGGCAACAGCAGCGGCAGTGTCGAACAAATTCGAATCCTTCTTCGAAACCACGCTTGCCGATGCCGATCCGGAGATTTTCGGCGCGATCCGTAACGAACTCGGCCGCCAGCGCCACGAGATCGAACTGATCGCATCGGAAAACATCGTCTCCCGTGCAGTGCTGGAGGCGCAAGGGTCGATCATGACCAACAAATACGCAGAGGGCTATCCGGGCAAGCGCTACTATGGCGGCTGCCAGTTCGTCGACGTGGCCGAGGAACTGGCCATCGAGCGCGCCAAAAAGCTGTTCGGCTGCAACTTCGCCAACGTCCAGCCGAATTCCGGCAGCCAGATGAACCAGGCGGTGTTCCTGGCGCTGCTGCAGCCCGGCGACACCTTCATGGGTCTCGACCTCAATTCGGGTGGGCATCTGACGCACGGTTCGCCGGTCAACATGAGCGGCAAATGGTTCAAGGTCGTTTCCTACGGCGTGCGCAGGGACGATCACCTGCTCGACATGGATGCGATCGAGAAGACCGCGCAGGAGACCAAGCCAAAGCTGATCCTGGCCGGCGGCACCGCCTATTCGCGCGTCTGGGACTGGAAGCGCTTTCGTGAGATCGCCGACTCGATCGGCGCCTATCTGATGGTCGACATGGCGCATATCGCCGGCCTGGTCGCCGGTGGCGTGCATCCGTCGCCGCTGCCACATGCCCATGTGGTGACCACCACCACGCACAAGTCGCTGCGCGGCCCGCGCGGCGGCATAATCCTGTGCAATGATGAGGACATCGCCAAGAAGATGAATTCGGCCGTGTTTCCGGGCCTGCAGGGTGGCCCGCTGATGCATGTCATCGCCGCCAAGGCGGTGGCCTTCGGTGAGGCGTTGAAGCCAAGCTTCAAACTCTATGCCGAGAGCGTTGCCGCCAATGCCAAGGCGCTCGCCTCCAGCCTGCAGGAAACCGGTCTCGACATCGTCTCCGGCGGCACCGACAACCATCTGATGCTGGTCGACCTGCGCCCCAAGAATGCCACGGGCAAGCGTGCCGAGGCAGCGCTTGGCCGCGCCAACATCACCTGCAACAAGAACGGCATCCCTTTCGATCCCGAAAAGCCGTTCGTCACCTCGGGGGTGCGCCTCGGCACGCCGGCCGGCACCACGCGCGGTTTCGGCCAGGCCGAGTTCCGCGAGATCGGCAAGCTGATCGCCGAAGTGCTGGATGGACTGAAGGTCGCCAATTCCGACGAGGGCAATGCGGCCGTCGAGGCAACCGTGAAGGCCAAGGTGGCGACATTGACGGATCGTTTTCCGCTTTACCCGTATCTTGGTTGACGCAGGGCGTCGTTCCCCCAACTGTGACGGCGCCGATCAACTGGGCACGGCTGCATCTCGGAGACGCTTGATGATGATGCGAATTTTCCGTTTCGCCAGTGTTGGCGCTGCCTTGCTCACCTTAGCCACCTCGCCGCTACTCGGCGCGGCCTTTGCGCAGACCGAGCCGACCCCGGCAGCACCCAAGACAGAGACCTTCGGCAGTTGGTCCACCACGGTGGACGAGGTCAACACCGGCGAGGATGTGCGCAAGACCTGCGCCGCCTCGACGGTCTTTTTCGACGCTAACGGCACCAGTGGCACCCTCACGCTGGCCATCTCGAATGGCGACGTATTGCCACCCGATGGTTATCCGAGCCTCATCATCGCCGTGAGAAACAGTGACTTGCCCAAGGGCGATAACATCCCGGTGGTGTTCCGGGACGTCAACGACAAGATCAAGGCCGGTTTTCGTCTTATCGCCGACGGACAGTGGATGATAGACAACAAGTCCGAGACCACGCTCGCGGTACTGCGCGCCATGCGCCGCACCAGCGCCCTCGATGTCAGCTTCGCCGACAAGCCGGTCGCGACCATATCGATGGACGGCTTCACCAAGGCCTATCGCTATCTCGGCACGTCTTGCGGCTTCCTGACCGGCGACGTCGCGCCCTGATTGGCGGACCGCTGTCAACTGATTGCCGCTCTCGCAATTTTCCTCGCGCCTCGCTATCTCTGAAGCGCGATCGGTCATCGGCCATACTTTGCCACGGCGGCAAAAACCTCTAAGCCTTTCGCTCCACGAGAATCGCGAACCGAAGGCTCTCCATGCGCTGCCCTTATTGCCAGTCCGAAGATACGCAGGTGAAGGATTCGCGCCCTGCCGAAGACGGTGCAGCGATCCGCAGGCGGCGCGTCTGCCCGGATTGCGGCGGCCGCTTCACCACTTTCGAGCGGGTACAACTGCGCGACCTCGTCGTGGTGAAGAAGTCGGGACGCAAGGTGCCGTTCGACCGCGACAAGCTGCTGCGCTCGGTCGAGATTGCGGTACGCAAGCGCAACGTCGACCCGGAGCGCATCGACCGCGCGGTGACCGGCATCGTGCGCCAGCTCGAAAGCTCGGGCGAGACCGAGGTGGCCTCGGGGGAAGTCGGCCGGCTGGTCATGGAGGCGCTTAAGTCGCTCGATGATGTCGCCTATGTGCGCTTTGCCTCCGTCTACCGCAATTTCCGCGAGGCCAAGGATTTCCACGACGTGTTGGGCGAACTCAAAGGCGACGAGCTCAAAACCGACGAGCCCAGGGGCGAAGAGCTGAAGAGCGAAGAGGACGCCAGCTGAGCATGGCAGGGTCCGAACGCAGCACGGCTGAGCAAGAGGTCGTCGATCGCCGCTATATGGCGGCAGCCCTCAGGCTGTCGCGCAAGAATGCCGGGCGGACCTCGACCAACCCTTCCGTCGGCACGCTGATCGTGCGCGATGACGGCGACGGGCCGAGGATCGTCGGCAGCGGCGTCACCGCCGTCGGCGGCCGGCCGCATGCCGAGACCGAGGCTTTGGCAGAGGCCGGCGAACTGGCGCGCGGCGCCACCGCCTATGTAACGCTGGAGCCCTGCGCCCATCACGGCCGCACGCCGCCTTGCGCCAATGCGCTGGTCAGTGCCGGCGTGGCGCGTGTGGTCGGCGCTGCCAGCGATCCGGACCCGCGTGTTTCCGGCAAGGGCTATGCAATCTTGCGTGCCGCCGGCGTCGAAGTGGTGGAAAAAGTGTTGGCGGCCGAGGCCGCGGAGCAGATGGCCGGCTATTTAATTCGATCTCTGAAAAAACGCCCGGAAGTGATCCTGAAACTTGCGCTTTCGAGCGACAACAAGATCGGCGTGAAAGGCGAGGGACAGGTCTCCATCACCGGCGATATTGCGCGGCGCGAAGTCTATCTGATGCGCGCCGAAGCCGATGGCATATTGATCGGCATCGGCACCGCATTGGAGGACGATCCGGCGCTGACGGTTCGGCTTCCGGGACTGGAGAGCCGTTCGCCGGCGCGCATCGTACTCGACCGTCAGATCAGGCTACCCGAGACTTCGAAACTGGTCGCCGGCGTCGACCGTGTGCCGCTCTATGTCGCTGCCTGCGCCGAGGCCGATCCGCACCGGCGCGCCGCGCTCGAACGCGCCGGCGTTCGCTTCATCGGTACTGAGACCTATGAAGGCGATATTGCGCTGCCGGAACTGCTCGAGGACCTGGCGGCGCTCGGCATGGCAAGCGTCCTGGTCGAGGGCGGCGCGAGGGTGGCCAAGGCGTTCCTCGACGAACAACTGGTCGATCGTATCGTGCTGTTTCAGGGGCCGGGCGCGATCGGCGAGGGCGGCATTGTATCGCCGATCGATGCCAACAATATCCCGCCGGGATTTCGCAAATTGCGCAACATGCGTTTCGGCGAAGATACATATGCGGAATGGATAAGAGACATCTAGGACCGAACTGATGTTCACGGGGCCAAACTAATGTTCACTGGAATCGTCACCGATGTCGGCACTGTCGCTGCCGTGAAGCCGCTCAGGGAAGGCGTCGGTTTGCGTATCGACACCGCTTACGATCCGCAGACCATTGCCATCGGCGCCTCGATTTCCTGCGGCGGCGTCTGCCTGACGGTAACGGGATTGCCGGAAGATGGCGCCAACGCACGTTGGTTCGAGGTCGAGGCCTGGGAAGAGGCCCTCAGGCTGACGACCGCGATGGGCTGGAAATCAGGCACGCGCATCAACCTGGAGCGGGCTCTGAAGATCGGCGACGAGCTTGGCGGCCATATAGTGTCCGGCCACGTCGACGGCATGGCCGAGATCGTGGCGCGTAAGGAAGAGGGCGACGCCGTTCGCTTCACCCTGGAAGCACCGCGCGAGCTTGCCAAATTCATCGCCCCCAAGGGTTCCGTCGCGCTCGACGGCACTTCGCTCACCGTCAACAAGGTCGAGGGCACCCGCTTCGACGTGCTGTTGATCCACCATTCGCTGACCGTCACCACCTGGGGCGAACGCCAGGTCGGCGATCGCGTCAACCTTGAGATCGACACCATGGCCCGCTACGCGGCGCGACTGGTGGAGGCGGCGAAGGAGGGGCTTTGAGGCGCTCGTCCATAAAGCCCATTCCCTGATGCGACCGCCGCCGAGTTGGCCTTGAAAGTTCCTTCGGCAATCTTCCGCTTGCGATCAAACCGGCTTCGGCCTAAGTCACCGGCGATCCCCGGAGACATCTATGGCAGGCACATCCCAACACGGCAAAGCGTTCATCCGTCCGAAGAAGAAGGCCCACCTTCTTGTCATCGAGGCGCGCTTTCACGACGACCTTGCCGACGCGTTGCTCGAAGGCGCGACAAAGGCCCTCGAGGAAGCGGGCGCGACATACGACGTCGTCACTGTTCCGGGCTCGCTCGAAATCCCGGCGGTGATTTCCTTCGCGCTCGACGGTGCCTCCGAAGGCGGGACGAACTATGACGGCTTCGTCGCCCTCGGCACGGTGGTCCGCGGCGACACCTATCATTTCGATATCGTCGCCAATGAATCCAGCCGTGCCCTGATGGACCTGTCCGTGCAGGATGCGGTCTGCATCGGCAACGGCATCCTGACCACCGAAAACGACGAACAGGCCTGGACACGGGCCAGGCGTTCGGAAGGCGACAAGGGCGGCTTTGCGGCGCGTGCGGCGCTGACCATGATCGCTCTAAAGGAACAGCTGGGAGAGCGAACGTGAGCGAACCCGCTTCGCCCGGCCAGCCTGCGGTTCGCCATGCCAACAAGCGCGGTGCTGCCCGTCTGGCCGCCGTGCAGGCGCTCTACCAGATGGACGTCGCCGGCAGCGGTGTGTTTGAGATCACCGCCGAATACGAGGCGTTCAGGCTCGGCAAGGAAGTCGACGGCGCGCTCTATCGCGAAGCCGATGCGCAATGGTTTCGTGCCATTCTTGCCGGCGTTGTCGAGCACCAGAAGACCATCGATCCAGTCATTCGACAGGCGCTGACCGAGGACTGGCCTCTGTCGAGGCTCGATTCCACGTTGCGCGCCATATTGCGCGCCGGCGTCTACGAGTTGATGCAGCGCGAGGACGTGCCGGTGGCGGTCATCGTCTCCGAATATGTCGACATCGCCAAGGCATTTTACGAGGAAGACGAGCCGAAACTGGTCAATGCGGTGCTTGATCGCGTGTCGCGCCGGGTGCGTGGCGAGGGCCGCGGCAAGGACGCCTCATGACTGCTATCGTCGCCGTTGGGGCGGGCAAGGAAGCGCGTCGCGCCGCCTTCATCCTCGCAGCCTCGCAGGCGATCATCGGCTCGGCCGCACCCATCGCCATTTCCATGGGCGGATTGGCCGGGCAGTACCTGCTCGATGCTGACAAGTCGCTGGCAACCGCGCCGATCACCGGTTTCAATGTCGGCGTGGCGCTCGGTTCCCTGCCGGCCGCGGCGATCATCCGCCGGCTCGGCCAGCGCGACGGCTTCATGACCGGCACAGCGGTCACGGCGCTTGGCGGGCTGGTCGCCACGCTGGCGCTGTTTCATCCCAGCTTCTGGCTATTCGCTTTCGGCTTGGCCGTGATCGGCATCGGGGGCGCTTTCGTCCAGCAGTTCCGCTTTGCCGCCGCCGACAATGCGCCGCCTGAATTCAAGGCGCGCGCCATCTCCTTCGTGCTGGCCGGCGGCATCGTCACCGCCATCCTTGGACCGCAGATCGTCATCTTCACCGGCGATCTGTTCTCGCCGGTGAAGTTTGCCGGCTCGTTTGCGTCCATCCTGGTGCTGGCGGCGGTCGGCGCCGCCATTCTCTCTTTGTTGCGCATCCCGGCCAAGGCAACCGACAAGGTGGAAATTTCCGACAGCGACGCCCGGCCGCTCTCGGAAATTGTCACCAGGCCACGCTTCGTCGCGGCGTTGTTTTGCGCCATCGGCAGCTACGCACTGATGAGCTTCGTGATGACCGGCGCGCCGCTGGCCATGGTCGGCTGCGGCCTTTCGACCGACGACGCCACGCTCGGCATTTCCTGGCACGTCATGGCGATGTTCGCGCCGAGCTTCTTCACGGGGTCGCTGATCTATCGCTTCGGCGCTGAGCGGATCGTGGCCATCGGCCTGGTGCTGCTGATTGGCTGCGCCATAGTGGCGCTGTCAGGGTTGGCACTGTGGCAGTTCTGGACGGCGCTGATCCTGCTCGGCCTTGGCTGGAACTTCAGCTTCATCGGTGCCACCGCCATGGTGGCCGACAGCTACCAGTCATCCGAAAAAGGCAAGGTCCAGGGTTCCACGATTTCGTCCTGTTCGGCTCCGTCGCCTTCGCCTCACTGATGTCGGGGGCGGTCTACAATGCCTGGGGCTGGGAGATGCTGAACTGGATGATTTTCCCGGTCGTCGCGCTGTGCTTCGTGGCACTGGGCGTGTTGAAGATGACGGGCCTGCGCGCGGCCAACTGACGTCACCCTGTCGGGACGTCGCGGCAGCGGATTCACTCACATCCGAACAAAATTATTGCGCCCATCCCCCCTCTTATGAAACCGTGTACCCCGACGGGGCATCGAAGCCATGCTCATATGCGGCAGCCGTATTCCGGTTCACAGCAAGGGATTTGTGAGATGTTTTCAATCAAGATTCTGGCCGGCGCTGTACTAGCGCTCGGAATTGCGTTGGCCTCGGCGAGTGCCCAGGTGGTGGTGTCGTCGAAGATCGACACCGAGGGCGGTGTGCTCGGCAATATCATCCAGCTGGTGCTGAACGCCAATAATATCCAGACCACCGACCGCATCCAACTCGGCGGCACGCCCGTGGTACGCAAGGCGATTACAGCCGGCGAGATAGACATCTATCCGGAATACACCGGCAACGCCGCCTTCTTCTTCGAGAAGGCCGACGATCCGGTGTGGAAAGACGCCGCCAAGGCCTACGAGACTGCCAAGAGGCTCGACTACGACGCCAACAAGATCGTCTGGCTGTCACCGTCACCGGCCAACAACACCTGGGCGATCGCCCTGCGCAAGGAGGTCGCCGATACCAATAAGCTCGTCACCCTTTCCGACTTCGGCAAATATGTCTCGGGCGGCGGCAAGGTGGTGCTGGCGGCCTCCGCCGAGTTCGTCAATTCGGCGGCCGCGCTGCCCGCTTTCCAGAAGACCTATGGCTTCACGCTAAAGCCGGACCAGTTGATCACGCTGTCGGGCGGCGACACGGCGGCCACCATTGCCGCCGCAGCCAACCAGACTAACGGCGCCAACGCCGCCATGGTCTATGGCACCGACGGCGGCATCGCGCCCTCCGGCCTCGTCGTGCTTGAGGACGACAAGGGTGTGCAGCCGGTCTACCAGCCGGCGCCGATCATCCGCGAGGCGGTGCTGAAGGAGCATCCCGAAATCGAGACGCTGCTGAAGCCGGTCTTCGCCAAGCTCGACCTTGTCACGCTGCAGGAGTTGAACGGCCGAGTGCAGGTCGGCGGCGAACCGGTCAAGGGCGTCGCCGAGGACTTTTTGAAAAAGAACGGCTTCCTCAAGTAAGGCGCGCCGCTTTCGAGGTCCGCCGGATCGGCCGATGGAGGAGGGCGTGCGCATCCGGTTCGACAAGCTCGGCGTGGTCATCGCGGCGATATCAGCCTATGCGGCTTTTGCGGCACCATTCGCCACGTTCCGCGCCAATCGCATCGTACCCGGCGAGGCGCGCTCGATCCTCGAATCTTTGCCTGCAATGGTCGGTCCGCTGTTGATGGCGATTGTCGTCGCAGCGGCGCTCATTGCGCTGCTGAAAACGCCGCTTGCTCTGCGCCTCGCCGCCAGTGTGGTTGCACTTGCGGCGCTGGCGCTGCTGATCGGCGTTGCCGGCAGCTTCCTGACGCCCGCCGGCAACACCTTCGCCCGTATCTCGCCGGCTTCGGGCTTCTGGCTGCTTATCTTCGCCTTCACGCTTCTGCTCGCCGACGTGCTTACGCGGCTGAACCTGTCGCCGCAGGCACGGATCGGCGTGCTTGTTGTCGCCGCAGCGGCGATCGGCCTGCTGCTCGTCTCGGGAAGCTGGAACAGCCTGTCGATCCTCAAGGAATATTTCAATCGTTCCGATAGTTTTTGGGCGGAAGGCTCCAAGCATGTGACGCTGGCGCTGGGTTCGCTGGTGGCAGCGGTGATCATCGGCCTTCCGCTCGGCATCCTCTGCCACCGCGTCGAGAAATTGCGGGCCGGTGTGCTCAACGTGCTGAATATCATCCAGACCATTCCTTCGATTGCGCTGTTCGGGCTCTTGATCGCACCGCTCGGCTGGGTCGCTTCGCATGTGCCGGGAGCTGCCGCGCTCGGCATTCGCGGCATCGGCACGGCGCCGGCTTTCGTCGCTTTGTTCCTCTATTCGCTGCTGCCGGTAGTGGCCAACACCGTGGTCGGCCTCGCCGGTGTGCCGCGTGCCGCCAACGACGCAGCGCGCGGCATGGGCATGACCGACCGCCAGCGGCTGTTCGGCGTCGAGTTTCCGCTGGCTTTCCCGGTGATCCTCACCGGCATCCGCATCGTGCTGGTGCAGAATATCGGCCTCGCCACAATTGCCGCGTTGATCGGCGGCGGCGGCTTTGGCGTGTTCGTATTCCAGGGGGTCGGCCAGACGGCGATGGACCTGGTGCTGCTCGGTGCTGTTCCCACGGTGGTGCTGGCCTTCGCCGCTGCCATCATGCTCGATGCAGTGATCGAAATGAGCGCCAGCAAGCGCAGGGTTGAAACGGCATGATCGAGATCGAAGGCATCACCAAGCGCTACGGCGAGACGACAGTCGTCAACGACGTGTCGATGGTAATCGAGCCGCGCAGCATCGCCGTCATCGTCGGCACCTCCGGCTCCGGCAAGACGACGCTGCTTCGCATGATAAACCGGCTGGTCGAGCCGACATCGGGAGTGATCAAGCTCGACGGCGTCGACAACCGCTCGGTGCCGGATTATGAGCTGCGCCGCAGCATCGGCTATGCCATCCAGGGCCACGGCCTGTTTCCGCATCGCACGGTGGCGCAGAACATCGCCACTGTGCCGGTATTGCTCGGCTGGGACGCCAACCGCATCAAGGCCCGCGTCGACGAGCTGATGACGCTATACCAGCTCGACCCGCAAGCCTACGGGCCACGCTATCCGCATGAGCTTTCCGGCGGCCAGCAGCAGCGCGTCGGCGTCGCCCGGGCGCTTGCCGCGGAACCCAACGTGCTGTTGATGGATGAGCCGTTCGGCGCGCTCGATCCGATCATCCGCAACAAGGCGCAAGAGGATCTGCTGGCGATCCAGAAACGCTTCGGCACCACCATCATCCTCGTCACCCATGACATGGAAGAGGCCGTTCACATGGGCGACAAGATCGCGGTGATGGATGGCGGCAAAGTAGTGCAATATGCCGCGCCGGCCGAGATACTGGCGAAACCGGCCAGCGCGTTTGTCGAGACCCTGGTTGGCGCCAGTGAAAAACCGTTCCGGCTGTTGTCGCTTGGCCGGGTGCGCGACGCGGTAGAAAAAGGCACGGCCGAAGGCGAGGCGATCCCCGGTGACGCCAGCCAACGCGACGCGCTCGCCGAACTCCTGTGGTCGGGCCGCCCGGCACTTCCGGTGAAAGATACCGAGGGCAAGCCGCTTGGCCGCGTCACTGTGGACGGGCTGGTTAAGCGAGCGGCGAGGCCGGCATGAAAGCCTGGCTTCCCTCGCTGTTCAGGCTGGCCCTGGTGGTGGTGCTTATTGCCTTCGTCACCAATCCCGGCTGGTTCGAACCGCTGCTGAAGCCGCTGACAGAGAACAACGCGCCGGTAATCTACAATCAGGGCAGCCTTTTGACGTTGACGCTGCTGCATCTGCGGACCGTGCTGATCGCGACGGTTGCCGCGACGATCGTTGCGGTCGCGCTCGCCATTCTGGTCACAAGGCCAGCCGGCGCCGAATTCCTGCCGCTGTCGCGCAGCCTGGTCAATATCGGCCAAACGTTTCCGCCGGTGGCGGTGCTGGCGCTTGCCGTGCCGGCCGTCGGCTTCGGCGAAAAGCCGACGCTGATTGCGCTGTTTCTCTACGGACTGCTGCCGATCTTTGAGAATGCGCTGACCGGCCTGACGACGCTGCCGGCCAACGTAGTCGAGGCGGCGCGTGGCGCCGGCATGACCGGCTGGCAAAGACTGGTCAAGGTCGAGCTGCCGCTCAGCGCGCCGATCATTCTCGGTGGTATCCGGCTGTCGGTGGTGATCAGCCTCGCCACCGCGACCATCGGCTCGACGGTAGCGGCGAGGACACTGGGCGAGGTGATCATCGCAGGCCTGCTGTCGAACAACCTCGCCTTCATCCTGCAGGGTGGCCTGATCGTCGCCGCCCTTGCCGTGCTGATCTATGACGGGCTGTCGGCGGTCGAGCGCTATACCGCCCGGCGCATGGGACGCGAGCCCGAGTAGCGTCTCGGGGCGAAGTTCGGTCTTTTTTCAGTGGCCGGTCAACCGCGTCGGATGATCGAGCGTCA
The DNA here is from genome assembly GCF_040320865.1 of Mesorhizobium sp. M0598. Classification (NCBI taxonomy): domain Bacteria; kingdom Pseudomonadati; phylum Pseudomonadota; class Alphaproteobacteria; order Hyphomicrobiales; family Phyllobacteriaceae; genus Mesorhizobium; species Mesorhizobium sp. M0598. The sequence continues at coordinate 286,974 of NZ_JAMYQL010000002.1, read as the reverse complement.
GTTCCAGCGTTGTGCCCGTCTCGCCGGTGATCCAGCGGCGGCGGATGATGGCGAAATCGTGCTGTGTGTCGGCTCTAACCACAGAGACCAAGTCGCCCACCGCGCAATCACTGTCGAGATCGAGGGCTTCGACAGTCTCGGCAATGTCTTGCTTGCCGGCATAATGTCTCGCAATGGCTGTGAGCACGATGATCACTGGCCCACCCGTTGCGCGATCTTCGGGACTCGGCGATTGATGAGTGCGATGCCCCGATCTTTCAGCAGGAGTTCTTGCCATGACCGCGCGTTTCTCCAAGATCGTCATGTGTTTGTGTCTGGCGGCTTTCGCCTTTCTCGTCGCCTTCGGCAACATCACCGATTACGGCTCAAACTTCGCCTTTGTCCAGCATGTGCTGAGCATGGACACGACCTTTCCCGGCAATGCACTGATGTACCGCTCGATCACCAACCCGTCGCTGTGGACGGCTGGCTACTGGCTGATCATCATTGGCGAGGCGCTGACCTGCCTGCTTTACCTAATCGCCGCCTGGCAACTCTGGCAGGCGCGCAAAGCCAGCGGACAGGCATTCAACGATGCCAAGAAGTTCGTCATCATAGCCGCCACAATGGGTTTCCTTGTTTGGTATTTCGGCTTCATGGTCGTTGGCGGCGAGTGGTTCGCCATGTGGCAGTCTTCGATTTGGAATGGTCAGGAGGCGGCGTTCAAATTCTACATGACCATGCTGGTGGTGCTGGTCTTCGTCGTCCAGCCGGACGGCGACCCGCGTAAAGCCTGACCGCCGTTCGCCGATTTCAACCGATCTAACCGGATGGCAGTGTCGACAGGCGCACACTGCCGTCCAGCCTTTTGGACGAAACCCGGGATCTTTTGGGCGAAAGCCGGACAGGAACGGAACAATATCTTGACGTTCCGAGCCCTGTTTCGCATAAGCCGCTGCGAAGGGACGGATTCCGGTTGCGGAAAATTCGTCCCTGTCTCAACGGCCCGGGGAGGGGTTCTTTTGGGCCACCAATCGAGGAAAATTCGGCAATGACCATAATTTCAGCTGTCATCGCCTGCGGTCTGCTTTCAGTCCTTTACGCCATCTGGGCGACACGTTCGGTCCTCGCGGCCGATCAGGGCAATGCACGCATGCAGGAAATTTCCGCGGCCATCCGCGAAGGCGCGCAGGCCTATCTGGCGCGCCAGTACACCACTATCGCCATCGTCGGCGTCGTGGTCCTGCTGCTTGCCTGGTGGCTGCTTTCGATCACCGCCGCCATCGGCTTCCTGATCGGCGCCGTTCTATCGGGCGCCGCTGGCTTCATCGGCATGCACGTCTCCGTGCGCGCCAATGTGCGTACCGCGCAGGCGGCTTCCAACAGCCTCGCTGCCGGCCTCGAGATCGCCTTCAAGTCGGGCGCCATCACTGGCATGCTGGTTGCTGGCCTGGCCCTGCTCGGCGTCTCGATCTACTACCTGATCCTGACCCAGTTCATGGGTCTGCAGCCCGACGATCGCGTCGTCATCGACTCGCTTGTTTCGCTCGGCTTCGGCGCCTCGCTGATCTCGATCTTCGCCCGTCTCGGCGGCGGCATCTTCACCAAGGGCGCCGACGTCGGCGGCGATCTCGTCGGCAAGGTTGAAGCCGGCATTCCCGAAGATGATCCACGCAATCCGGCCACCATCGCCGACAATGTCGGCGACAATGTCGGCGATTGCGCCGGCATGGCCGCCGACCTGTTCGAGACTTATGCTGTGACCGTCGTCGCCACCATGGTCCTCGCCGCCATCTTCTTCGGTGGCACCGCCGTTCTCGGCGCGGCCATGCTCTATCCGCTGGCCATCTGCGGCGCCTGCATTCTCACCTCGATCGTCGGCACCTTCTTCGTCAAGCTCGGTTCCAGCGGCTCAATCATGGGCGCGCTCTACAAGGGCCTGATCGTCACCGGCCTGCTGTCAATTGTCGGCCTTGCCGTGGCCACCTCGGCATGCATCGGCTGGGGTGAGATCGGCACCGTCGCCGGCATGGCCATCACCGGCACGAACCTGTTCATCTGCGGTCTCGTCGGCCTTGCGGTGACCGGCCTCATCGTGGTGATCACCGAATATTATACCGGTACCAACAAGCGTCCGGTGAACTCCATCGCCCAGGCCTCGGTCACCGGTCACGGCACCAACGTCATCCAGGGCCTCGCGGTCTCGCTGGAAGCGACGGCGTTGCCGGCGATCGTCATCGTCGGCGGCATCATCTCGACATACCAGCTCGCCGGCCTCTACGGCACAGCGATCGCGGTGACGACGATGCTTGGCCTCGCCGGCATGATCGTCGCGCTCGATGCCTTCGGCCCGGTCACCGACAATGCCGGCGGCATTGCCGAAATGGCCGGCCTGCCCAAGGAAGTGCGCCAGTCAACCGACGCGCTCGACGCTGTCGGCAACACCACCAAGGCGGTAACCAAGGGCTACGCCATCGGTTCGGCCGGCCTCGGCGCGCTGGTGCTGTTCGCGGCCTACTCTAACGACCTGAAGTTCTTTGCCGCCAATGGCGACAAATACCCCTACTTCCAGGGCATGGGCGACGTCTCCTTCGACCTCTCCAATCCTTACGTCGTCGCCGGCCTGATCTTCGGCGGCCTGATCCCGTATCTGTTCGGCGGCATCGCCATGACCGCCGTCGGCCGCGCCGCGGGTGCTATCGTCCAGGAGGTGCGCAAGCAGTTCCGCGAGGATCCGGGCATCATGGCCGGCACCTCGAAGCCGAACTATGCGCGCGCCGTCGACCTTCTGACCAAGGCAGCGATCCGGGAGATGATCGTTCCGTCATTGCTGCCGGTGCTGGCACCGCTGGTGGTCTATTTCGGCGTCCTCCTGATCTCCGGTTCGAAGGCATCCGCCTTTGCCGCGCTCGGCGCCTCGCTGCTCGGCGTCATTGTCAACGGCCTGTTCGTTGCCATCTCGATGACCTCCGGCGGCGGCGCCTGGGACAACGCCAAGAAGTCGTTCGAAGATGGTTTCGTCGACAAGGACGGCCTCAAGCACCTCAAGGGCTCCGAAGCGCACAAGGCTTCGGTGACCGGCGACACGGTCGGCGATCCCTACAAGGATACTGCCGGCCCAGCGGTCAATCCGGCGATCAAGATCACCAACATCGTCGCGCTGCTGTTGCTGGCCGTTCTCGCGCACGGCTAAGCTCGGTCGCTATGGCCTTAAGACAAAAACCCGCGGGATCGCTCCCGCGGGTTTTTCATTGCCTGAGATATGCCGCTTACAGGGAAGCGAAAGGAACGGAAGGAAGCCGACACCCTCGGGCGGATCAGGTGCCGCCGAGCGTGCTGCCGCCGCTGGCGCCGGGAACGCCAGGCGCCAGCTTACTGGCGCCACTGATGATCTGGCTGAGGAAGTTCTGGTCCTTGCCGCCGGTCGGCGTGGTGCGCGAGATGAAGTCGAACACCTTGCCGTCCTTCAAGCCGTAATTGGCGATCTGGGTGACGCGCCCGTCATCGCCAAAATAGACCGCCAGCACATGTTGGTCGACCAGCCGCGGCTTGTCGAAGGCGACATAGCGCTTGCGCGTCTGAGAAATGTAATAAAAGGCCTCGTTATCGAAGGTCGCCTTCGTCGAGGGAGTGCCGAGCGCCAGCAGCACCTGTTCGCGGCTTGAGCCGACCGGCACCAGGTCGATCGCCTGCTGGTCGATGACGTAGCCTTGCGTCAGCGTCTCGCTCGGATTGAGATCGCCGATCATCTTGGACGAATTGCAGGCGGAAAGCGCCGCAGCGATCACCAGCAGCGAAACCGCACCGCCGGGCCTGGGCAGGAAAGTCGACTTGAATTTCAGCGCGCGCAACTACAACTCCATAAGCTGGCCGCAACTTGCGCTGGGCCGCAAAACCGGTAAACCAGCTTGCTTGCCGATGCAACAAGGCCACTTCAACAAACGGTCCCGGGAGACCACCCTCAAATGTTCCAGCGCCTCTTTGGCCACGAACGACATGCCAACCGCGCCATCACCGAGGCGCTTTACGCACAAATCGTGGCGGCGGCGCGGCAAACGGTGTTTTATTCCGCCTGGGACGTGCCGGACACGCCGCTCGGCCGCTTCGAGATGCTGTCGTTGCACATGTTCCTGTTCCAGCACCGGTTGCGCGGCGAGGGCGGTGCCGCGGCAGAGGTTGCGCAGGTGCTGATCGACGAGTTCTTCATGGATGTCGAACATTCGTTGCGTGAATTGGGCATTGGCGACGTCGGCGTGCCGAAGCGAATGCGGAAACTGGCGAAGATGTTCTATGGCCGTACCGCCGCCTATGATGATGCGCTGCAACGAAATGACCATGATGCACTCGCCGCCGCCCTTGCCCGCAATGTCAGGCCGGATGCCGGCGCCTGGCCGCAAGCGTCGCAATTGGCACTCTATGCCGCCGATGCATCAAGGCAACTCGCGGAACAGCCGACCGAATCGATCGTTTCCGGAACGGTGGCATTTCCCGTGGCCAACGCTTGAGCGACGGCAGGCCGATGAAGGCGGCGAAGTGGAGGCGAAGATGAAACACCCTGATACCCACAGCCCAGTGTCATTCCTGGCAAATGTCGCCCGGCTGCCGCAAAAGGGGCTGCCGGTGGTCATCGATGCCGACGCTGGGCAGCGCGCCCTGCTGGCCGTCGAGCACGAGCTGCTTTCGGTCGAGAACTATCGCGCCGAACTCCTGGTCGAGCCCTGGAAGCGCAACGGGGTGAAAGTCAGCGGCCATGTCGAGGCCGATATAACGCAGGCCTGCATCGTCACCCTCGACCCGGTCGAGGCGCATATCGATGAGCCGGTCGAAGCGCTGTTCCTGCCGGAGCAATCCAAGCTCGGGCGGCAAGGTTTCGACGGCGGCGGTGAGATCCTGCTCGACGCCGAAGGCCCGGACAGCCCGGAAACCTTTTCCGGCGATGCGATCGACGTCGGGGCGCTTGCCGAGCAGTTCTTTGGCTTGGCGATCGATCCATATCCGCGCAAGCCGGGTGTATCGCTGGAGGCCGCCGGCGATGCCGAGCCTGTGGAGAATGAATTCCAGCAAAAGCTCAGATCACTGTTGGGAAAATCCTGATAGCTGACCCAATTTGAGAAAAGTTGGTTGTGCGGCAGCCCAAAACCGTTATTTTCGCCGAACCTTCGCGAGCCCCGCACCTTGGCAAGCCCGCTGGCCAAGCAACCGTGAGATGAACACCGCGTGATCAGGATTTCCATCGATGCCATGGGCGGCGATCACGGGCCAAGCGTGGTCATCCCGGCGCTCATGACTGTCGCCACCCGCCGTCCGGATATACGCTTCGTCATTTATGGGCGCGAAGAAGTGGTACGGCCCGAACTCGCCAAATTCCCCAAGCTGGCGGAAGTGAGCGAGTTCATCCACTGCGAGATCGCAGTGCGGATGGACGACAAGCCGAGCCAGGCGCTGCGCCATGGCCGCTGGAAGTCATCGATGTGGAAGGCCGTCGAGGCGGTCAAGGCAGGCACTGCCGACGCCTGCATCTCGGCCGGCAATACCGGCGCGCTGATGGCAATGTCCAGATTCTGCCTTCGCACCATGGCGACCATCGATCGCCCGGCAATCGCGGCGCTCTGGCCGACATTGCGCGGCGAGAGCGTGGTGCTGGACGTCGGCGCCACCATTGGCGCGGATGCGCATCAACTGGTTGATTTTGCCATTCTGGGCACCGGCATGGCGCGCTCTGTTTTCGGCATCGAACGGCCGAGCGTCGGCCTGCTCAATGTCGGCGTCGAGGAGATCAAGGGCCAGGAAGAGGTCAAGGAGGCGGGTCGTATGTTGCGCGAGGCCAACATGGCCTCGATGAACTACCATGGCTTTGTCGAGGGTGACGACATCGGCAAGGGCAGTGTCGACGTCGTCGTTACCGAAGGATTTGCCGGCAACATCGCGCTGAAGACGGCGGAAGGCACCGTCAGGCAGATCGCCGGCTATCTGCGCGCGGCGATGAACCGGACGCTGATGGCTAGGATCGGCTATATCTTCGCCAAGACCGCCTTCGATCGCCTGCGCGAGAAGATGGATGTCGGCCGCTCCAATGGCGGCGTCTTCCTCGGATTGAACGGCATCGTGGTGAAGAGCCATGGCGGGGCTGATTCGGATGGCTTCGCGGCGGCGATCGAGCTTGGCTACGACATGGTGCGCAACAATCTGCTTGACCGCATCGAAGCCGATCTCGACCTGTTCCATGCCCGCAATCCGAATGCCCAGACAATCCGGAAATCCGACGTCGTCATCGACGCAAAGGAATAGGAAAGAGCATTGATCAGATCAGTCGTGCGCGGCACGGGCGCCGCGCTGCCCCGCCGCATTATGAAGAATGCCGATTTCGAAGGCATGGTCGAGACGTCGGACGAGTGGATCGTCCAGCGCACCGGCATTCGCCAGCGCCACATTGCGGCCGACGACGAGACGACGGCCTCGCTGGGCGAGGCGGCAGCGCGCGCAGCCCTCGACAGCGCCGGCCTGACGGCTGACGACATCGACCTGATCGTGCTGGCGACCTCGACGCCCAACAACACCTTTCCCGCGACCGCGGTCGAGATCCAGAACCGGCTCGGCATGCACCACGGTTTTGCCTTCGACCTGCAGGCGGTCTGCTCCGGCTTCGTCTATGCAGTGACGACCTCCGACCTCTATATCCGCGGCGGCTTGGCCAGACGGGTGCTGGTGATCGGCTCGGAAACATTTTCGCGTATTCTCGACTGGAACGACCGCTCGACCTGCGTTTTGTTCGGCGACGGCGCCGGCGCGATGGTGCTGGAAGCAGGCACGGGGGCAGGCGGCATCGCCGACCGAGGCGTTCTGGCGGCCAGCCTGCGCTCCGACGGCATCCACAAGGACAAGCTTTTTGTCGACGGTGGGCCGTCGACCACCGGAACGGTCGGGCACCTCAGGATGGAAGGCCGCGAAGTGTTCAAGCATGCGGTCGGCATGATCACCGACGTCATCGAGGCGACGTTCGCACAGGCCGGCATCGGCGCCGCCGATCTCGACTGGTTCGTGCCGCATCAAGCCAATAAACGAATTATTGACGCTTCGGCCAAAAAGCTCGGGATAGAGGAGCGGAAGGTGGTGGTGACCGTCGATTTGCACGGTAATACCTCGGCTGCTTCCGTGCCGCTGGCACTGTCCGCGGCCGTCGCCGACGGTCGCATCAAAAAGGGTGACCTGGTACTGCTCGAGGCGATGGGCGGCGGCTTCACCTGGGGTGCCGTCCTGCTCCGCTGGTAAGTGCCGAACTATCGGGTTCGGGTCCCTTGACCTTGACGGATCAATTACTTAGGTTCTGCCGTTGCTTGTATCGATTTATGTTTTTGAGCTGATGGGACGGTTCGTATGGGGGGAAAGACACTTACGCGCGCCGACCTCGCCGAAGCCGTTTACCGCAAGGTTGGGCTGTCACGTACTGAATCGGCCGAGCTTGTCGAGGCGGTGCTGAATGAGATCTGCGAGGCGATCGTTCGCGGCGAGACGGTGAAGCTGTCGTCCTTCGCGACCTTCCACGTCCGCTCCAAGAACGAGCGCATCGGGCGCAATCCCAAGACCGGTGAGGAAGTGCCGATCCTGCCGCGCCGGGTGATGACCTTCAAGTCGTCGAACGTGCTGAAGAACCGTATCCTGCGCTCCCATCAAACCAGCAAAGCCAAGGGCAGCAAGTAGCCGTCCAATCCCCCTTTGCCAAGAATCATGCTCCAGGCTTCGGTTGAAAAGCGAACCCTGCTTTTGCGCCGGGCTTGAATATTGTTTCATAAACCGCTGAAATAAGATGCGATTCGGTACGCCGGATCGGTATTTGGGTGTGATCCGTTCCGGCGGGACGGAAAGCTGCTCTCCTTGTTAAGCGTGATGTCGCCCGAACCCGGTTCCCGCCTTTCGCGATCATGCTCTAGCGTGAGGATTCGCCCATGGACAAGAGCCCTGATGCTTTCCGCACCATCAGCGAGGTCGCGGAGGATCTGGATTTGCCGCAGCACGTGCTGCGCTTCTGGGAGACGCGTTTCAACCAGATCAAGCCGATGAAGCGCGGCGGCGGCCGCCGCTACTACCGTCCGCAGGACGTAGAACTGATCAAGGGTATTCGTCATATGCTCTACGACCAGGGCTATACGATCAAGGGCGTGCAGAAGCTGTTGCGCGAGAACGGCAACCAGTTTCTGATCGCCGTCGGCAGTGGCGACATGGCGGCGGTCGAGGCGATCTCGCAGCGCCGACAGGCCGACACGGTACCGCTGACGCAAGCGGCGCAGTCGCGCGGCCCGGACGACGAAATGCTGGTTGGCCAGCCGAGGGTGAAACCCAGCCGTCGTTTTTTCGGTATAGGCAAGACCGACGAGGAAGGTCCGGTTCCGCCGGACACGTCAAAACTTTCCCGTGACAATCGCGCATTGCTGCAGGAGGCGCTGTTCGACCTCCTGGAATGCAAGCGCCTGCTCGATCAGGTTCGCTAGAGCCCGCCGGGCTGACCGGAACGGTCTTCAGGGTCATGCGTTAGGCTTCCTTCTACAGATGAAGGAAGCACGTCATGGCATCGCTTTCGAGCATCTCCGACACCGATCTGGACAAACAGGTCGCGGCCCTGACCAGGGAACTGGCCACCTTGAAGAAAGCCGTGTTAAAGCGGGGCGGCGCCTTTTACGAAGACGGGCGCGATACCGCGTCGGATTATTATTCGGATATCACTGAGCGCCTCGGCGACGCCTTGCCGGCAATCAGAAGGCAAGGCCGGGCGATCGAGAAGACCGCCCGAGATCACCCGGCGACGGCGGCCGCTGTCGGGCTGGTTCTGGTCGGGCTCGTCGCCAGTCTGTTCCTCGGCGGCCGGCAGCAACAAGCACCGCGAGCGCGTTCAAGATCGGCACGTTGAGATAAGCAAATGGCGGTGGTCAGCGGACCGCCGCCATTTTTCGCCGACACGGAAAGCCCGGCAAGCGCGCCGCCCTTGATCAAGCACCAGAACGCCTGATTGCGGGTTGTTCGCCCGAGGGTGTTTTCAGTACTTCTTCGCGACAACCTTCTTGTGATGGTGGCGGTAGTGGTGGACCCGGTGATGGTAGTGATGGCGGTGATGCTTCTTGACGGTGGTGTGCATCGTCGTTGCATTCGCGCTGCTTGCGCCGATGATCGGCATCGAGAGGGCAAGTGCGATTGCAAGTCCAAGGGCGGAGAGAAGAGGCTTCTTCATGACATCGTTTCCTTTTTGCGCAGGCGGAATTTGAGCGTCACTGATTCAGGTCGGTGACTCGAGCGCTGCGGTTGGGACTATCGCCTTGGAGTTTTTCGGCAGTTTTTCCGGCCTGTAGAATTTTGTTTCCGAACTGTGTCTGCTGACGATCCGGCCAGATGTCAGCTCGCCGGCATCCGCCATCCATTCCGCCGTCGGTTCACGATGCCGTGACGCTATCTTTGATGCTTGGCAAATCACCGGCGAGCGGGCATTCTCCCGATCGTCTCAGGCAACAACATGATTTGATCTAACTCTTTCATCCCACGGAGTTGCCAATGCCCCAAATAGCAAAACGCGAAACTTACTCCGAACTGGCGGCGAGCGCGGTTACGCCTGAACGCAGTGCCGTCCGAACCGCCCGGGAAGCCCGTGGATACAGCATCGAAGAGCTGTCCCTGGCGTGCGGGCTGGCAGCCTATGAGATTGCCGACATTGAAAGCGGCAAGGATGCCGATCCCTCGAAACGTCGGCGTATTGCCTCCGCGCTTCAACTTCCGGAAAGCGCTCTGTTTGACGAAGTCGTGTTGTCTGCCAAAAGGCGATCCGTGTCGTAGCGGCGTGCCATGCTTTTATTCCACGAGCTCGCCATGGGTCGCCCTGGCGGGCTTCGTTTTTTCGGCCACGTAGTGGACTTGCCGGCCGTCACGGCGACGCCAGACGGAAATTGCTGGAGATGAGCCTCGAATCCGTTCGCGCCTTCTTCGCCGCACACGCGCCCGACATTGATGTCATCGTCACGGAGGCAAGCTCGGCGACGGTGCCTTTGGCCGCCGAAGCGCATGGCGTAGCGCCGGCGCAGATTGCCAAGACGATCTGCTTGCGCGCCGGCGACCAGACGATGCTGATCGTGGCCAGCGGGATCTCCAGGCTGGACAATCGCAAATTCAAGGATCGGTTTGGTGGCAAGGCGCGAATGCTGGACGCCGAGCAGGTGCTCGCCGCGACCGATCATCCCGTCGGTGGGGTGTGCCCGTTCGGCCTACCGGCGCCGCTCCCGGTCTACTGCGACATCTCGCTGCGCGCCTTTGACGAGGTCGTCCCGGCGGCAGGCGCGACGAATGCCGCCGTACGGCTCAGCCCGCAACGCCTGGCCGAACTCGTCGACGCCGAGTGGGTGGATGTGTGCCAGTAGCCATTTATCCGGGTCGTGGGATCCGCTGAGCGTTACCGCTACTCGGTCTTCTGTGGCTCTTCTTTTTTGATCGTCTGAGCGTCCGTGACAATCGACATATCGGCCTTCTCGACGCTTGCTGTCTTCGTCTGCGTGTCGACCGATGCCTGGACCTTGGAATGCGCGGGGCAATCCGCAGAGGCAGCTGATATGGACATGGTCAGTGCCGCGGCTATTGCGAGGAATGTCTTCATGATCATTCTCCTCTTTCGTTCGATGGGTAAAGTTATCCCGTCTGGCACCGACCGCAAAATCACATTTGTTCACACGCGCTCTTGCGCATACGGAAGCCGACGCTGGGCCAGTAATTCAAATGGTTGCGCGGATAGCCGCTTGCCGTATCAAAGCCCACTGGCTCCGGCCGGAGGATTTTTGGCGTTAAAGATCTCGCCGCTCAGAGCCAGCCTCAAATCTTCGGCACTGAGCTGACCACTTTCAAATAAATCCATCACCCTGCGGCCGAGCACTTCTCTGCCTGGATCTCCATCAGCGAGGCCTAGTTCACGGCATCGGGCATCAAGTGCCTTGGTCAACATGGTCAGATCGGCACGACAGGCAACCCCTTGAAGCGACATTGCATCTCTCCCGGAAAGGGCGAAAGCGCGTGGTGTCTTCGAAGCGTCCGCTCGCCCTTACAACTGCGGACGACGGCAATTCAACTAGAGCCAACCTTTTTCGAACTCAACATTCAAACGTACCAAAACGCCGCGCGCTCCAATGGGAGGATCCTGCTACAATACGGTATGGCCGTCCGAATAGCGGTTGTCCTCGCGCTTCTTTTCGCCTTCGCCTACGGTTTCGCAAAACTCGCGGAACATTATCGCAGCGTTGGCGACAGGCCCTCTCCGTGTGAAGAATTGCCCTATCCTGATTGTCCTGACCAAAAAGCTCCTCCCCGGGAAGAAACCGAGCCTTGAGCGCGCGCCTGTTCAGGCCAGGCCAGCCGTCGGGATTGAATTAGTTCTTTCCAACCGACGGTTGGTGGACGCATTGCAGCTGATGCGCCTAGGGTTCACTACGATCCGCGCGCACCGGGCATGCCCAACCCCCGAGTCACCCCTGCCTGATGCAAGGCGCCTGATCGAGTCCCGCCGTTCTGGCATGTGCGGCGGGACCTTTTCTTGTGGAAGCTGGAATACGGGCTCACGATAAAGGTTGGCGTACGCAGCAAAGCTTACCTAGCCGTTACCGCGCGGTTTCTCGGTGGGCTTCTGGCTAGACGCCAGCCTCCGTGCCTCGCGCACGAGTGATGCGTGATCGGTTCCCTCGATGAGATCACGCTTGCGTATGTTGCGCTGGCTGCAGTGCGGCTATTGTCTGTACAGCCAGTTTTGGGGGAAAACTGGCTAAGCCTTTGGATTTTAATGGTCGGAGTGGCCGGATTCGAACCGACGACCCCTTGACCCCCAGTCAAGTGCGCTACCGGGCTGCGCTACACTCCGGACCGGTCGCGATGTATCGTGATAGACCGGGTCCGGTCAACCGAATTCGGTTGCTGTCCTGCCTGAAGCAACCGCGACGGGGATTGCCGGTCGCTGCGCCGCCCGCAGCTGCCACTGGTGGCGGTATTCGAGCGCGATGGCACCCCAGATCAAGCCAAGCAGCAGGTAGACATGGCGCCAGTGGTCGATGTCGATGAAGGTGCCGAGCCCGATATTGCCGATGAAGGCGACGTAGGCGCATAGAAGATAAGGCTGCCACGGCCGATCGCGCAGCAGAATGCGGAAGCCGGCGGCGATCGTCCAGCACGTCAGCGTCAGGAATGACACGAAGCCGAGCCAGCCGTAATCCATCAGCATCTTCAGCAAGATGTCGTGCGTGTCCTCGCCGAACATCTTGCCGAAGACGAGCGGGCCGATGCCTAACGGATGCTCCAGTGCCATCTGAAAGCCGATCGTATAGCGGGCGAAGCGGCCGAGCCGGGCGGTGTCGTAGCTTTGTTCGAGCTGTGCGCGGTTCGAGAACATCTCGGCGACGCCTGGCAGTTGCAGGATGACGATCATTGCGATGACCAGCAGTCCGACGGCGGCGATGGTCATGACGACGACGCGCAGCTTGAACTTGCCGCTGGCGCTCTGCAGGAACAAGGCACCGGTCAGCAGGATCGCCGAAACGGCGAACATGCCCCAGGCGCCGCGCGAAAAGGAAAAGAAGATGCCGGCGGTGATTATCAGCAACGGCACCGCCAATAGCGGCATGCGTGCGACCGAGCCGGTAAGCAGCAGGTAGAGCAGGTAGATGCCGGGCAGCACCAGGAACGGACCGAACACGTTCGGGTCCTGGAAGGCGCCGGCGGCACGGTCGTATTTGGTGAAGATCTCCGCTCCTGGAAAGGCATGGAAATAGCCGGCTATGCCGACCAGCGAAGTCAGCACTGCCGACACCACATAGGCGACGAAGATCACCCGGTAGAGACTGGGCCGGACGGCCGTTACCGAAGCGAAGAAAACCGCGGTTAAGGCCAGGAACAGCGAGACGGCGAGATAGAGCGGCGTGCCGGCGAGGTCCGACATCTGCGTCATCGAGATCATGCCGCCGATGTTCATGATAACCAGCAGCACCAGAAGCGGCACCGCCGCGCGCTGTATACGCATGCCGAACAAGGGCCACACCACGATCAGCCCGATCATATAGACGTCGTACGGCGCGGGCTCGGCAATGACGAAACCGGACAGGAAGACGCCGAGGAAAACCGCCCCCGACGCAATCAGTGCGATCAGCTTGGCGTTGACCGCCGCCGCCGGCAATTCATAGGCCGTCGCGCTCAATATGCGTTTTCCGTGTTGAGCAGGCGGATCGGCGTCAGGAACAGGATTTTGAGGTCGAACAGGAGCGACCAGTTCTCGATGTAATAGAGGTCGTATTCCGTCCGCATGCGAATCTTCTCGTTGGTGTCCATCTCGCCGCGCCAGCCATTGATCTGCGCCCAGCCGGTCACACCGGGTTTGACCTTGTGGCGAGCGAAATAGCCGTCGACCACTTCATTGTAGAGGAGGTTGTGCGACTGCGCGGCAATGGCGTGCGGGCGCGGCCCGACCAGCGACAGCGAACCGAACAGCGAATTGAAGAACTGCGGCAGTTCGTCGACCGAGGTCTTGCGGATGAAGCGGCCGACGCGGGTGACGCGCGGATCGTTCTTGGTCACGGTCTGTTTGGCCGTCGGGTCCGCCTTGTCGGTATACATCGAACGGAACTTGTAGACGTCGATGATCTCGTTGTTGAAGCCGTGCCGCTTCTGATGGAACAGCACCGGCCCCTTGCTGTCGAGTTTGATCGCGATTGCGGTCGCCAGCATCACCGGCGAGAACACGATGATGCCGATGATCGAAAAGACGATGTCGAAGGCGCGTTTCGCGACCGAATCCCAATCGTTGATAGGCTTGTCGAAGATATCGAGCATCGGCACCGAGCCGATGTAGGAATAGGCGCGCGGCCTGAACTGCAGCGCATTCGAATGCGCCGACAGCCGGATGTCGACCGGCAGCACCCACAGCTTCTTCAATAATTGCAGCACGCGCGATTCGGCGGTCAGCGGCAGCGAAACGATCAGCATGTCGATGCGCGCGATGCGGGCAAATTCGATGAGCTCGGAAATCGTGCCGAGCTTGGGATAGCCGGCGACAACCGGCGGTGAACGCTTGTCACCACGGTCGTCGAAGATGCCGCAGATGCGGATGTCGTTGTAGGGCTGCCTTTCGACCGAGCGGATCAATACCTCCGCGGCCTTGCCGCCGCCCACGATGACGGCGCGGCGCTCCATCCGCCCGTCGCGCGCCCAGCGCCGGATCAGCTTCGAGATCACCAGGCGGAGACCCAGGATCAACACGAAACCGACGACGAACCACGTGCCGAAGAGCAGGCGCGAATAGTCTTCCGACATTTTCATGGTGAAGGCGGTGAGCGCCATCAAGGCGAATGTTCCGGCCCAGACCAGCAGGAGACGGCCGAAATTGGCGATCGGCCGCATCAGCGCGACGATCTGGTAGCGGTCGGTGACGTCGAACAGAACGACCGCGAGGAACGAAGTGGCGGCGATCGTCAGTGAGTATTGCCAGGCAAGATAGTTGAAAAAGCCGACATAATAGAAATAGACGGCAAGACCTGACACCAACAGCAGCGCGAATTCCACCATGCGCAGGACGCCGCTCACCATGATCGGCGACATCGTATCGCGCCGGTATTGCGAGGCGACCTGGCGGGCAACATCGTTCATGCCGCCGGCCGTATTGTTCTCGGCAGGGGCGTCGAATTTGCGCACCGCGTCTAGCGAAAAACGGCGCGCTGGGTCGATTTCGTTCATTGGGCGTCCGCAGGTTTCCCTCAGGTGAATAGCAAAAGAGAGCTAAGAAACCCTTGAAACAACAGATGGCTTTGGAGACGCTTTTCACCAGGAGCAGCCCGGTGGAAACCCGTTGCTCTATTTTTTGAGCGCGGCGAAATAAGCCTTTTCGATTTCGGCGGCCATTACATCGGCGCCGAAGCGTGCCTTGAGGTCGGCGAGGCCGGGCATCAGGCCTTTGTAGGTGTCGAGATCGGCCAATGCGGCGCTTATCTTGTCGCCAAGTTCGCGCGGGTCGGGCCGGATCAGGGCAGGCGAGCCGGTGTCGAAGATTTCCGGTATGCCGCCGACCGCCGTCGCGATGATCGGCTTGCCGGCGGCGAGCGCTTCCAGAACTATATAGGGCATGGCTTCCGCGCGCGAGGGAACGACGACCAGTTCGGCCAGCGTGAAGGCGAGCCTGGCCGGCATCGGCGCCAGGAAGCTGACCTCGAGGCCGAGCTGCTTCACCTGGGCGCGATAGCGCGGCAAGTCGTCGCCGTCGCCGACCATCAGCGCTTTCAATGGGCGGCCGAGCCGTGTCGCGACTCGCCCCAGCGCGTCAATGAAAATGTCCGGGCCCTTGAGGTCGCGCATCATGCCGATATAGAGGAGGTCAACCGCATTGTGCTCGGTCCGCACCGGCTCGAACTCGGCGGCGCGCAGGCCGTTGTGGACGAGAGCGTTCGGAATGGGCGGCTCGCCGACCTTCCTGCGATAAGTCCGCCGCTCATAATCGGAAACAAACAGCAGGCAATCGGTGAAGCGAGCCATGAAGCGCTCGAGCGCGAAGAACAGCTTCCCCGTGGCGGTGGTCTCGTCATAGTGAAGCGAGCCACCATGC
Organism: Mesorhizobium sp. M0598; assembly: GCF_040320865.1. Classification (NCBI taxonomy): domain Bacteria; kingdom Pseudomonadati; phylum Pseudomonadota; class Alphaproteobacteria; order Hyphomicrobiales; family Phyllobacteriaceae; genus Mesorhizobium; species Mesorhizobium sp. M0598. The sequence continues at coordinate 271,400 of NZ_JAMYQL010000002.1, read as the reverse complement.
GGCGAATAAAGGCGGGCTACGCGAGACCTGGATACCCGCAACAATGAGCCGAACAGACGGGCATAGGCGCCACCTTTGGCGCCATGCCCGTGCAGCACGTCCGGCCGCAATTCTTTTATGATCCTATAGGTGCGCCGGGCCGAGGCGAGATCGCCTGGCCCGACATGCCGCTGCATCGGGGTGCGGTGAATGCCGAGCGCCAGGCTGCCTTTCATCTGTTCGAACAGCCGTTCCTCGAAATCGCCGCCCGTCGTCGAATCGCAGACGATGCCGACGGCATGGCCGGCGGCGACCTGAGCCTCGGTCAGGTCGCGCACATGCCGGAAGATGCCTCCGACCGGTGAGCGAAAGCAGTGGACGATCCTGAGTGTGTCCGCCACTTTGTCAGCACATCAAAACAGGCGTTCGCGAACATAGACTGTATCGCCGGGCAGTAGCGGGTCGGAGGTCACCACGCGTCCGGTTATCACCTTGCCGTTGATGTCGCGGGTAATGTCGACGCTTTCCTGGTTGGCGCGTGGCGTGAACCCGCCGGCGATGGCGACGGCCTTCTGCACGGTCAGGCCCGGGACGTAGGAATACTGGCCCGCCGCGCTCACTTCACCCATGACGAAGATCGGCCGGTAGCGATCGATTTCGACCGAAACATCGGGATCCCGCAAATAACCCTGGCGCAGTTTCTCGGCGATCTCGCTTTCAAGCTGTTGGGCGGTGTGGCCGCGCGCCGGCACGTTGCCGACGAGCGGCAGCGAGAGATAGCCGGACTGGTCGACGCTGTAGGTATTGGTCAGTCCTTCCTGCTCGAACACGGTTACGCGGACGCGGTCGCCGGCGCCGAGGCGATAGGGCTGGTCGAGAACTTCATGGAATGCGGCCGGCGTCGGCCGGTAGCTGGAGCAGCCCGAAAGCATCGATACGGCAAGCAGCGCGCGGAAAAGGGGAGCAGTGCTTTTCATGAGCGGACACGTACCTTTGAATAGCCGGCGACTCTGCGGCAAACCTTAACGATCGAGCTCGGTTATCATCCTGTTAGGGTTAATGGCCGGTAAAGGCGCGCGGCCGATGCGGGCCGGATCGACAAATGCAGATGGTTTTCAGCCTCTTGTTTGCGGCTTGTTAATAGAGCCTGACAGGTTCTTACCGCGATATTAACGGCTGAGTTACCATAGTTGTTTACGGTGCATGCTGACTCAGTACCGGAGCAGGGATGCATGTCCGTTCAATCCGCGGCCGCAGATGTCGACGTCGATCTCAGGCAGCTTTTCGCCAGCCTGGCGCGAAACTGGTTGCGCATCCTTGTCGTCGCACTGGTTGTAACCGGCCTGGCCTTTGCGCTCGCCTGGCTTGCAACGCCCGAATACAAGGCGGCAGCCAAGCTGGAGATCGGGCCTCGAGAATCGGAGTTCACGCGGCCAGCCGGGGCCAACGGCAACGAGCGGTCGATTCCCGACGAAGAGGCTGTGGCCACCGAGGTCCAGATCATCTCGTCCCCCGACATCCTCAAGCAGGTGGCGGCGAAGCTCAACCTGGCGAAATTGCCCGAATTCGACGAGGCGCTGAAGATGTCGGCGCTGAGCCGCGCCCTTGTCCTTGTTGGCTTGAAAAGCGATCCGTTCGAGATTCCGCTGGAAGAGCGCGTGCTGGACGCAATGCATGAGAAGCTTAACGTCTATGGCGTTGAAAAAACCCGCGCGATCGCAATCGAGTTCTCGTCAGAGGATCCAAAGCTTGCCGCCGCGATCCCGAACGCCATTGCAAACGCCTATATCGCCTCCAAGGGCAATGCCAAGCTCGAATCGAATTCCGCCGCCACCGACTTTCTGGCGCCGGAAATCGCGGATCTGCAGAACCGGGTGAAGGAGGCGGAAGCCAAGGTTGCCGCATTCCGTGCGCAGTCCGATCTTTTGATGGGCGGCAACAATTCGGTGCTTGCCACCCAGCAGCTGTCCGAATTGTCGAGTGAACTGTCACGCGTGCGCGCCAATCGCGCTTCGGCGGAAGCGACCGCCGACAGCGTGCGCAGGGCGTTGCGCAATGGCGGCTCGCTGGATGCCGTTCCGGAGGTGTTGTCTTCCGAACTGATCCAGCGCCTGCGCGAGCGGCAAGTCGAACTCAAGAACAATATCGCCGACCTTTCCACCACCTTGCTCGACAACCATCCGCGCATCCGCGCGCTGAAGTCGCAGCTCGCGGATCTCGACCGCCAGATCCGCAACGAAGCGGAAAAGATCATGAAAGGTCTGATGGCGCAGGCCGAGACGGCGAAGGCGCGAGAGGCTCAACTCGTGGCAGACGTCAACACGCTGAAGGCGGCGTCCGCCCGCGCCGGCGAAGAGCAGGTGGAACTCGATGCGCTGCAGCGTGATGCCGCGACCAAGCGTCAGCAGCTCGATCTCTATTCATCCAGCTATCTCCAGGCGGCCGCACGCAAGGATCGCAACTATCTGCCCGTCGACGCTCGCGTATTTTCGGAGGCCCAGGTGCCGGCCGAACCTTATTTCCCCAAGATTGGTCCGATTGTCAGTGCGGCCTTTGTCGGCTCGTTGCTCATCATGGCGATCGTCACGCTGCTGCAGGAACTGTTTTCCGGCCGCGCCATGCGTCCGGCCGCCGGTGCCCATTTCGAGCGCATCGAGCAGGTTGCGATGCCGGCTGTCCAGGCCGAACGCGTGATGGCCGAGCCCGACCCGTCGGTTGGCCGGTCCGAACCGGCAGTCGTTGAGATCGATGAGGCCGACGACGACAATATCATTGAAAGCAAAGTGGAGCCGGAACCCGTCGCGGTGGCGGAAGCGGCTGCCGAGAAAATCGAACCGGAGTACGCTGAAATGGCCGCTGGAGACATTGAACCGGCACGTTCTATCCTCGGCGAGGTCGACATCGACAAGGCCGCGGAAAAACTGATCGCCACCGGTGCCGCCCGCGCCATATTCGTGTCACCGGAAGGCGACGAGGCGGCCGCCTCGGCAGTGCTGGTGGCGCGCGCAGTCTCCGACGCCGGGCTACGCGTGCTGCTGCTTGATCTCACCGCTTCGGGTGCTGCCTCGCGGCCGATGCTGGACAGCGGGCTGTTTCCGGGCATCACCGATCTGCTCGCCTCACAAGCGCAGTTCAGCGATGTGATCCACCCCGATCTCTATTCGGACTGCCACGTGATTCCCGTCGGCACAGCCGATCCGGTCCGCGCCATGCGCGCCGCCGACCGGCTGCCGATCATCATGCAGTCGCTAACCACCGCCTATGATTTGGTCGTGGTCGAATGCGGACCGGCCGACGCGCAAGGCATCAGCCGCCTGGTGGGCGAGGGGACCGAGGTCTTGCTCTCCATGCTTGAGCCGGACGACGAGGTGACGCAGGCCGCGGTCGCGCTCATCGAGAGTGGCTATCCCGACCTGACGCTGGTCACGCCCATCGGCCATGTGGCGCCGGGCCCAATGCCGGGACGGCGCTCGGCCGCCTGAGGCAGTTTTCTCTCAAATCGAAATCAGCTGTCGTCTTCGCCTGCGGCCGGTGCCGTCCGCCCCACGGCTTTACGGCGCAGCAGCTTGGTCAGCTTCCAGACCATTGGGCTGTGCTTGATGAATGCCTTCAGGCTTGCGCCGTGCCTGAGCGCAAGCGCCAGCGCACGACCTTTCGGCGTCAGCGGAACCAGCACCTCGAAATGCTGCGTTTCGACATCGCACCACAATCGCTTGTAGGGTTCGTCGCCGACCGAGAAATCATAGATTTCGAAACCCGCCTCGCAGGCTTCCTGGATGTTCTCGAAGAACAGGAAGTCGCCCGGGCTGGTGTGTGCGAGGTCGTCCTCGGCAATCGCCCCGAACTCGCAGATCAGCCGCTTGCCCGAGCGGCTCGATCCGGTGACTGCACGAAGTTTGCCGGCGACTTCCAGCCCATGCAGGACGAAGGACGGATATTCCTCTTGAAGCGCGTCGGCAAACAGCGAGCGGAAAAAAGCGCGCACCTCCGCCTCACCGAAAACATTGGCGATGCCCATCTTGCGGAAGCGGAATTCCTTCATCTCGAAAAAGGCATCGAGCAGCATGTGCACCTCGTCCGCAGTCCTCGCCTCGATGCGACGATAGCTGCCAACGGCCTCGAACTTGCGCGCCTGCGAGCGATGCTTCTTGCGCCTGCGCTTGCCGCTCACGCGGGTGAGCAGTGCGTCAAATCCTCCCACAAGACCGGCGGCCAGCGACAGATTGGGGCTTGAAAAATGCGGCAAGGCGGAGAGCGGGTTGGCAACGCCGTCGAGATCGGGCAGCAACCGCTCCAGCGCAACAAGATCGATGTCGCGCCGCGCCTTGGCAATCGCAGCCAGCATCGAGCGGATCGCCGCGCTATCGGCATTCGCCAGCCATTGCGGGTCGGCGGCGGCAAAATTGCCGTTTGCATGGCGGCCGCCCATGAACCGGGCGACGCGGAACGCTCCACTGCGAGTGACCTCCAGCGCCAGTGAGAAAACCGGCCTGTCCCCGGCGCGCAGCGTCGCAACAACAACGTCGGCGCCGGTATGTGCCGCCCAGTTCAGGATCCAGCCTGCGCTTTGCGCAGGGGCAAAAAGCGCCGAATGGCAGAATTCTGCGTACGCCGCCAACGCCGCACTATCGGCGACCGAGGTTGACAGGCCGGCTTTGCCGGCCGGCAAGGCACACGGCGACGCCTCGCTGCTTGCCAGCCGATTGCCGTCAAATGACGCGGTGGCGTCAACCATACCTCAATCCTTAGGGCGTATTCGTCGCGATTGGGGGTCCCGCGCAGGCGCATTCCATGCTTGATGAGCTTAGGCGCAAAAGGTGAATGAATGATCGACGGGGGCGAGGCAATCCGCAAACTGGCGCTCAATCTCGCCCGCTATTCCGGTCTCGCGCCGCTGGCCAAGCCGTTTATCGGCGGCCTTGGCGCCATCCTGATGTTGCATCGGGTTACCGCGACGCCGGAAAAGCCGAACGGCGTCAACCGCCACTTGAACATCGCGCCCGGGTTCCTCGACACCGTGATCGCCGACATGAAGGCGAACGGCTACAGTTTCGTCACGCTTGACGAGGCGATCGAGCGCATCAAGGCTGGCGACAAGGACGGCCAATTTGCGACGATCACCGCCGACGACGCCTATCGAGACAACATGACCGAGGCGCTGCCGGTGCTGGAGAAACACGGCGCGCCGATCACCATCTACGTCGCGCCGGGGCTGATCGACGGCGCTGCCGATTTGTGGTGGGACGTGGTCGAGGACATCGTCAATGCGCGCGATCGCCTGACGCTGACGACGCCGGATGGCCCGGTGACAATCGACTGCTCGAGTCTGGGAAAAAAGGTCCAGGCCAATGCGCGCCTGCACGCTCATCTGACGCTGAAGGTGCGCGAGCAGGACCAGCGTGCGGTGTTGCGGGATCTGGCGCGCTCGAACGGCATCGAATTGGGTGGTCCGCGCCCGAGCACGCTGATGAACTGGGACGAGATCCGCACCATGGCCGAGCACCCGCTGGTGACGATCGGCGCACATAGCGTCAATCACTGCAATCTGAAGCGGCTTTCCGAGAGCGATGCGCGACATGAGATCGGCGACGTCAAGCGCATATTGCAGGTCAAACTCGGCGAGGAGCCGCGCCATTTCGCCTATCCCTACGGTTATGCCAGTGCCGTCGGCCGCCGCGAAGTAGGCCTAGTCCGCGATGCCGGCTATGCCTCGGCGGTGACGACCCGCCACGGCATACTCCGCGCCGAGCATGCCGGCTTCCTGCACGCCCTGCCGCGCATTTCGGTCAATGGCCGCTATCAGAGCGTCGCCCACATCCGAACAATGTTGTCGGGGGTGACGACGCCGCTGGCCAATGCCGGCAAGACGGTGGTGACGATCTAACTGTTGCCTCGGCCCTTCGGCCGCGGCTCCAGGATCAGCCATTTGATGATGCCCATCGCCGGCAGCACCCACAAAAGCCCGCTGAGCAGGAAGAAGATGAAGTGCGCCAGCGGCCCGGACTGCGACAATTGGGCGACCGCCACGATCGAGGCGACCAGCGCATAGACTATGACCAGCACTACCAGCAGGAAGCTTCCGATCAGCTTTTTCAGGCGAATGGGCATGGCGCGATCTCGTTGATCGCTATCGCTTAGGCCGAACAGCCAATACGCGCAACCCGCCAGAAACGGCGCGACGGCGTGCCGCGCTGTCCGGTCTTGCAAGCCGGGTTGCGATGGTTCACCAATCCGCGACTTCAACTGCCGGGACAAATCCATGGCTGCTGCCATATCCGATGCCGCGCCTTTCGCCGCCCGCGATCGCGACCTTCGCAACCGCGCGCTGGTACGCGGTTGGCTCTATGCCGTGCTCCTGGTGCTGTTTGCGCTGGTACTGGTCGGCGGCGCTACAAGGCTCACCAATTCCGGCCTGTCGATCACCGAATGGCAGCCGATACACGGCGTCATCCCGCCGCTCAATGATGCCGAGTGGCAGGAGGAGTTCCTGCGCTACCAGCAGATCCCGCAATATGCCGAACTCAACAACGGCATGAGCATCGAGGCGTTCAAATCGATCTTCTGGTGGGAATGGGTGCACCGCATCCTGGCGCGTAGTGTCGGCGTGGTCTTCGCCCTGCCGCTGCTGTTCTTCTGGGCGACGCGCCGCATCGAGCGGGGCCTCGGCACGAAATTGTCGGGCATCCTCCTTCTCGGCGCCCTGCAGGGCGCGATAGGCTGGTGGATGGTGGCGTCCGGGTTGGTCGACCGGGTTTCGGTCAGCCAATATCGGCTGGCGACGCATCTGACGCTGGCGGCGCTGATCTTCACGGCGACCATGGTGGTCGCGCGTGGGCTGGCGCCGCACTCGGAACCTGCCGCCGACCGCTCGACGCAACGTCTGGCCGGCTTGCTGGTGCTGCTGGCGCTGGTCCAGATCTATCTCGGCGGGCTGGTCGCAGGGCTAGACGCCGGCTTGAGCTACAACACCTGGCCGCTGATGGACGGCAAGCTGGTCCCCGGCGACCTGCTGCTGCTCGAGCCGGCATGGCGCAATTTCTTCGAAAATCCGAAGACGGTGCAATTCGTCCACCGGGTCGGCGCCTACACGATCTTCGCGGTCGCGCTCTGGCACATGATCTCGACACGCCGGCGCCTGCCGGGCACGACGCATGCCCGACGCGCGACGCTTCTGTTCCTGATTGTCGTGGTGCAGGCATCGATCGGCATCGGCACGCTATTGATGCATGTGCCGCTGCACATGGCCCTGACGCATCAGGCATTCGCGCTGTTCCTGCTGGGCTTCGCCGCCGCGCATTGGCGCGGTACCAAGGGCGCTTACCCGCTGCCCCACGAGATCGCTCTCAGAGGCTGAGCCGCACCCGCCGGATTGCCGCGGCAATCGCCAGTTCGCGGTTTTCGTCGACCGCATTGCGATCTTCATGGTGCCATGCAGCCGACAGGCAGCCATAGGCGATGGCGTGGTCCAGTATCGCGGGCGGCGACTGGCCGAGCGTTGCGGCAAAGACATGCGCCATATGCGCGATCCGCCGCGGATCGAGGCAAAGATCGTCTCGGTCGAGTGGGTTGTAGAACACATTGGCGGCATCGAAGCCGGGGTCGCCGAGAACGCCCTTCGGATCGATCGCCAGCCAGCCGCGCGGACCGTGCATGATGTTGTCGTGATGCAGGTCGCCATGCAGCGGCCGTACGTCGTGCGGATTGGACAACAGCCGTTCCGCGATTTCGGCAGCTTCGACATACAGGCTCTCTTCGCCGGCGGCGCGATCGGCCTTCGCCTTTTTGAACAGGCTGGAAAACCGGGTCCGCAACGGCTGAAGGTCCGGCGGGGCGGGGTGCTTCGACGGCGAGAACAGCTTGGCCATTACCTCCGCCGCGATCGCGGTGGCGGCATTGTGCCCTGATCCGCAATCATCTGTGACAGCGAGGTTTCGCCGGCATACTCGAGCAGCATCCGGTGGCCATCGCGGGCCAGCAGCCGCACCGCGCCTTCGCCGCGTCGCCAGGCGAGGAAATGCTCGCCACGCAACTCGTCCTCGACATCGTCGAAAGGCTTTAGATCCTTGACGATTGCCGGCGAGCCGTCCTCGCGCGCGACCTTCCAGATGCGGCTGCTGAACGTTTCGACGGTGAGTTCGGGCGCGCCGACCTTCCAGCGCTTTGGAAATGCCGGCACATCCATTCAGAGGCCGAGCATCAGATCCATGTTCTGCACGGCGGCGCCCGAGGCGCCCTTGCCGAGATTGTCGTAGACGGCAAGCAGCAGCGCCTGCGCCCTGTTATCATTGGCAAAGACATAGAGCTTCATCCGGTTGGTGCCGTTGTAGATCTCCGGATCGATGTCGGGCATGCGTTCCTGATGCAGATACGGCGCCACCTCGACCACGCCGCCATCGATGGAAGCGAAATGATCGGCGATCGCAGCGTGAAGCTCGGCGCCGGTCGGCACATGGTCGAGGCCGCCGAGTTGCAGCGGCACCACCGTGATCATGCCTTGCGCGAAATTGCCGACTGCCGGCTGCATGATCGGATCGTGCGAAAGCCTGGCATAGGTCCTGAGCTCCGGCACGTGCTTGTGCTGCAGCGTCAGTCCGTAGGGCAGGAATTCCGGCGCATCCTCGCCTTTGGCGACATAATCCTCGATCATTGGCCGGCCGCCGCCGGAATAGCCGGAAATGCCGTTGACGGTGACCGGAAAATCGGCCGGCAGCAGCCCCGCCGCAACCAGCGGCCGCAGCGTCGCGATTGGTCCTTGCGGCCAGCAGCCCGGATTGGCGACGCGCTTCGCCGAAGCGATCTTCTTCGCCTGGTCCTTGTCCATTTCGGCGAAACCATATTCCCACCCATCGGCGACGCGATGTGCCGTCGAGGCGTCGATCACCTTGGTGGTGTCATTGGCGATCAGCGAAACGCTTTCCTTGGCGGCAGCGTCCGGTAGGCAGAGGATCGCGACATCGGCGGCATTGAGGAACTCGGCACGCGCTGCCGTTTCTTTGCGGCGCTCGGTCGGGATGGAGATGATTTCCAGGTCGCCGCGCTCGGCAAGCAGCGCCCTGATTTGCAGACCGGTGGTGCCGTGCTCGCCGTCGATGAAGATTTTCGGTTTCATTGCCTGCCAAAATTCCTGTTTTCTCAAAGCTATATGCCGCTCGCCTGATTCAATCCGGCAACGCCGTGATTGCCCTGGGTCATTTCCTCGAGCCGGGCCTTTCGTTCCGCCAACAGCCCGAGATAGTGCATGGCCACCATCGACCCGGCAATTGCCGTTATATCGGCGTGATCATAGGCTGGCGCAACCTCGACGACGTCGGCGCCGACGATATCGAGCTGGTTGATCTGGCGCAGCACCGACAGGATCTTTGCCGAAGACGGGCCTCCCGCGACCGGCGTTCCGGTGCCGGGCGCAAAAGCCGGGTCCAGGCAATCGATGTCGAAAGTGACGTAGGTCTTCTTGCCGCCCGTACGGTCGACGATGGCATAGGCGATGTCCGACGCACGCATTTCCTCCACTTCATGGCCATACAGGATCTTGATGCCGAACGTGTCGGGCGCATGGGTGCGGATGCCGATCTGGATCGACCGGTCGGGGTCGATGATGCCCTCCTTGACTGCACGGCCGACGAAGGAGCCGTGATCGATGCGCTTGCCGTCGTCGGGCCAGGTGTCCTGGTGTGCGTCGAACTGCACCAGAGCCAGCGGGCCATGGATGGCGGCATGCGCCTTGAGCAGCGGCCAGGTGACGAAGTGATCGCCGCCGAGCGACAGCAGGAAGGCGCCGGATTTCAGGATCTTCGCCGCTTCGCGTTCGATCGTGGCAGGCGTCTTCTGGTGATTGCCGCTGTCGAGCAGGCAGTCGCCATAATCGACCACGGCAAGCTGTTCGAACAGGTCGCGCGAAAACGGATATTGCGGATCGTTGTCGAGGATGGCCGAGGCGCGGCGGATTGCCTGCGGTCCGAAACGGGCGCCCGGCCGATTGGTGACCGCAGCGTCAAAGGGAATGCCCCACACCACCGCATCGGCGTCCTTCACGTCCTTCGAATATTTGCGCCGCATGAACGACAGGGCGCCGGCATAGGTCGGCTCGAACGACGCACCCGTCCTGGAGCGGGTGGTGAAGGCGTGATCGATGGTCCTTGGCGGCATGAAGCGATCTCCTGTGCGTCGACGCGCAACCTTATTGGACATAATTCTCAGAATTGCGACCCCTGCGGAGGATCATGGCCATTCGAATCGGTCACAAATCCTTGCTCGCCAGGCGAACCCGGCATGGCTCGCCAGGAGATTGCCTGGCAAGCAACCGAAAGTAGCCGCCAACGGCTGCTTCGGCCGGCGCTGACCTGAATTTTCCAGCATTTAGCAAGCCGGCTTCGTTCACCTGCCTGTCACGGGCATCGCTTAACCGGGGTGCGATCCCGGTACGGAGCGATTCTCGTGCGAACGACTTGTCTCATGCGAACGATTTGGCTGAGCCTTCTGCTTTCCGCGGCGCTGGCGCTCTCCCTTGGCCAGGCATCGGCAGGCGAAACGCGCGCCAGGCAGATTCTCGACCGCTTCGAGCACGCCAACCAATGGCGCGACCATGTGATAGTGGCCGCGCACCGCGCCGGCGGCATGCAATCCGGCAAGACGCTCTATCCCGAAAATTCGATCGCCGCCGTCGAGGCGTCGATCGCAATGGGCGCCGAAATCGTCGAGGTCGATATCAGGCGCTCGAAGGACGGACAATTCGTCGTCATGCATGACAGTTGGCTCGACCGCACGACGAATTGCAAGGGTGAGGTGGTCAACCGCACGATGGCCGAACTCAAGACTTGCCGGTTGGTGATCGAAGGCACCGGCGCCGTTACGGGCGAGACGGTCTCGACGTTGCGCGAGATGTTGATGACGACCAGGGACAGGATCCTGATCAATCTCGACAACAAGCTCGATACCGAAAGCCTCGTCGGCATGGTCGCGGTTGCGCGCGACCTCGGCATGGCCGAACAGGTGATCGTCAAGGAGAACCTGTGGAATGCGGAGCGGATTGCCAGTGTCAAGGCCGCCATGGACGCGATCGGCAGCGGCTTCCAGTTCATGCCGATTATCGCCGATGACGCGGTTCGCGACGCCATGTTTGCCGAGAAAGTGAGCCGAGCCTTCCCGATGCGCGCGGTCGAGATGATCAACTGGCGCATGGGATCAGAGACACTGACCGAGACCGGCGGCCCGCTGTTCAGCCCGCGCATGCGCGCGCTGGCGGTGAGGGGCGACTGGCACATCTGGGCCGACACCTATGCCATCGTCAACAAGCCGGGCGGCTTCCTCGCTGGCGGTCGCGGCGACGAGTTGGCGGTTGCGGCCAGCCTGCCGCGCGAGACCTACGGCTTCTGGGTCGAGCGCGGCGCCACCATCATCCAGACCGACGAACCGAAGGCCGCCATCAGTTGGCTGGCGGCGAACGGTTTTCGCGTGCCCTATGCCGGTGAGAAGCGCCCGGCCGAGCCGGCCAACACGGCCAGCATCAACTAGACCGGCGCGGCGAGAACTGGATCTCCCTCTTGTGGGGACGATGCCCGGCAGGGCAGAAGGTCCCGCCGACCCCAGGCCGGCAGCGCCAAACTTTCGAAGGAACCCAGAAACAGAAAACCCGCCTCTGTGGGCGGGTCGTTGGAGCCAATTAGCACCATACGCAGATTAGTAGCATAGCTGCCGGCACAAAGCAAGAACAAAATGTGGCGTAGTGGCAGAAAAATGCGACGATCCTTCAGCGTCTCGGTTGTCCCGCCTGTGAGGTCGCGCGCCTTCGCTGTCCTGCCGGCAATCTCCCCCGCAAGGGAACCCACTTGGGGGAGATTGGCTCATCACTGCCTTCGGTAATCTACCCGCAGGCCGCCATTGCCACACCATCCAGCTCCTTGATGACATCGTCCGACAATTCGAGGTCGGCAGCGGCGAGGTTCTCCCGCAGATGCGCGACGGAAGACGTGCCGGGGATCAGAAGAATGTTGGGTCCGCGGCGAAGCAGCCAAGTGAGCGCGACCTGCATGGGCGTGGCGCCGAGGCGTGCGGCGACCTTGGACAAGGTCGACGACTGCAACGGGTTGAAGCCGCCAAGTGGGAAGAACGGCACATAGGCGGTGCCGTCGCGGGCCAGATCGTCGATCGAGGCATCGTCGCCCCGATGCGCCAGATTGTACTGGTTCTGCACGCAGACGATCCTGCACATCCTGCGGCCTTCGGCGATCTGTGCAGCGGTGACGTTGCTCAGCCCGATGTGGCGCACGAGGCCCCGTCGCTGGAGCTCGGCAAGCGTCGCAAGCGGCGCCTCGATCGACCCTTCGGCAGGGCCATGCGCGTCGAACATGACCCGAAGGTTGACCACCTCCAGCACGTCGAGTCCGAGATTGTGCAGATTGTCGTGCACCGCCTGTGTCAGCTCTTCTGCCGAGAAGGCCGGCAGCCATGAGCCATCCGTGCCGCGTCGGGCACCGATCTTGGTGACAATAACGAGGTCGTCGGGATAGGGTGCGAGCGCTTCGCGAATCAACAGGTTGGTCACGTGCGGGCCATAGAAGTCGCTGGTGTCGATGTGGTTGACGCCTTGTGCAACGGCTTCGCGCAGTACGGCCAATGCCGCGTCGTGGTCCTTTAGTGGGCCGAAGACGCCTGGCCCTGCGAGCTGCATGGCGCCGTAGCCGAGCCGTCTCACCTTGCGGTCGCCGAGGATGAATGTGCCGGACTGGTCGACGCTGGACATGGTCTTTCTCCTTCAGGAACGGTGCACAGATAGACGTTGTCCGATCTCATGATAATTGGGTACAATTCGCACGGGCTGTGCGGAATGACGAACAATGCAGATTGATCTCGGGGACCTGAACGCCTTCGTGGCCGTAGCGCGCGCCAGAGGTTTTCGGGATGCGGCACGCGCCAGCGGCGGCAGTGCGTCCGGCTTGAGCGAGGCGGTGCGGCGCCTGGAGACGCAGCTCGGTGTCAGGCTGCTCAACCGGACGACCCGCAGCGTTGTCCTGACGGAAGCCGGCGAAGGCCTGCTGGCGCGGCTCGGTCCTGCCTTGACCGAGGTGGAGTCGGCCCTCGACGTAGTGAACGGCTTTCGCGACAGGCCGGCAGGTACGTTGCGCCTCAATGTGCCGGTCAGCGCGGCGCGGCTGGTACTGCCCAGCATCGTTCCGCCTTTTCTCGCCGCCTATCCGGGCATCCGGTTGGAGGTGATCTCGGAGGAGAGCTTCGTCGATGTGCTGGCGGCTGGGTGCGACGCCGGCATTCGCTATGAGGAGCGGCTGGAGCAGGACATGATCGCTGTGCCGATCGGACCGCGCGTGCAGCGCTTCGCCACCGCCGCCAGCCCGGCCTACCTGGATCGTCATGGCCGGCCGCAACACCCGCGCGACCTGCTCGGCCACGCCTGCCTGCGCGGCCGCTTTGCCAGTCGTGCGATGCCGCCGTGGGAATTCGAGCGCGACGGCGAGGTGGTGCGGGTCGACCCGACGGGGCCGCTTCTCGTGACCCTGGGCGGGGCGACTGACCTCAAAGTCGATGCAGCCATCGCCGGCACCGGCATCATCAGCCTGTTCGAGGATTGGCTACGCCCTCACTTCGAGAGCGGGGCGCTCGAACCGCTGCTTGAACCCTGGTGGCAGAGCTTCTCCGGGCCGTTCCTTTACTATCCCGGCCGGCGCCTCGTGCCGGCACCGTTGCGGGCGTTCATTGACTTCATCAAGGCCTGAAGTCTGCCACCATGCGTGCGAGCCGCGCCCGATGGGGTGATTGGTGCCCCTTTTTGTGGAAAAGGCCGCCCGGAGGCGGCCTTTCGATAGCGTGTAATTGCGCAGTGCTTAGCGCTTGGAGAACTGGAAGCTGCGGCGGGCCTTTGCCTTGCCGTACTTCTTGCGCTCGACGACGCGGCTGTCGCGGGTCAGGAAGCCGCCCTTCTTGAGCACGGCGCGCAGCGCCGGCTCGTAGTAGGTCAGCGCTTTCGAGATGCCGTGGCGCACGGCACCCGCCTGGCCGGACAGACCGCCGCCGATGACGGTGGCGACGATGTCGTACTGGCCGGCGCGGTTGGCGGCGATGATCGGCTGGTTGAGGATCATCTGCAGCACCGGGCGCGCGAAATATTCGGCGAACACCTTGTCGTTGACGACGATCTTGCCGGAGCCGGGCTTCACCCAGACACGCGCGATGGCATTCTTGCGCTTGCCGGTGGCGTAGGCGCGGCCCGACTTATCGAGTTTCTGGACGTGGACGGGTGCGGCCGGCTGGGTGTTGGTATTGCCGGTGGCAGCTCCGAGTTCTGCGAGCGAGGAAAGCTCAGCCATCTTACGAAACCTTCTTGTTCTTGGCGTTCAGCTTGGCCACGTCGAGGACGACGGGCTGCTGGGCGACATGCGGATGGTCCGTGCCTGCGTAGACGCGGAGGTTCTTCATCTGGCGACGGCCGAGTGGGCCACGCGGGATCATGCGTTCGACGGCCTTCTCGACGACACGTTCGGGAAAGCGGCCCTCGAGCAGCTGGCGCGCGGTGCGCTCCTTGACGCCGCCGGGGTGGCCAGTGTGCCAATAATAGACCTTGTCGGTGAACTTCTTGCCGGTGAACACCACCTTGTCGGCATTGATGACGATGACGTTGTCGCCGTCGTCGACATGCGGGGTGAAGGTGGGCTTGTGTTTGCCGCGAAGATGATTGGCGATGACAGTGGCGAGACGGCCGACGACGAGACCCTCGGCGTCGATCAGCACCCACTTCTTCACCACATCCGCAGGCTTCTGCGAAAAGGTTGCCATGGATTGTTGCTTTCGGTTCGGACCTTCAAAAGAAGGCGTTTCTTGTTGCTTGGATTGGCGAAAGGCGCTTGCCCGCCGCCAATAACAAAACGGCGGCCTTTGCGGGCCGCTGCTTCGTCACGGCTTATAGGGGAGGGGTTCGATCGCGTCAAGGCGCATGAAACACTTGCCAGAAGATAAAGCCAAATGAAAACAAGGTTTTGTGTTAAAGGTATGATTTTACCGCATCGCGATTTTGGCTCTGTGTCGGGCAAGTCTCAGTGCTTTGCCTCGATTTCCTTGCGAGCTGCGCTGGAGAGGAATGCCGATCGCGTTATGCCTCGGTCGCGCGCTGCGGCGTCGATCGCCCGCAAAACGCCACGCTCGAAAGTCACATTCGCCCTCACGACGGCGCTGTCATTGTCGATGAGTGGTACCGAGACCAGATAGCCTCCTTCAGCAAGTGCTTTGCGTATATCCGCAAGCGCGATGATCGCCTCGTGGCTGGACGGTTCGGGAACAGGCATATCCTCCGCCCACAGTTGCAATGCTTCGACTGCATTCGGTACGATGTCTTCCGCCTCGTCCGCGGCTGAAAAGCAGCCGGGAATGTCGGGAAAGCGAATGCCGAACGCGCTGTCGGGATCTTTATCGACCAACGCGAAATAGTTCTTCATCTCAGCCTCCAAGCCGCTTCAGGTCGCCTATATCCAGCCCGCTTGCTTGGCGATGGCGCGAGCTGTACCGGTTGGTAGATCCTTCTCCGGATGCGGAACGATCAACACGATCTCGCCCTTTCGGAACTTGTGATGTGAGCCGCGTATGGAAACCAGCTCGA
This sequence comes from Mesorhizobium sp. M0598, assembly GCF_040320865.1. NCBI lineage: Bacteria > Pseudomonadati > Pseudomonadota > Alphaproteobacteria > Hyphomicrobiales > Phyllobacteriaceae > Mesorhizobium > Mesorhizobium sp. M0598. The sequence continues at coordinate 255,820 of NZ_JAMYQL010000002.1, read as the reverse complement.
AACCGTCGTCCTTGAGACGCTTCACGATTTTGCGGCTGTCACGCTCCAGCAAAGATCACCCATGCGCACATATATACACATCAAGGAAAAATTCAATCGAAAGCATCAGGCCGGCGCTCGCTTTGGCGGGATCGAATAGGTGCCCGTTGCGTGCGCTACCGTGTGTCCCTCCGGGCCGGCGACGATGTCGATATCGAACACCATCAGGCTCTTACCGAGCTTGAGGACGCGGCAATGGCCGTCGATCGGCCCGGCCTCGGCCTTGCGGACAAAATTGATGTTGAGACTGGTGGTGACCGAAAGCGCATCCGGTCCGGCATGCGAGAGCACGCAGACATAACCGCCTATGTCGGCCAGCGTGAACAGCGCTGAACCCGACACGGTGCCGCCGGGACGCAAATGGCGCTCGTCGGCGTTGAGCCGCACGACACAGCCGCCTGGAAACACCTCCAACGCCTCGTAGAAGGTGAACTGGTCGTTGAGCTGCGGGAAAATGGTCGCCATCAGCGCGTTGATTTCAGCAGCCGTCAGCACCGGCTTGAGATTGCTGTGGGCGGGCATTTCAGTCTCCCGGTTTGCGCCCTGCATGTATGAACGCGACGTGGCGTTTCTGGCAACAGCCCATTCATTATGGCAGAAGCGGACGAGGGAGTTGGACGAAGCGAGACGCCATACTAGATTAGTCGATCACCGATCCGGAATCGCGGAGGAAGGACCCCATGGCCGAAATCGTTGCCATCAAACCTGCCGTTGCCGAAGGGCCCGTCGTCTCCAGGCTGGACAAGGGCGTGCTCCGTCTGACGCTGGCCAATCCGCCGGCCAACGCTCTTTCGCTTGCAGTGATGGCGGCGCTGATGACGGAACTCGACCGCGCCAAGGCCGACAAATCCGTCCGCGTCATCGTCCTTGGGGCGGCCGGCAAAGTGTTCTGCGCCGGACACGACCTCAAGGAGTTGAGCGCGCACCGCGCCGATGCCGATCGCGGCAGGGGCTTCTTCGAAAAGACCTTTTCCGCCTGCGCTTCACTGATGCAGGCGATCGTTCGCCATCCTAAGCCGGTGATCGCCGTAGTCGACGGTCTGGCGACGGCGGCCGGATTGCAGCTGGTTGCCAGCTGCGATCTCGCCATCGCCTCGCACGAGGCGACCTTCTGCACGCCTGGCGTCAATATCGGACTGTTCTGCTCGACGCCGATGGTGGCGCTGTCGCGCAACGTCTCGCGCAAGCACGCCATGGAGATGCTTTTGACCGGCGAGACGATCGATGCGGCAACCGCCAAGGAATTCGGCTTGGTCAACCGCGTCGTGCCGCGCGAATATCTGAATCAGATTGTCACCAAATACGCGCAAACCATCGCGTCCAAATCCTCCCTGGTCGTCAAGATCGGCAAGGAAGCCTTCTACGAACAGGCAGAAATGGGGCTGGCCGAGGCCTATGATTACACCGGGCGCGTCATGGTCGAGAACATGCTGGCGCGCGATGGGGAAGAGGGCATTGGCGCCTTCATCGGAAAGCGCAAGCCGGAATGGCCGGAGGAATAGGAGGCGGATATGGAACCGCGCATCTCCATCATCACCATAGCTACCGACGATCTCGACCGCGCGGTGCGCTTCTATGAGGCGATGGGCCTGAAGCGCCATGCCGGGATCACCGAGGGCGTTGCCTTCTTCCAGATGGGCGGCGCCATTCTCGGCCTGTTCCCGCGGCAAAGCGCCGAAGAGGATTCGGGCGTGACCTTCAGCAAGGCACCTTCGGCCGTCTACCTTGCCTACAACACCCGCTCTGACGCCGAGGTCGACGAAGTGCTTGCGGCGGCTGAGAAGGCCGGCGGCAAGATCGTCAAGCCGGCCGGGCGCGCCTTCTGGGGCGGCTGGTACGGCTATTTCGCCGATGCGGACGGGCATGTCTGGGAAGTCGCGCACAATCCCGCTTTTCCGATCGCGGAAGACGGATCGATTTCGCTGCCGGGCTGACGACGTTCTCCCTGGCCCATTGCAAGCCACTTGCTCGGCTGTTGGCACCTCACTCCGAAGCGCTGTATGACGAGGCATGAACCACGACGCCTACGACAACGCCTATATCGCCGGCATCCTCAATTCCGTGAAGACCATCGCCATGGTCGGCGCGTCGGCCAACGATGTGCGGCCGAGCTATTTCGTGCTGAAATATCTGCTCGGCAAGGGGTTTTCGGTGTTCCCGATCAATCCCGGCCAGGCCGGCAAGGCGATCCTCGGCCAGATGACCTATGCCAGGCTCGCCGACGTTCCGGAACCTGTCGATATGGTCGACGTGTTTCGCGCTTCCGCTGCCGTGCCGGGCATTGTCGACGAGGTGTTGCGGCTCGATCCGCTGCCGAAGGTCATCTGGATGCAGCTTGGCATACGCCATGACGAGGCGGCCGCACGCGCCGAAGCCGCCGGCATCAAGGTGGTGATGAACCGTTGCCCCAAGATCGAATATGGCAAGCTGTCCGGCGAGATCGGCTGGACCGGCGTCAATTCAGGCGTGCTGTCGTCGAAGAAGCCGCTGATGCGGCCGGGGTTCCAGAGTTTCGGCGTTCGCCAGAAGTAGGTAATGAATGGTGAATGGTGAATAGAAGGATTTTTCTGGAAGGCGGGCAAGGCGGCATATGAGCCGCTTGCAATCAGGGTGGGGCTGGCCGACTTTGCCATTCACCATTCACCATTCACCATTCACCATTCACCATTCACCATTGAGGGAGGTTTTTCGATGGCCCGCACGCCCGGTTTCAATACGCTCGCCGTCCATGCCGGCGCCAAGCCGGATCCGGCGACCGGCGCACGCGCGACGCCGATCTACCAGACCACCTCCTTCGTCTTCGACGATGCCGACCATGCCGCCTCGCTGTTCGGGCTGAAGGCGTTCGGCAACATCTACACCCGCATCATGAACCCGACGCAGGCGGTGCTGGAAGAGCGCATCGCGGCACTCGAAGGCGGCACGGCAGGCCTTGCCGTCGCCTCCGGCCATGCCGCGCAGGTGCTGGTCTTCCACAACCTGATGCAGCCCGGCGACAATTTCGTTTCCGCGACAAAGCTTTACGGCGGCTCGATCAACCAGTTCGGCCACGCCTTCAAGAATTTCGGCTGGCAGGTGCGCTGGGCCGACACCAACGATATCTCGACCTTCGAGAGTCAGATCGACGACAGGACCAAGGCGATCTTCATCGAGAGCCTGGCTAACCCTGGCGGCGTCTTCGTCGATATCGAGAAGATCGGCGACATCGCCCGCAAGCACGGCCTGCCGCTGATCGTCGATAACACGCTGGCCTCCCCCTACCTGCTGCGGCCGATCGAGCATGGCGCCGACATCGTCGTGCATTCACTGACCAAGTTCATCGGCGGCCACGGCAATTCCATCGGCGGCGCCATTGTCGACGGCGGCACCTTCGACTGGTCGAAGTCGGGCAAATATCCGATGCTGTCGGAGCCGCGCCCCGAATATGGCGGCCTCGTCCTGCACGAGACCTTCGGCAATTTCGCCTTCGCCATCGCTGCTCGCGTGCTCGGCCTGCGCGACATCGGCGCGGCGATTTCGCCGTTCAACGCTTTCCTGATCCTGACCGGCCTGGAAACCTTGCCGCTCAGGATGCAGCGCCACTGCGACAATGCGGCGGCGGTCGCCGGATGGCTTTCCAACCATCCCAAGGTCGCCTGGGTTTCCTATCCCGGCCTGCCCAGCGACAAGAACAACGCGTTGCAGAAGAAGTACTCGCCGCTTGGCGCCGGCGCGGTGTTCACATTCGGGCTGAAGGGCGGCTATGCCGCGGGAATCAAGTTCGTCGAGGCGCTCGAATTGTTTTCGCACCTGGCCAATGTCGGCGACACCAAGTCGCTGGTCATCCACCCGGCATCGACCACGCATCGCCAGCTTTCCGACGAGCAGAAGATCAACGCGGGGGCAGGGCCGGACACGGTCAGGCTTTCGATCGGCATCGAGGACGTCAACGACATCGTCGCCGATCTGGAACAGGCTCTCGCCAAGGTTTGATCGCCATGACCACGCCGAAATTTCTTTCCGTCGGCGTCGACACCGTCGAAGCCGAGCATGGCGCACCGGCGCCGGATCGCCTGATTTCAGGCGAACCGAAATTCCGCACCTGGAATGTCGAGGAACAGGCGGGTGGCCTTTATGCCGGCATCTGGGAAGCAACGCCGGGCAAATGGCGCATCGAATATGATGAGTGGGAGTTCTGCCACATCCTGTCAGGGGTTTCGGTGATCGCCGAAGACGGCGGCGATGCGCGCACCGTCAAAGCCGGCGATAGTTTCGTGCTGAGGCCGGGTTTCAAGGGGAGCTGGGAAGTGCTTGAAACGACTCGCAAGGAGTATGTGATCAAGCTTTGATCTCGCATCGCGCCGGACTTTACAAAGGCGATCGATGTCCGTGTCGGAAAATCCGTATCGGCTCATCATGTCGCGGTGCTACGAAACTTCCCAGCAAATCATGACTGCCTCCGCTTCCGCGCTCCGACTAAGGCCTCATTCAGGGTGAATGTGACCGTCACGTTCGATCCGTTTCCGGCCGCGGGCCGGTGTAGCGGAGAATCCAGAGCCCCTGGTTCTTGTCAGTTATGTAAATGAAGCCGCGCCGGTCCACGACCACGTCCTCGGTCTGAACAACCAGCTTGTCTTCCGGCATAGGGCCGTAGCGTCGGACTGGCTCCGGCGGGATGAAGTAGCCGACCTCGCGCGGAAGCCGAGTATTCGAGACGTCATAGACCCTGAGCCCAGCGTTGAAGTGCGCGATATAGAACAGATCGCCTTGTTTCTGGACATCGGGATGATGCTGGTGGTGGTTGATGTTGTGCGGTCCGCGCCAGCCGCCACGAGTTGTGAAATCCGAATAGGGAGCGCCTTCGGGTGGCACTGGTTCGGGCAACAGCGACAGCAGGAAGGGTTCACTGGAATCGGAAATATCGACGATCGAAGCGTGATGCATCGGACCAAGTCCATAGGTGACGTTCTCCGAATTGGCGAAGGCAATGCCGCGCTCTGGAATCGGCAGCACGCTATGCACACCGAAGCGCGAATGAAACGGTGGGCTGAAGCTCAGGCCGCCGACCTGCCTCGGCTGGGAGACGTCGCTAATATCGAGCACAACGATTCCCGCCGCACCATAAGGCAAATAGACAAGATCGCCGGTGACATAAGGCGGGCCGTGCAGCGAGACATCCTCGCCCGTGCTGGCGCAGAAGGCGCCGCACATGCATTGCGGCTTCAGTCGCAACCGGTAGCGATCGGCGGTCTCCTGGTCGGCGGCGGGCTTCGCAGCCGCAAAGCTCTCGCCGCCGGCCTCGTGTTGGCCCGGCACCCACCAGCGTCCGGCTTCGCGCGGATTCGAGCGATCCGAAATATCGAGGATGACGTAGATGTTGCCCCTGTAACCCGGCATGCCGGCGGCAAGGTGGACATAACGTCCACCGGGATAGAGGTTGCGATGCGTGCCGTTTCCGCCGGTGCGGTAGTGACTGAGTTGTTTCGGATTGATGGGGTCCGCGATATCCCAGATCAGAACGCCTTCGCCGAACGGTGCGTCGGGGTCACCGCCGAAATTAGCAAAGGGCTTTTCGAGGGCGGTCACCATCGTGTCGCCGGACAAATCTATTTGTAGAGTCCAAGTGTTCGTGCCGAGATAGGGCACGAACTTGACCGTCTCGGGCTTGGCCGGGTCGGTCACGTCCACGATGCTCCAGCCGGAGTGCCAGAAGTGCCCAGTGTAGAGATACCAACGTTCGCCAACCTGCCTGATCGCCATTTTGAAGGCTGGGCGATGATCGAGATCGGTATAGCCCACTGCTTCGACATTGTGGGCGAAAGCGCCAGGGGGCGCTGGCGACGAAGCTGGAACGGGTTGGGCAAAGGCCTCGCAGACAAGACCGGATTGAGATGCCGCGGCGATCGTCGCGCCGATGAGCGGCACTTTCAGCATCTGGCGGCGTGAAATCTCGGAATTTTTCAAAGCGCGTCTCCCGGATTTTGCAGCTTTCCGGGTTTTGCAGATTCCGATACTTTCCGTCCAATATCGTTTGAGCCATGGGTAATTCTATTTGGGAAATTAAAGGCTGAAGATGAACCACAAGCTGATGCAGTCCTTCATGGCCGTCGCCGAAGAGCTGCATTTCGGGCGCGCGGCAGCGCGCTTGCATATCTCACAGCCGCCCCTGACAAAGCAGATCCAGCAACTGGAACAGGCGATGGGTGTGCGCTTGCTGGAGCGCACCAAGCGCAAGGTCGAACTGACTGCGGCGGGGCGTGTGTTCCTTGATGAGGTTAGGGCCGTGCTTCAGCAGACAGAGCAGGCGGTGGAGCTTGCTCGCAAAGCCGATCGTGGCGAAACCGGCCATCTTGCTGTCGGATTCATCGACGCGGCTATCTACAGTGTGGTGCCTTCTGTCGTCCAACGCTTCACCAAGCGCTATCCCGAGGTCGAGTTGAGCCTGACCGACCTGCGCATTCCCAATCAAGTCAGGGCTGTGGCCGAACGCCAGCTCGATATCGGTTTTGTTCATCCTCCCGTCGTTCACAACGCATTGAAGGTCGAAAGCATACTGGTCGAACCCCTGATCGTGGCCTTGCCGGAAACGCATCGGCTGGCCTCGGAAGCAGAGGTCGCGCTAGCCGACTTGGCCTCCGAAGCGTTGATTCAGTTCCCGCGCAGCATCAATCCATCCCTCTATGACGAGATCGTCGGGTTGTGCCGTTCATCCGGGTTCAGCCCGAGGATCGTTCGAGAAGCAACGCCGAAGCAGACAATCATCGGACTTGTATCCGTCGGGCTGGGCGTCTCGCTGCTGCCCGCCTGTCTGCAAAATTTGCGCCGGAGCGGCGTCGTTTATCGCCCTATCCAGGGACGAACCTTGTCTATCGACACTTCAATCATCTACCGGCATGAACAACCCTCGCCGGTGCTGAAGGCCTTCCTCGACATCGTCCGCGAGACGACGCAAAAAGATTCAAATCCCGTCTCTCTTCAAGCTTCATGACCGAATTTCTATAGGCATCCGGGATTGTTAGTGTGAGGTCCTGCTTCCGGTAGCTTCATCGTTCGATCAGCGATTATTTGGTACTCGCGACCCTTGAGATGTTACCTATTTGACCGGAATTCGCCGGAGCCGGCTTTCGAAGCCTGTCGTCGGAAGCCGTCCTCAGATTCTGACGGCAAGCGTTTCCAGCCCGTGGAAATGATAGGTGTCACGGAAGCGCGGCTGTTCGGCAAGATGCAGCTGCGGTAGCCGTTCGAACAAGGTTTTCAGCGACACCTGCAATTCGAGCCGGGCGAGCGGCGCGCCGATGCAGAAATGGATGCCGGCGCCGAACGATACGTTCTTCTGGTCGGCGCGGTTCGGCCTGAAGGCGAGGGGCTCGGCAAAGGCGACTGGATCGCGATTGGCCATGCCGAGCAGCAGACCGATCGTCTCGCCCGGCTGGACGATGATCCCCGGCCCGGCCTCGACCTCCTGATAGGCGTCGCGCGTGAACATGTGCAGCGGCGCGTCGAAGCGCAGGCACTCTTCGACCGTCGCGGCTGTTGCTTCCGGTGAGGCGAAGAAGCGGCGCGGGTCGCCGCCTTGCGCAAGGATCGAGCGCACCGCATTGCCGGTCTGGTGGACAGTTGCTTCATGGCCGGCATTGAGCAAAAGGATGGCCGAGGATACCAGCTCGTCCTCCGACAGTTTCTGGCCGTCCTCCTGTGCCGCAATCAGCAGCGACAGAAGATCCTCGCCCGGCCTCTTTCGCCGCTCGGCGACATAGCCGCGCAAAAAACTCGAAAAGTCGCGCGCGGCGCGATTGGCCGTGTCCTCCGTCTCGCGGGTGCGGCCATGCATGTACATGGCGACCATCCGATGCGACCAGTCGAGCAGCTGCGGCCCCATGTCGACCGGCACGCCGAGCATCTCCGCAATGATGGTGATCGGCAAGGGAGCTGCGAATGCCGGCAGCAGGTCGACTCCTCCTGGTTCGAAACGGTCGATCAGTTCGTTGGCCAGCGCCTCGACACGTGGCCTGAGCCGCTCGACCTGGCGCGAGACGAAGGCGCGGTTGACCAGCGTTCTGAGCCGTGTGTGGACAGGCGGCTCCAGCTCCAGCATCGAATTGGCCTCGATGCCGTCGAAGGCGCTGAGGTGCGTGCGGTCCTGACCGATGCCTCGGCTGTCCGGAATGCCGGCCGGGTTCTGCCGGCCGAAGCGGCGATCGCGCAGCAGACGGTTGACGTCGTCGAGGCCGCCAAAGCACCAGAAACCAAATTCTTCCCAGACGAAGGCGTTCGATGCGCCGTGCAGGAAGGCGTAAGCTTCGTAAGGGTCTTGGAAAAAAGCCGGCTCGTGCGGATCGAGCCGCAGGCGACGCGTGGCTGGATCAAAGGCAAGGTAGGGCGGCTTCAATTCGGTCATGCCAGATCATTAGCGCGGCTTGCCTGTCTGGTGCCAGACCGTATGTTGGCCCTCCCGTGAGGTGAGCCGCCGAAGCGGTTGCGGAAGGACGGTTTCATGAATGTGATCGTGATCGGTGCGGGCATTGCCGGGCTTTCGACGGCGTGGTCGCTGGCCAAGGCCGGTCACCTCGTCTCGATCGTCGAGCAGGGACCGATCCCCAATCCGCTCGCCGCCTCCGGCGATCATCATCGCATCATCCGCCGCGCCTACCGGGCCGGAACGGGCTACGGCCGCCTGATCACCGAAGCCTATGAAGCCTGGGATGAGATGTGGGCCGATCTCGGTGAAAGCCATCTCGATCCGCGCGGCTTCGTCTGCATTTCGCGCCAGCCGGGAGACGAGGCCGAGGAATACCGAGAAGGCATGGAAGCCGGGAACTACCCGTTCGAATTGTTCGAGCCGGATGCCGCGGTCGAACGCTGGCCGTTCCTAGAACCTGGTTCATTCCGCTATGCGTATTTTTCGCCGGACGGCGGCGCGCTGCACTGCCGCAAGATCGCCTCGGGCCTCGCCAGATGGCTGCGCGCGAACGGCGCCAATGTCTACGAAAACAGCAAGGTGGTCGAGATCGACGCCGACGCCGGGCATGTTGTGCTTGCGGGCGGCGAAACGATGCAGGCCGAACGGATCGTCGTCGCTGCCGGCGCCTGGGTGCTAAAACTGTTCCCGGAGCTGGATGGCGAGCTGAAAACCTGGCGCACCGCGCTCGCCTATGTCGAACCGCCGACGGACCTGAAAGCGGTCTGGCAGGCAGCACCGGTCGTCCTCAACATCGGCGGCACTGTCGACGGCTACGCCATCCCGCCGACAGGCGGCGCCGGCATGAAATTCGGCTCGGGCCTGCACAGGGTGCCGACCAGCGATGCAGACTGGAACCGTCAGCCGGTACCGGGCGAGGGTGAGGCGATCCGCAACCTGTTTTCGCCGCCGATCGCTCGTATCGAGGAGTACAAGGTCACCGAAGTGGTCACCTGCGCCTACACATTCACCGCCGACGAGAAATTTCTGGCCCACCGGAAAGGCAGATGCCTGGTCGTCTCGGCCTGCTCCGGCCACGGCTACAAGTTCGGCGCGGCGGTCGGCCGGCGTGTTGCAGCCTGCGTCGGCAATGGCGATGTCGACGGCCTGAAGATATGGCTCAGGGCGGAGGGCGCCTGAGCGCCTAGTATCGGCAATGCCTCGGAATATGCACGCGCCGCCAGCTGGATGAGCCCTCCCTGACCACCACGCGGCGAGCCACTGTCTGATAAGACGCAGGAATGTCGATGATGCGCCGTTGCTCCGGCCGCACGAGAACCTCTTCGGCGACGCTCTCGTATTCGGCGGGGAGGACAACGCGCCGCCGGCGTTCCGGCTCAACCACGACGATCTCGGCCACGCGTTCATAGCGCGCCTTGTGCCTGACCTTGCACAGCACCTTGCGGCCATCGATGATGCGCCATTCCCAGGAATAGCCGCCGTCATCGACCCTCACGGACCGGTAGATGGTGCGGGTGATGGCGGGCACGGTCTCGTAGCTGACGCGCGCCGGCGCGATCTGCACCACGCGCTCACGCGTCCCGTAGATTGGCGCTTCATACTGCACCTGCTGGCCGGCTGGGCTGACGAGCACCTCCTCGTAGACGGTGTCGTAGACGGCCGGCCGATTGACCTGCTCGTAGCATTCGACCGCGCGTCCGCCGGCAGCCGTTTCGGACGCCATGTCGAGAACGCTGATGCCGGCAAGGGCCAAGGAAGCAACTTTCTTGATCATCGCACTCCCCCTGTTTGAACTGCGTGAAGCGAGTTCAACGTTGAATTGTAGGGCAAGCCGTGGCCGGAAAAAGCGGTTTCACCACTTTTCGTTAAGCGATGCGGTTAAGAAACTGCTAAACAACGGCCAAGCATGAGCGCCCCTTCCCACGGCAGGAGAGGGCTACAGGCACGGCGACAGGCGAAACTGGTTTGGAAACCTTGATTCGACTTAACCGGATGGCTAGGAGAGGCGGCCTTGCGCTAGGGTGAGCCGGCATCCTATTTACACAATAACGATCCAGAACCGATTCTGCCCGATTGCAAATCTCCGGCGCCGGAATCCCATCCTCAAAAAGGGATAGTCCATGAAGAACCCCGTCGAAACCTACATGAACCTCGTTCCGATGGTGGTCGAACAGACCAATCGCGGCGAGCGGGCCTACGACATTTTCTCGCGGCTCCTCAAGGAGCGCATCATTTTCATCACCGGCCCGGTCGAGGATGGCATGGCGACGCTGGTCTGCGCGCAGCTGCTGTTCCTCGAGGCGGAGAATCCGAAGAAAGAAATCAACCTCTATATCAACTCGCCGGGCGGCGTCGTCACCTCGGGCATGGCGATCTACGACACGATGCAGTTCATCAAGCCTGCCGTGTCGACGCTCTGCATCGGCCAGGCCGCATCGATGGGTTCGCTGCTCTTGACGGCGGGCCACAAGGACATGCGCTTTGCCACGCCGAACGCCCGCATCATGGTCCACCAGCCTTCCGGCGGGTTCCAGGGCCAGGCTTCCGACATCGAGCGCCATGCCCAGGACATCATCAAGCTGAAGCGTCGCCTCAACGAGGTCTACGTCAAGCACACCGGCAAGAGCTACGATGAGATTGAAAAAACGCTCGACCGTGACCATTTCATGACTGCCGACGAGGCCAGGGATTTCGGCCTCATCGACAAGGTCATTTCGTCACGTGAGCCGGTCGAAGGTATTGCCTTATAGGCCCGCGGTGGCCCCGCGGTGGCAATGAGTGGCGGGATCACGCGCTTTTGGCGCGGCTTGCGGCATTTCGGCCACAATTGGCTGTTCCCTCGACGGGTGCAATTGCCTACGTTAAGGCTATGTTGATTTTCGACGGCTTAGCTTTGCGTGGGGTTGTTCGAATCATTGCCCCGTTTTCCGATTTGTGTTTCGTACGGAATGCGTTGCGGGAGCCGGGGCACTGGCGGCAGCGGATTCCCGCGATAGATTGAATATGCGCCCTTTCAACCAGACCATCGGCGGGCGGCCATGAAAGGACAGGAAAATGAGCAAGGTCGGCAACAACAGCGGTGATTCCAAGAACACGCTTTATTGCTCGTTTTGCGGCAAAAGCCAGCACGAAGTGCGCAAGCTGATCGCCGGGCCGACGGTGTTCATCTGCGACGAATGCGTCGAACTGTGCATGGACATCATCCGCGAGGAGAACAAGACCTCGATGGTGAAGTCGCGCGAGGGCGTGCCGACCCCGCAGGAAATCCTCAAGGTTCTCGACGACTACGTCATCGGCCAGCCCTACGCCAAGCGCGTGCTGTCGGTGGCCGTCCACAATCACTACAAGCGCCTCGCCCATGCCGGCAAGAACAACGACGTCGAACTGGCGAAGTCTAACATCCTGCTGATCGGCCCGACCGGCTGCGGCAAGACGTTGCTGGCGCAGACGCTGGCCCGCATCATCGACGTCCCCTTCACCATGGCCGACGCGACGACGCTGACCGAGGCCGGCTATGTCGGCGAGGATGTCGAGAACATCATCCTGAAGCTGTTGCAGTCGGCCGACTACAATGTCGAGCGCGCCCAGCGCGGCATCGTCTATATCGACGAGATCGACAAGATCTCGCGCAAGTCGGACAATCCCTCGATCACCCGCGACGTCTCGGGCGAGGGCGTGCAGCAGGCACTTTTGAAGATCATGGAAGGCACTGTCGCCTCCGTGCCGCCGCAGGGCGGCAGGAAGCATCCGCAGCAGGAATTCCTGCAGGTCGACACCGCCAACATCCTGTTCATCTGCGGTGGCGCTTTCGCCGGCCTGGACAAGATCATCTCGGATCGCGGCAGGAAGACCTCGATCGGTTTCGGCGCCATCGTCGCTTCGCCCGAGGATCGCCGCACCGGCGATGTTTTCCGCCTGGTCGAGCCTGAGGATCTCTTGAAGTTCGGCCTCATTCCAGAGTTCGTCGGCCGTTTGCCTGTCCTGGCGACGCTGGAGGACCTCGACGAGCCGGCGCTGATCCAGATCCTGACCGAGCCGAAGAACGCGCTGGTCAAGCAGTATCAGCGGCTGTTCGAGATGGAGAATGTCGACCTGACCTTCCACGAGAACGCGCTGTCGGCGATCGCCAAGCGCGCCATCGAGCGCAAGACCGGCGCGCGCGGCCTTCGTTCGATCATGGAAGCGATCCTGCTCGACACCATGTTCGAGCTGCCGGCGCTGGAAGGCGTGCGCGAAGTCGTTATTTCGGAAGAGGTGGTGTCAGGCAACGCGAGGCCGCTCTACATCTATTCCGAGCAGAAGGAAAAGAAGGGCAACGTCAGCGCCTGACGTGAGCCGGCAATGGATTTTTCTGAAACGGCGCCGCAGGGCGCCGTTTTGCTGTCGCACACCGCGTACGGCGCCGCCTAATGGCTGCGGATTGGAGGGACGGACCGTGTTGACCCTTGATCTTTACCCGCCGTGCCTCCAACTAAAGGCAGAAGGCCGTGGTGCCGAATTCTGTGCTGTAAAACTCCCGTCACAAACGGTGGTAGGCGGAACGATCCCCGGTCGTTAATATGAGATTCGCGGTTGGCCGATTGGCGGCCGCGACATGAAAGGTTGGACAATGGCCAAATTATCCAAGGCTCCCAGCGACGGCGTCTTCGCAGTCCTCCCACTGCGCGACATCGTGGTGTTCCCGCACATGATCGTTCCGCTCTTCGTCGGGCGTGAAAAGTCCATCAAGGCGCTGGAAGAAGTGATGGGTCAGGAAAAGCAGATCCTGCTTGCGACCCAGATGAATGCCGCCGACGACGATCCGGAGCCCGATGCCATCTTTGACATCGGCACGCTCGCCAATGTGCTGCAATTGCTGAAACTGCCGGACGGCACCGTGAAGGTGCTGGTCGAAGGCGCCTCGCGCGCGAAAATCGTCGCGTTCACCGACCGTCCCGACTTCCATGAAGCCCGTGCTGCGGCGCTGGTCGAACCGGAGGAGGAAGAGGTCGAGGTCGAGGCGCTGGCCCGTTCCGTCGTCACCGACTTCGAGAACTACGTCAAGCTGAACAAGAAGATCTCGCCCGAAGTGGTGGGTGCCGCCAGCCAGATCGACGACTATTCCAAGCTCGCCGACACGGTCGCTTCGCATCTTGCCATCAAGATCCCCGAGAAGCAGGAGATGCTCGCCACGCTGTCCGTCAAGGAACGGCTGGAAAAGGCGATGGGCTTCATGGAAGCCGAAATCTCGGTGCTCCAGGTGGAGAAGCGCATCCGCTCGCGCGTCAAGCGCCAGATGGAGAAGACGCAGCGCGAATACTACCTCAACGAGCAGATGAAGGCGATCCAGAAGGAGCTCGGCGAGGGCGAGGACGGCCGCGACGAGGCCGCCGAGATCGAGGCGCGCATCAAGAAGACCAAGCTCTCCAAGGAGGCCCGCGAAAAGGCGGAAGCCGAACTGAAGAAGCTGCGGACGATGTCGCCGATGTCGGCTGAATCGACCGTCGTGCGCAACTATCTCGACTGGCTGCTGTCGATCCCGTGGGGCAGGAACTCCAAGGTCAAGCAGGATCTGGCCTTTGCCCAGAACGTGCTCGATACCGACCATTTCGGCCTCGACAAGGTCAAGGACCGCATCGTCGAATACCTCGCCGTGCAGAGCCGCCAGAAGAAGCTGAAGGGGCCGATCCTGTGCCTCGTCGGACCTCCCGGCGTCGGCAAGACCTCGCTCGGCAAGTCGATCGCCAAGGCGACCGGCCGTGAGTTCATCCGCATGGCACTGGGCGGCGTGCGCGACGAGGCCGAGATCCGTGGTCACCGCCGCACCTATATCGGCTCGATGCCCGGCAAGGTCATCCAGTCGATGAAGAAGGCAAAGAAATCCAACCCGCTCTTCCTGCTCGACGAGATCGACAAGATGGGCCAGGATTTCCGCGGCGATCCGTCATCGGCTTTGCTCGAGGTGCTCGATCCCGAGCAGAACTCGACGTTCATGGACCATTACCTCGAGGTCGAATACGACCTGTCGAGCGTGATGTTCGTGACGACGGCGAACACGCTGAACATCCCTGCGCCCTTGATGGACCGCATGGAGATCATCCGCATCGCCGGCTACACCGAGGACGAGAAGATCGAGATCGCCAAGCGTCACCTGATGCCCAAGGTGATCCGCGACCACGCGTTGCAGCCGAAGGAATTCTCCGTCGGCGAGGACGCGATCCGCGGCATCATCCAGACCTACACCCGTGAAGCGGGCGTCAGGAGCCTGGAGCGCGAGCTGATGAAGCTCGGGCGCAAGGCGGTGACCGAGATCCTGAAGACGAAGAAGAAGACGATCAACATCACGGCGGACAATCTTGCCGATTATCTTGGTGTTCCGCGCTTCCGCTTCGGCCAGGTCGAGAGCGACGATCAGGTCGGCGTGGTCACCGGGCTCGCCTGGACGGAAGTCGGCGGCGAGCTGTTGACGGTGGAAGGTGTCATGATGCCCGGCAAGGGCCGCATGACCGTGACGGGCAATCTGCGCGACGTTATGAAGGAATCGATTTCGGCGGCGGCGTCCTATGTCCGCTCGCGGGCCATCGATTTCGGCGTCGAGCCGCCGCTGTTCGACAAGCGCGATATCCACGTCCACGTGCCGGAAGGCGCAACGCCCAAGGACGGACCGTCGGCTGGCGTGGCGATGGCGACGGCGATCGTCTCGGTGCTGACCGGAATCCCGGTCAAGGCCGATGTGGCGATGACCGGCGAGATCACGCTGCGCGGCAGGGTGCTGCCGATCGGCGGCCTCAAGGAGAAGCTGCTTGCCGCACTTCGCGGCGGCATCAAGAAGGTGCTGATCCCGGAAGAGAACGCCAAGGATCTGGCGGAGATTCCGGAGAACGTGAAGAGCGGCATGGAGATCATTCCGGTCTCACGGGTTGGCGAAGTGTTGCGCCATGCGCTGGTGCGCATGCCGGAACCGATCCAGTGGGTTGAACCCGTCAATGCGCCGGCCGTGGTCGATGTCGGGGACGAAGCTGGTAAATCGCTGGCGCATTAGCTCTTGCTAAAGTTGCAATGCACAAAGAGAGAGCCGGGCCTTGAGCCCGGCTTTTTCATGTGAAGAACCCCGGATTTCCGGGCTTTTTTCGACTTTCCCGGCGCTTTTCGACTTGGTTGCCGGAGCGCTTCTTTCTAAAGTCCGTTTCCTGCCGGATGAGTCGAGTGTTCCGGTTTTCTCATGGAAGGGAATTTTTATGAACAAGAACGAACTGGTGTCCGCTGTCGCCGATGCCGCGAGTATTTCGAAGGGTGACGCGCAGTCGGCGGTTGATGCGGTGTTTTCCGTCATCACCGGCGAACTGAAAAAGGGCGGCGATGTCCGGCTTGTCGGCTTCGGAAATTTCACCGTGTCACAACGCGCCGCGTCGACCGGCCGCAATCCGCAGACCGGTGCGGAAGTGAAGATCCCGGCGCGCACCGTGCCGAAGTTCTCGGCCGGCAAGGGCCTCAAGGACGCGGTCAACTAAGCGCCTCCTTAAGTCTTTCAGAGAAAAGAAAAGCCGGTATATCCGGTTTTTCTTTTCTGTGCCCGCAACGTCGTTGGAAAGGCGGCACTATGCCGTCGGCGCATCCGCGCGCATCAAGCCTTCTGTCTTGAGATCGGCCCACAGCGCCGATGGCGGTTTCGCGTCGAGCAGCGAGCGATTGCTTTCGACTTCGCCCGGCCGCTGGCCGCCGGGGATTACCGAGACGACGGAAGGATGCAGCAGCGGGAACTGCAGCGCCGCCTCGATCAGGCGCACGCCGTGGCGCTTGCAGACGGCCTCGATGCGGGTGACGCGGTCGATGATGTCCTGCGGCGCCTCCGAATAGTTGTAGTAGGCGCCGGGCTTCGGCCCGGTTGCCAGGATGCCGGAATTGTACGGCCCGCCGAGAACGATGCCGATGCCGCGTTGCTGGCATAGCGGCAGGAAAGACTGCAGCGCTTCCTGCTCCAGCAGCGTGTAACGCCCGGCAAGCAGGAACAGATCGAAATCGCCGCGCTCGGCCAGCGTCTGGGCAACCTGCCACTCGTTTATGCCGCCGCCGAACGCCTTGATCACGCCCTGGTCGCGCAATGCCAGCAATCCGTAGTAGCCGGAGCTCATGAATTCCTGAATGCGCTGGTCCGAGGCTTCCTTGCTGCCATGGGTGAAGATGTCGACATCATGCACGAAGAGGATGTCGATGCGGTCAACGCCGAGCCGTTCCAGCGAGGCTTCGAAGGAGCGCATGACGCCGTCATAGCTGTAATCGTAGACCTCGCGGCGCGATGGGGTGTCGAAGAATTTGCCGATGCCGGTGCGCTGTTCCGGCGGGCAGGCGCGCATGATGCGCCCGACTTTGCTGGACAGCACGTAGTCGTCACGCTTCTTCGAACGCAGGAACGGATTGAGCCGCGTTTCGGCAAGGCCCAGCCCATAGAGCGGCGCGGTGTCGTAGTAGCGGCAGCCGACCCGCCATGCCGCCTCCAGCGTAGCATTGGCATCCTCATCGGATACGGCGCGATAAAGATTGCCGAGCGGCGCAGTGCCGAAGCCGAGCTCGGTGAAGGTGATGCCGCCATTGCCGATGCGGTCGAAATGCCGTGTCTTCATATGCTGCCGTTTCCTCATTTGCGATTTGCCGTGACACTATCACGGCTGTGGCGCATCAAAAGCACTGCGTGTCGTTGGACACCGATTTTCGCGGTGATAGCATGAGTGAAAACAAGCTGTTCGGGGCAGATGTGACTGAGATATTCAAATGGTTCTCCGGCACCGGCAAGCTGGTGCAAATGTCATGACGGACGCCGGCGAAAACCTGTTTGGGATTGCGCTGAGCGAGCTTGGCACCGTGCTGGAGCGTATCGACGCAAGCCGCATCGACGCGGCTTGCGCCATCCTGGCTGGCGCGAAAAAGATCGTCACCTATGGCTGCGGCCGCGAGGCGCTGCAGGTCCAGGGTTTTGCCATGCGGCTCTACCATCTCGGTCTGCCGGTGTCGGTCGTCGGCGACATGACCACGCCGCCGCTGGGCGAGGGCGATGTCTTCCTCGCCAGTTCCGGCCCGGGTGAGACGTCGACGGTGCTGACCTTGATGCAGGTCGCGCGCGAGGCCGGTGCCACAGTCCTGCTGCTCACCGCACAAGCCGACAGCACTGCCGCGAAGCTGGCCGATTTCACACTGCTTATCCCGGCTCAGACCATGGCCGACGACCAGGGCCCTGAAAAGACATCCGTCCTGCCGATGGGCTCGGTTTTCGAAGGCGCGCTGTTCGTCCTCTTCGAAGTGATGGTGCTGAAGCTCAGGGATCTGACCGGCGTCTCGCCGGAAGCGATGCGCGCCCGCCACACCAATATGGAGTAGGTGTCATGCGCTACGAATTGATGCTGCCGCACCAGATCCGCAAGGCGATCGCCGAGAACCGGCCGGTCGTGTTGCCGCTCGGTGTGCTCGAATATCACGGCGAGCACATGGCCGTCGGAATGGACACGCTGGCGGTGGTCAAGAGCCTGGAACTGTTCGAAAAAGAAGCCGAGATCGTCATTCTGCCGCCCTTCCATTACGGCGCGGCGAGCTATGCTGTTGCAGCACCGGAGGGCAGTGGTTCGCTGCAGGTCGGCGGCAATGTGCTGGCGCCATTTGCGGAAGAACTGTTCTACAGCCTGCTGCGCATCGGCTTCCGCAACATCCACGCCGTCATTCACCACCAGACCGAAAATTTTGCCGCCGGCATGCCGACCGATCTCGCCTTCAAGGCCGCCGGCCGGCAGGCGATCTTCCGCTTCCTGGAGAAAGAACGTGGCGAAGGCTGGTGGGGCTCTCCGGCTATGGCCGACTATTATGCCGAGCACGCCGAGGGCAGCAATTTCTTCAACTGGGTGCGGGTGCATCCACTGATGCCGGCTTCAATGCACAGCCGGTACCCGTTCGACCATGCCGGCACCGGCGAGACGTCACTGATGCTGGCGCTGTGCCCGGAAGCGGTGGATGCCGGCCGCTTCGCCGACAACACCGGCTGGTACACGGCAAGTGCGCCCGAAGCCTCGGCGGAATTGGGGCAAAAAGGGGTTGCCATGATCCTCGAGCATTTGCGGGCAACACTTTCGGGTTAGCGCGCTTTTCCCTTCTCCCACAACAAGGGGAGAAGGGAGAGCCGGCGCAGTTATTTCACCGCGCCCGCTGTCATGCCCATGATCAGGTAACGCTCGAGCGCGATGCCGATGACGGCGAGCGGTGTGATGGCGGCGGTGGCAAGCGCTGCCATCGACCACCAGTTGATGCCTTGTGAGCCGGTCTGGCTGGCCACCATGACAGGAATGGTCTTTGCGTCGGTCGAGGTCAAAAGCGCGGCGAAGAAATACTCGTTCCAGCACAGCACCATCGCCAGGATGAA
Organism: Mesorhizobium sp. M0598; assembly: GCF_040320865.1. Taxonomy (NCBI): domain Bacteria; kingdom Pseudomonadati; phylum Pseudomonadota; class Alphaproteobacteria; order Hyphomicrobiales; family Phyllobacteriaceae; genus Mesorhizobium; species Mesorhizobium sp. M0598. The sequence goes on along the minus strand of NZ_JAMYQL010000002.1, from coordinate 237,002 downwards.
GGCGGCGACCATGCCCGGCAGCGCGATCGGCATGACGATGCGCAAGAAGGCGCCCCAGATCGACAGGCCGTCGACGAGTGCTGCCTCCTCCAGCTCCACCGGGATGGAGTTGAACTGGTCGCGCATGATCCAGATGACGATCGGCAACACCATCAGCGTGTAGAGCAGGATCAGCCCGACGCGTGTGTCGAGCAGGCCGACCTCCCGGTAAAGCACGAGGAAGGGCAGGGCCAAAACCACCGGCGGCAGGATCAGCTGCGACAGGAAGAAGAAGGAAATATCCTCGTTCCTGAACCAGGCGAACTTGTAACGATAGCGGGTCAGCCCGTAGGCGGCGAGGCTGCCGATGACGATGGCGAGGCTCGACGCGCCGACCGAGGTGATGACCGAATTCATGAAACGCTTGATGAATTCGTCGCGGACCGTCGACGTCCGAAAGATCGAGTCCGGCGACAGGCCGAGCGAACGCCAGCCCTTCCAGTCGGGCCGGAAGTCGACGAACGGGATCAGATGGCCCTGGGTGACGTCGACCGCGGTCTTGAACGAGGTGGTTATCGTCCAATAGATCGGGAACAGGCAGATGAAAGCCCAGAAGATGAGGGCGCCGTAGATGAAGACGCGGTTGGCGACGAAGCTCGCCGGCGAGCGGATTTCGGAGGCGGCATAGTCGGTGGTTTGAACGCTCATCTCGCCGGCCCGATCAGTTGACGTTGCGCACGAAGCGGCTGGCGAATTTCAGCAGCCAGGTCACGAACACGATGATGATGATCAAATAGGCCATCGCCAGCATCGTGCCGTAGCCGACGTTCGAGCGGTCGCGATATTCGCGGTAGATGAAACTGGACACCGAATCGGTCGCGCCGCCCGGCCCGCCGGAGGTGACGGTGATGATGATATCGGCGAGCTTCAGCTTGAAGATGATGCGCAGGATGACCGCTGTCACCGACACCGGCAGCATCAGCGGGAAGGTGACCTGCCAGAAGGTCTGCCAGGCAGTGGCGCCATCGACACGCGCTGCCTCGAGCACCTCGCGCGACATCGCCTGCAGGCCGGCGAGCAGCATGATCATCATGAACGGGATGAACGTCCACGCGTCGAGCACCATGATCGAGATGCGGGCGGTGATCGGGTTGGAGAAGAAGGCCGGGTTTTCCCAACCGAGATGGCGCGCCAGCGTCGCGGCGGGCCCGAAGCGGTATTCCATCAGCGACTTGCCGATCATCCACGACACCGCCACCGGCGACAGCATCAGCGGCATGAGAAACACGACGCGGAAGAATTTTCGTGCCCGGATCTGCGCGTTGAGCAGCAGCGCCAGGCCGAAGGCGATGACATATTCGACGAACACCGCCAGCACGTAGAGCACCATGTTGAACAGCGCATTGCGATAATAGGCGTCGTTCAGCATCTGCCAGAAATTGTCGAGCCCGTTGAACTGCCGTCCGCTGAAGGAACTGAGGTTCCAGTCGGTCAGCGCGATGTAGAAGCCGAACAGCGTCGGGAAGATCACCATGGCAATGGTAAACAGCAGCGCCGGCAGCAGGAACAGCGCGCGCTGGCCGTCCTCGCCGCGCGTCAGTACCTGGCCGATGCCGAGCGCGACACCCCACAGCACGTAGGCGTAGACGACCGGCCGCCAGGTCTCAAAGCCGATAGTGTCGACCTCGCTCTTGTAGAGGATTTGCAGCGCGATCACCGCCAGAAGGCCGAGCGTCGCAGCAGCCATCAGCGCCCAGCCAAGCCGTTTGCGGCTCCGCGGTATCAGGTCGGATGGCACGGCGCCTGCCGGCCATTCACTTGTCGACAAAGTCTGGTCAGCCAGGGTCCGGTCAGCCACGCGTCTTGCCCGTTCACAGGAGGCTCGATGATCCGGCCGAGCCGGTCGAGGCCAGGCCGGTCAAGCGGAGGTCCGGCGGCTGTGCGCTGCCGGACCAGGTTTCACGATCTCAGCCTACATGCCGAGCGAGGCCTTGTAGAGCTTGACCTGTTTGTCGCGGCCGATCTGGTCGGTCAGCTTCTCCCAGGCGGCTGCGATGGCGTCGGCGCCTTCCTGCGCCTTCATCTTGCCGGCAAAAGTGTTGGCCAAAATGTCCTCGGCAGCGCTGTAGTACTGGAAGATGCCGGGGATGCGCGGCTCGATCGCCGCGTTGGGATGGTTGTAGCTGTCGGCTTCCGACTTCAGATACGAGGTGATGAACGCCTCGTCGTAGCCCGCCGCCACCCATTCCGGAATGTTGAAATGCGAGTTGCGATAGGGCTGGAAACCCGACGGATAGGCCGCGCACCAGAGCGACAGGTCCTTGCCGCCTAGATGGGCAGCGGCAGACCATGCCGCCTTCTTCTTCTTTTCGTCGCTGTCGACGCGGGCCATGACATAAACGCCCCAGCCGAGATAGGCGCAGTTCGGCGCATGGTTCGGGCCGCTGGCGAGCTTGTCCCACTGGCCGGTCTTGGAGTTGTAGACATCGTCCGAGCCCGGCAGGATCGAGAAGCCGGTGATGTCGCCGACGACCGAGGAATCGTTGGTCTTGACGTTCGAACCGACGTCGCCCCACCAGGTAACCATCGAACCGGTGCCTGCCAGGAATTGCTGGAAGGCGGTGGTGTTCGGGTCGGCGTTGATCTGGTCGGCAGGTTCGGAGGGCAGGGCATCGATGACGTCCTGGATCGCCCGCACCCATGCCGGATTGTTGACGCGCGGCTTCATCGTGTCGGCATCGAACAGCCAGGCCTTGTCATCGGGATGCTTGGCGTAGGCGCTGGCGCGGCTGCCGAGGAAATAGAAGCCGAAACCGCCCCAGGGCTTGGGCGCATCGAGGTAGCCAAAGACATCCTGGCCCTTCACCTGCTTGCCCTTGAGGAATTTCGTCACCGCCTGCACCTGCTGCCAGGTCTTCGGCACGCCCCATTCGCCTTCTCCGCCGCCGTCCTTCCAGGCCTTGGCGAGGTCGGCATCGGCGAACACGTCGGTGCGGTAGTTGAAGTTATGCGCGTCGCCGTCGACCGTGACGCGATACTGCTTGCCGTCCCAGGTGCCGACCGGCGGCTGCAGATAGGCCACGACATCCTTCATGTCGATCTGGTCCTTGACCCAGTCCGGCATCTCGGAGGTGAGACCCTTGCCGCAGACGTCGCCTTCGAACGGTGCCCCCATTTCGATGATGTCGAAATCGACGGTGCCGGTCGCGATCGACTGCTGCAGGCGGGCGTTGTAGTCAGCCTGCGCCAGGTCGATCCAGTTGATCTTGGCGCCGGTATAGGTCTCCCACGGCTTCAGGAAGCCGCGAAACAGCACATTGTGCAGGTTCTGATTGTTGAGGCCCATGAAGGTGAGTTCGACACCGGCGAATTCGCCTTCCTTGACATTGGCCTTGGTGGCGCCAAGGCAAAGCTCGCCGACCTGCTGGAAGTCGGCATCGGTCGGCTGACCCTTGCCGACACCCGGGATCTGCAGGATCTGCGCACGCAGGTCGTCGGCGGCCGCAGCCGTGCGCGTCAGCGCACCAAGTCCGGCGCTTGAGGCCGCCGCGAGGGCGGCCATGCTGGCCGCTCCCTTCAGCACGTCGCGGCGGGTGGCCCCGGCGCGGACAAGTTGGTTATAAAGGCTGACTTTCATTTCGTTCCTCCCAGAAGGTCAATTGTGAATTGGTTCAGATGGTGGAGCGCCGATTATGTTCCCCAACGACAGCGACTCCCGTAAATAGCGGCCCGAATTCTCCCTCCCGCGACGCTTGGCATTCAGTGCCGGACAAGCGTACCGGTGCGCCCGGAACAGGGTCACAAGCCGGACACTGTCACTATTCGCACAACGAAGTGCGGTGTCAACGTGAATGGGTTTTTTATCTATAAGAGACTGACTTGCCCTCGCCGTTTGCGTTGTTTAGCTTCACGGCAACTGAAGGGGGAATGATGGCTCAAGTCGCGATCCGCAATGTGGCCAAGGCGTTCGGAACCGTCAAGGTTCTGCACGATGTCAGCGTCGACATCGCCGACGGGCAGTTCGTGGTGCTGGTCGGGCCTTCCGGCTGCGGCAAGTCCACGCTGCTGAGGATGGTGGCCGGGCTGGAAACGGTCTCCGGCGGCACCATCGCCATCGGCGAGCGCGTCGTCAACCATCTGCCGCCGGCCAAGCGCGACATCGCCATGGTGTTCCAGAACTACGCGCTCTATCCGCACAAGACGGTCGAGCAGAACATGGCCTTTGCTCTCAAGCTGCGCAAAACCGACCCGGCGGTGGTCACTGAGCGGGTCAAGCGCGCCGCCGACATCCTCGACCTCAATCCGTACCTCAAGCGCTATCCGCGCCAGCTCTCCGGCGGCCAGCGCCAGCGCGTCGCCATGGGCCGCGCCATCGTGCGCAACCCGCAGGTGTTCCTCTTCGACGAGCCGCTCTCCAATCTCGACGCCAAGCTGCGTGTCCAGATGCGCACCGAGATCAAGGAACTGCACCAGCGGCTGAAGACCACGACCATCTACGTCACCCACGACCAGATCGAGGCCATGACCATGGCCGACAAGATCGTGGTGATGCGCGACGGTCGCATCGAACAGGTCGGCGCGCCGCTGGAATTATTCGACCGGCCGGCCAACCTGTTTGTCGCCGGCTTCATCGGCTCGCCCTCGATGAACCTGCTCAAGGGCGTTGTGCGCAAGGGCGACAAGCCCGTCGTCGAGATCGCCGGGACGCCGTTCCCGATTGCGGCGACCAGCGCCGTCGAGGATGGCCGTAATGTCGTCTACGGCGTGCGGCCCGAGCATCTCGAAATCCATCCCGATGGTGTTCCGGCGAAGATTTCGGTGGTCGAGCCGACCGGTTCCGAGACTTTGGTGTTCCTGCGCTTCGGCGAGGGCGAGATGGTGGCGCTGTTCCGTGAGCGCCACGACTTCAAGCCGGGCGACACACTGCACCTGAAACCGCGGCTCGACCAGGTGCATCTCTTCGACGCAGAGACCGGCAAGCGTCTCTGATTTCGCCCCAGCAAACTTCGCGAGGAATACCATGCTCAAAGGAATCAATCCGCTGCTCAATGCCGATGTGCTGCAGGCGCTGCGGGCGATGGGCCACGGTGACGATCTGATTATCGCCGACACCAATTTCCCGTCCGATTCGGTGGCGCGCCAGACCGTGCTTGGCCGGCTGCTGCGCATCGATGCGTCGGCGGCCGACGTGGTCAAAGCGGTACTGTCGCTCTATCCGCTGGACACCTTCGTCGACGACGCGGCCGCGCGCATGGAGATCGTCGGCAAGCCGGACGACATTCCCGCCGTGCAGCAGGAAGTGCAAAAAGAGATCGATGCCGCCGAGAGCAAGGCCTGGCCGATGATCTCGGTCGAGCGCTACGCCTTCTACGAACGCGCCAAGAAGGCCTATTGCGTCATCCAGACCGGCGAGCGCCGCTTCTATGGCTGTTTTGCGTTCCGCAAGGGCGTCGTGCCACCGGATGCGGAGTAGCGGCATGCCGGCGAAACCGATCGTCATGAAGCCGGTTGTCATATTGGGCGTCTTCGTCGCCGATACGGCCTACCGCGCCGCCCGCCAGCCGCGCATGGGCGAGACGATCCTGGGCACGTCCTTCACGCTCGGCCCAGGCGGCAAGGGCTCGAACCAGGCTGTGGCAGCCGGCCGGCTCGGCGCCGATGTCACCTTCCTTACCCGCCTCGGCGTCGATCCCTTTGCCGATATGGCGAGACAGACCTGGTCGCACGCCGGCGTGAAGAGCGCCGTCATCGACACGCCGGAAAGCTACACCGGTGCCGCCTATATCTTCATCGAGGAGACGAGCGGCAACAACGCGATCATCGTCAGCCCTGGTGCGGCGATGCTGATCTCGCCCGCCGATATCGAGGCAAATGCCGGCCTGATCCGCGCGGCCGGCGTTTTCGTCACCCAGCTCGAACAGCCGATCGAGGCGGCGCTGGGGGCGCTGGAGATCGCGCGCGGGGCAGGGGTGACCACCATCCTCAACCCGGCGCCGGCGGCCAGGCTTCCGGACCGTATCTACACGCTTTGCGACTATGTCACGCCGAACGAGACTGAGGCCGAGGAACTGACCGGCATCAAGGTATCCTCCATCGACGATGCCCGCCGTGCCGCCGACAGCCTGCTCGAGAAGGGCGTGGGCGCTGTCATCGTGACGCTCGGCGAAAAGGGCGCGCTGCTGCACACGGCCGACCGTTCCGAGCATGTCGCAGCGGTCGCCGCCGGCCCGGTCATCGAGACCACGGGTGCGGGCGACGCCTTCAATGGCGGCCTGGCTGCGGCGCTGTCGAGGGCGATGGAACCCCTGCAGGCGGTGCGCTTCGCCTGCGCCGTCGCCGGCATCTCGGTGACGCGCCGGGGCACCGCGCCGTCCATGCCAACGCTGCAGGAGGTCGAGGCGCTGCTGGCGAGAGGTTGAAGTTCGATTCGTCAGTGCCGAAGCTCATACGGCTAGAACCTGCGATCTCCCGCGTGACAGGCTATGCAAAGCCGGGTTGGAATTTCCTCCTACTTCAAACAGATGCGGACAAGCCGAAAGAACTTTGAACTGGTCAGTAAGCACTTGACCCTGTTCACAAGTGATCGCCCGTCGTGATATTGCGGAATGATGGGTGGGTTTTGGAAGGACGGGACTTGGGCAGTCGCCGTGGCGATTGCGATGTTTGCCGCAATCCTACTGGCGATGTGGTTCACGTACCACTGGGATTTCGCAGATCTCTGCGGCGCCGACGAAACGGCTGGCGAGTGTTTCCGCGAATGGTATGGATCTTCGGCGGGGTATTTGGCTGTTCTGGTAGGCGCGCTCACAATTTATCCGCTTTACCGGCAGATTGAAGAGCAAAGGAAACAGACTGAGTTTCAGCTCGGCGACGCATCCCCTACCATGGATATCACGCTGGATCTTGAGGACCATGAGCAGATTGTAGTTCGCATCGTGAATTGGAATAGACGCGGACTGGTAATCTGGGACCTCGAAATTCAGGGGATCGACGGTTCGACAACAGGAGTAATGGAATACAAAATCGATGGGAACGTGATCGAGAACCCTAGTGAATACTACCTGCGAGGATGGGAAGACAGAAGTCGAGGACCTAGAGTCGCACAATTCAAGCTTGCCGCTTCGGCTGGAGACGAAATCGTAAGCTCTTTTCCTATGACCACCCAGGTAGCTGTGCTCGTTCAGCTTTTTGGCGAAAGCCACAAACAGGTGTTGTTGCGTGCGAAACTCTTCCCGCAGGAAGAAGGGTTTGAAATCATAGGTGGATAGGAACCGACGCGTCGACAGAAGCCTAGCGACAATTAAGAGCGGCGACGACAGAGGCCTAGCGAGAATTAAGGGCGACGACGTCTCGGAAAGATTCACTGGTTCGATTTCGCAGCTGCCCCTGACGACAGAATTGGGATATGGATCCCGTAGAACAGAACGTTGCAAACGCTTGGGGGAGCTTGCGTGTTTTCTGATGTCGCAGCCTTGCAGGCTGCCTTACTTAATAAAGAGCCGAAGTCGTTCGTCTCGCACCACATTTTCGAACCAATCCCTTTTGCTTTCAAAGATGACCTCGCCCTGTGGATTGAATGGAAACGCAAACTTGCGGACGCACTTGACGTCGATCCGCAAGATATCGTGATGACGGGAAGCGCGGCAGTTGGTTACAGCCTGAACCCGCACAACGATTTCAAGGCATTTGATAACGGTTCAGATTTTGATTGCGGTGTAGTTAGCAGCTACTACTTTGATATAGCCTGGCGGTATTTGAGGCAGTTGAGAGTCTCATGGCTTTCGCTCCCGCAGCCGACTAGAAATGCAATTACAAGCCATCGTAAGACTTACGTGTTTGCAGGGACCATTGCTGCCGATAAGATGCTTGGAATACTTCCGTTTGGCCAGACGTGGCAGGCGGCGCTTGATACAATGAGTCAGATCGATCCGACAAAAGGGCGAGACGTCAAGCTGCGTCTCTATAAGGACTTTGATTCTTTGCGATACTACCAAGCTAGCAATGTTGAGCGTTTGCGAGATTCGCTCGGCGGGCAGGCTGAGTCCGAACCAATCGGAAATAACGACAGCGACGACATATTGATTGAGGACGGCGAATGACCCAGCCTGATAACTTTCTCCATACGACACATCGAACAATTACGTGGTTTAAAAAGGCGTTCGCGAACAATGAGCTTGTTCTTGCCGCCCCTTTCCAACGGAATCCGGTTTGGACGAACCTTCAGAAATCATATTTGCTTGACACTGTTCTGAACGGGTTGCCGATACCTGAGCTTTATATGCAGGATCTTGTAAATGAGACCGGCGAAGAGAAGCATATCGTCGTCGATGGGCAGCAGCGTATACGAGCGGTCCTTGAGTATGTTCTAGCCACATTCTCGCTCGAGGGGAACGATGTTGCCAAAAATTGGCGCGGCTTAAAATTTGACGACCTGTCTGTCGACGACAAAAAAACTATCTTTAACTATAAGTTTGTCGTTCGTATTTTGCCACCGGAACTAAAAGAGGAGGACATCCGCCGGATTTTCGCAAGGTTGAATAAGAATGTTGTTGCACTGACGGACCAAGAGCTTCGGAACGCGACCTATTGGGGGCCGTTCATCAAGGCAATACAACATATGGCTGATGAGGATTCGTTCTGGGCCGACTGTGGAATTTTCTCCGCAAACGATCACCGACGTATGAACGATCACGAGTATATTAGCGAATTGGCTATTGCATATTTACATGGTCCTCAAAACAAAAAAGATCGGCTCGACCATTATTATCAGCTCTATGAAGAGCAGTTTGAAGATCGAGATAACCTTGTAAAATCTTTTAGCGCGGTCACGTCTGAAGTGGGGAGAATAATACCCAAATTAGCAGGGACTCGATGGAAGAAAAAATCGGACTTTTACACGATGTTTTTGGAATTGGCCGGACGAAAAGATAGGATTCCGTTCAATGAGGACAAGTTGCTGGAAATCTCAAACAACCTCATCACCTTCGGTCATAGAGTTGATAGTCTGCTCCGATTGGAAGAAAAGGATTGGGGTTCTCAGGACGCCAATGTGATTTCTTATGCGAGGAATGTCGCCCGAGCAGCCTCTGATCGCGCAAATCGCATCGCTCGCTCGGCGGCGTTCTCGCACTTCGTGTTTAAGGAAGAGCCAGTTCACACTCTGCCGGAGGCAAGCGAGGCGTCTGACGCAGTAGAGATTTTCATAGGCCTTAGCCCGCCAGAGGATCAAGATGGAGACTATGAGGTAGAGGGCACCACATCTTCTGAAGCCTCTGGATCGTCAGAAGCCTCTGGCCGATAGGAATGGGATCGCAGACTCTTTGACGTTTTCTCAAGTCAGGAAGGCGGTTCGCTGGACCGAATCCGTGAAAAGTCTGAATTGCCGGTTTGGCATTCAGACTACTGGCCACTTCTCAATCAGCAATTGACTGAGAAATGGCGCGAGTGACGGGGCTCGAACCCGCGACCTCCGGCGTGACAGGCCGGCACTCTAACCAACTGAGCTACACCCGCGCATGGACGAGCACGTGTCAGCCGTGTTCGTCGTTGGGGCGGTGGATAAGGGGTAAGCCACCGGGTGTCAAGCGGACCCGGACAGCATAACGGCAAACAGGAGAAGGTTTTTTGACAAGCCGAACTTTGTTGCCGAAACCGGCTCCCGGCCAAGCCACTCGCCGCTCATTTGGCCTTGCGAAGCCGGTCTTAACTGCTTAAAGGTCCGGCCCGGGGCGGGCGATTAGCTCAGTTGGTAGAGCGCTTCGTTTACACCGAAGATGTCGGCGGTTCGAGCCCGTCATCGCCCACCATTTTCCTCGATGTGTTCAGTTTGGGCTACACCGCTCAAGCTGATCGCCCAGGTGAGACGCATCCGACCACTGTGCTACTCGGACTTTGGTCTGATTCAAACTGTCTTTCCGCAGGGACTTAAGTCTGATCTGCTTGCCTCTCATGAGGGAAACGATTGCCGAAAGCTACAACTTGCAGTATCTCAATTGCGTATGGGCATGGGCGGGAGCGAAAATATTCCTGGATGGCTTGTGGGTCATCTTCCGGACGATCCCGTGATCGCAGGAGATCTCGCGGATAAGATATCGAAGGAAGCTGAAAAAAACCGGCTTCCAGGCGAACGGGTTGTGAAGACAACCCGTAACGAAGAAGACACCTTCAAGAAAGAACAAGTCGAAGCTTATCCCGACGCCGCGGTTGCAGGAGTCTTTGCCAGCGGTTCATTCCTCGCCCTGTTGGTATTAGCCATTTATCTGCTTTATGTGCTCTCGATTGTGGCCGGGGGAACGGTCGCGGATGTTCCCCTGCCGCCCATACTGAACTAGTAGACGCTCCGCCAACACTCGAATTAGCCCCGCACCGTGTTGATGCTGGTGACTTTCGCGTCTGCGGTGGAGCACGCGACGAAGGTTTCGTTCCCGCGGCAAAGATGTTCACGCGGGGCAACTGGCTGCTGCAGAACGGCAGCATTGTACTTCCATAGGCCTCCCGGTTCTTTGCAACTTGGGCGATTGGCTTGTCGCAGATCAGTCTGCAATCGCCGGAGCATGAGCAATCCGTTTCGCCACATAAACACAACACTTCGATGAATCAGCGTCCTGCACCACCTCAAATCCAATCGCCTTGTAGAACCTTAGCGCACCATCGTTCTCCGGCATGACTTCGAGGTGGATGCCGGTCGAGCCGCTCGCGGCAAGCCCCTGCTCGAGGAAGGCCATCGCGCGCCTGCCGATGCCTTTCCCGCGCGCTTGCGGCAACAGGTCGATATGGCCATGCGACGGATAGGCGGTCAGCGCAGGCGGAACAGCGAAATCGGGATGATGGACCCGATGCCGCGCCCAGTCGCTGCCGCGCCAGCGCGAGCTGTCGGGTCCCGGGTCTGCCACGCGCCGCTGCAGGTCGGGATACCAGTCTGATGCCAGGCTGGCATTGAAAGCGCTCGTATCGGCCGCGCCAAGCAGGTAGCCGGCCGCACCTGCGGGACTATCGATAATGAAGGCCAGCTCGGGTTCGAGCACCTGGTAGGGAATAGTGTAGAGGAGGCCGAGCAGTTCCGGGTCGTCCTCGCGGCCGCTGGCGTCCTTGCCGGCATCGCCGGTCTTGAGACAGATCATCGCAAGCGCTGCACGATCGGCGGTGGTCGCCCGGCGCAGGAAGAAACCGCCGCCGAAATCGAGGATCATGGCGGCAGCAGCCGGAAATCCTTGCCCTCGGGCAAAAGCTGCCCGCCGTCGACGATGATGGTCGTGCCCGTGATGTAGCTGGCATCGTCAGAGGCCAGGAACAGGAAGGCATTGGCCACATCGCGAGGGCTGCCGAGACGGCCGAGCGGGATGGCGTCTTCCATGTTCTTGATGAAGGCCGCACCGCGATGCTGCTCTATGCCTTCGGTCAGGATGTTGCCGGGCTCGACGCCGTTGACTGTAATGCCGTAGCCCGAGAATTCGAGCGCAGCCGAACGGATCAGCCCATTGATGCCGGCCTTGGTCGCCGAATAATGGCCGTGGCCGGGGCTGGTGACATGCGGGCCGGTGATCGAGGAGGTGAACAGCATGCTGCCAAAATGCTGTGCCTTCATTGGCACCAGTGCGGCGCGAGCAGCGATGAAGCTGCCGCGCAAGTTCACCGCCATGACCCGGTCCCAATCGTCGGGACTGGTGTTTTCCAGCAATTGCCAGGGATAGATTCCGGCATTCTGCACCATGATGTCGAGTCGGCCGTGACGGTCGAGCGCCAGTGCAACAGCAGCCTCGGCATCGGCCATCTGCGAGATGTCGGTGCGGATGAAGGCGGCGCCGAGTTCGTTCGCGGTCGCTTGCCCGGCCTCGGCCTCGGTGTCGGCCAGGACCAGCTTCGCGCCCTCTTCGGCAAAACGCTGTGCGATGCCCTTGCCGATGCCACGTGCGCTGCCGACGATCAGCGCGACCTTATCTTCCAGACGGCCGGTCATGCGAGCCTCTGGCGGATGGTTTGCTTGAATGCGTCGAGCAGCACCGCGGCGAGGACGAGCAGGCCGTGGATCACCTGGGTGAAGTTGGCCGGCAGGCCCATCAAATTGATCGCCGTGTTGATGGCCGAGAGCAGCAGCACGCCGGCATAGACGCCGGGCAAGGTGCCGACGCCGCCCTTCAGGCTGACGCCGCCGATGACGACTGCGGCGAAGGCATTGAACAACAGGCCGACGCCGAGATTAGCTGTCGCGCCGGAGGTGCGGATCGCCAGCAGCCAGCCGGCAAGGCCGGCGATGGCGCCGGCGAGAACGAAGGCTATGACCAGGTTGCGGTTGACGCGGATGCCGGCGCGAAAGGTCGCCGTCTCGTTGCCGCCGATCATGACCAGGTGCCGGCCGAAGGGCGTCTTGGCCATGATCAGCGAGAACACCACGAAACACGCAATGGCGATCCAGGCGGTCAGCGGCAGGCCGCCCAGGCGCTGGATGGCGAACCAGCGGATTGCCGGCGTAAGGTCCTGCGCCGAGCGGCCGCCGGAGATAACCAGCACCAGGCCGCGCACCCAGATGTAAGAGGCCAGGGTGATGATGAAGGCGCTCATCTTGACCCTGACCACCAGGTAGCCATTGAAGGCGCCGATGAGGCCGCCGACGGCAAGCGCGATGAGCAGCGAAACCGGAACCATCAGCCATTGCGGCTGCAACTGGATGCCAAGGCCGATGCCCGACGAGCAGAACAGGATGCCGACCGCCATGGCGCTGAGCGCCGCCACCGATTCGACCGACAGGTCCATGTGGCCGGCGATGATGACCAGCGCCAGGCCGATCGACATGACGCCGAGCACGCTCGACGCCTCGATGATGTTGGCAAAAATGCCGAGCTGAAAATAGTTCGGGATGAGGATGGAAAAGACCACCAGCACGAAGACCAGCATGAACCAGACAAGATTGTCGAGGATGAACTCGAGGGTTTGGCGCGTGCGGGGGTTCATCTCAGGATCCGGTTGGCGCATGACCCCGAAAACCATTCGTCCTTCGGAAAGACCAGGCGCGGTTGAAAATTGCTGCAGCATACCCGTGCGCGTCCGTTTGAACGCACTGAGGCTGCAGGGCTGGGCTCCGGGCCGGCATGGCCCGGAGCTTCTGGCGAGTTTGCTATTCGACCGGCTTTATGGTTTCGGTCGGCGGCTTCATGTTGCCCCAGAACGCCGGGTTATCGACATTTTCCTTGGTGATCGCAGCGCCGGGGATCTTGATGTTCGGTCCCCACGCTTCCTTGGTCAGGGTTGATTTCAGGCCAAGCACATCATATTCGCCGGGCTTGATCTCCTGCTTGTTGACCACCTTGTCCATGAACATCGCGACCGCCGCGGCCTGGGCGTAGAGCGGCTGCTCGACTTCGACATTGAGCCAGCCCTTGCGGATCAGGTCGAGGCCGACCGGAGCGCCGTTCGAGCTCATCAGCATTACGTCGCCCGGTTTCTTGCCGGCGGCCTCGAGCGAGGCAACGGCAGCGACCGAAAGATGCGCGGCATGGCTGAAGATCAGGTCGATGTCGGGGTTGGCGAGCAGCTGGTCGTTCACGATGGTCCCGGCTGCATCCGCCGCCCATTGCATGGCCGGCAGCGAGATGATCTTGACGTCCGGGAACGCCTTCATCTTCTCCTCGAAACCCTTCTGGATATCGAGCGTGTAGGGATCGCCCGGATCGCCGAGCACCTGCAGGATCTTGCCCTTCACCGAGCCGTTTTTCGCGGTCAGGAGCTTTTGCGCCTGGTCGGCGGCGACGTAGCCGATCTCGACGGTTCCGGCCACCGAGGTGAAGTCGGACGGGGTCGAGGTGATCTGGCGGTCGAACTCGACGACCGGGATGCCGGCGGCGCGGGCGGCCTCGATCGACGGTTTCAGCGCATTGAAATCGACGGCGGCAAGAATGATCGCCGACGGCTTCAGCGCGATGACGTCGTTCATCTGCGATTGCTGAGCGTCGGTCTTGTTGTCGGCGTTCAGCGTCTTCATCTCGTAGCCGACCTGCTTCAGGAACAATTCCAGCGCGCTCACCGAGCCGGTCTGGAACTCATCGAGCAATGTCGGCACCATGTAGTAGACGGTGCCCTTGGACTGGGCGAATGCCGGCGTGAGCGTGGCAAAGGCCAGTGCCAGGATACCGAAGACGGAAAGAAGTATTTTCTTCATGTCGTTCGCTCCTCTTGCGCCGGACCCCTCATTTGTCCCTCAGCTCGCCGGTCCGGCACCGGCGAGCGTCTCTCCGGTGATCATGTTGATCACCGCGTCGGGACTTGTTTTGTTGCGTGCGACGTCGCCCGCCACGACGCCTTGCCGGATCACCACGATCCGGTCGGCGACCTGGAAGGCCTGTTGCATGATATGAGTGATTATGACGACGCCGATGCCCTGGCTCGCCACCTGGCGGATCATGTCGAGGCCGCGCCGCGTCTGCTCGACGCCAAGCGCTGCGAACGGCTCGTCGAGAAGCACCAGCTTGCCGCCGAAATGCACGAACCGGTTGAGCTCGATGGCCTGTCGCTGACCGCCCGAGAGGTGCTCGACATTGGTGCGAAGCGAGGGAATGCGGGTGCCGGCGCTGGCCAGTGCCTTTTGTATCACCTGCTCCATGGCGCGCTCGTCGAGCACTGGAATGCCGAGAACCTTCCTGGTGATCTCGCGGCCCATGAAGAAATTGGCGACCACGTCGACATTGGTGCAAAGCGACAGGTCCTGGTAGACCGTCTCGATCCCCGCGGCCTTGGCCTCGGCGGGGGATTTGGCGAGGAATTCCTTGCCTTCGAACAGCATGCGGCCGGAGGTCGGCTCGAGGCCGCCGGCAATGATCTTGACCAGCGTCGATTTGCCGGCGCCGTTGTCGCCCAGAAGCGCCACCACTTCGCCCTTGTCGATCGAAAAGCTGATGCCTTTCAGCGCTTCGATGGCGCCGTAATTCTTGGCGACGTTGTCGAGCACCAGCAGCGGTTCGCTCATGCTGCGATCCCCTTGTTATGCAAGAGATCCCGACCGCGTTCGCGTTCGGCGGTGAAGATCTGGCCGAAGCGCGGCGAAAGCACCCCCGAAACGGCAAGTGCGGCGGCGCCGCGCAACACCGCATGCTGGCCGCCGCGTGCGACGCTGACGCGGGGCGTCGTGCGATCGCTTCGCGCCGAGACCGAATTGGGCAGGTGCGCGGCCGCGCCGGCAAGCCTTTCGAGCAGGTCGGTGGACGCCAGCCCGCCGAGGATGATGGTTTCGGGATCGAACAGGTTTTCGATGATGGTGACGGCGTTGCGGAAGATCGGCGCAATCTCGCTCACCCACTCGGCGTCGGCGATGTTGCGGCGCCGCAGCGCCTCGAGCGAGAGATACCGTTCGAGGCAGCCGCGATTGCCGCACGGGCAGGGCTCGCCGCCCGGCACCGCGGGAATGTGGCCGATTTCACCGGCGTTTCCCCAGGCGCCGCGCAATGCCGCCCCGTCATGCACCATGACGCCGCCGAGACCGACGCCGAAATAAAGATAGTAATACTCGGAATATGCCGTTCCGAGGCCGTAGAGGCGCTCGCCGATAGCAGCCGCCGCCATATCGGTTTCGAAAAAGGCCGGCAGTCCGGTCGAGGCGGCCAGCCGCTCGCGCAGCGCCACATCCTTCCAGCCGGTCATGGTGGTCGGCCCGACAAAGCTCATGGACTCCACGCCGAACGGTCCGGGCAGCGCCATGCCGATGCCGAGAACGCGGCCACCGGGCCGCAATGCCGTCAATTCGAGCACCATGGCGCCGATCAGCTCGAAAGCGTGGTCGGGCGTTGCATTTGGGGCTTCGCGGTAGGTGCTCTCGATAACATCGCCGCTTAGGTTGATCAGGGCGGCATTGATGCCCAGCGGGGTGACGTGGATGCCGACGGCGTAGCCGCCTTCCGGATTGATGCGCAGCGTTGCCGGTGGCAGGCCGCGCCCCTTGGGCTCTTCGCGCAGCGACAACACGTAACCGTGCTCTTCCAGCTCGCGAACGATGGTAGACACCGTCTGCACGGTGAGCCCGACCCGCCTGGCAATGTCGCCGCGGGCGATCGGTCCGTGAAGGCGGATGGATTCGAGCACGATGCGCCGGTTATACGGCCGCCCGAACTCCTGATTGGTTCCCCGCAGTGCCATGCCTTGTGCCCTCGAGAGAGGCCAGACTGGCACTGAAGATTTATTCAGTCAAATGGAATTCAAAAATAATTCGCCTGTGGCCAAGGTCCTTCTAACGCCGGCGAATTCGCGCCCGCCGGCGGATGGGCCAACTCTGGTAATTTTCCAGTATGAAGCGCCACCGGCTGGACGGGAGCCAGGCATGACCTTGGCCGGCAATCCGATCAGCGCCCTGAAGCACATTTCGGAACCCGCCTGTGAGCCGGCCAGGGATCGGAGTTCGTTGCGCCTTTCCGTTGCAGGGAGCATACTTCCTCTCGCCGGTCTGCGGGAGGAGATGCGATGCCGAAGCTGACCCTCGACGGGATTGATCTCGGCTATGAGGTGCGGGGCGACGGGCCGCCGGTTCTGTTCGTCCACGGCAGCGTCACGAACGGCATGATGACATGGTCCGCCCAGCAACCGCTTGCGGAGCGCTGGAAGCTGGTTGTGGTCGACCGGCCCGGATACGGATCAAGTTCCCCTGCCGAACGCGAAGATTTCGTCGTCGACGCCAGACTGGTCGCCGGATTCCTCGATCGGACGCATGACCTCTGGGACGAAAGCCGCGTCCATCTGGTCGGGCATTCCTATGGCGGCGTCATCTCTCTTCTTGCAGCAGCGATGCGCCCGCGAGCAATCCGTTCGCTCACGGTGATCGAGCCGCCGGCCTTTGACCTTGCGCGCGGGGATGTTGCCGTGAATGAACTCGTGACGCGCCTGAAGACCCACTGGCAAAGCGGACCCCGCGACGATCCCGCGCTTTTCTTGCGCCAGTTCCTCCATCTGGTCGGCTCGGCGATACAATTGCCAGACCCGCTGCCGCCCCCGCTCGCGCAAGGGGCGGCCATGCTCGTCGTCGAACGCGGGCCATGGGAGGCCGAAATTCCGCTTCGGCAACTTGCCGATGCGCCGTTCCCGAAACTGGTGGTATCCGGCGGGCACAGCGCAGCATTCGACGCCGTCTGCGACGTGCTCGAAAACGTGCTTGGTGCCGATCGTGCCGTGATCGCCGGCGCGGGGCACAGCGTTCAGCAGACCGGTGAGCCGTTCAACCGGCGGCTCGGCGCGTTCATGGCTGCTGCTGAGGGCTGAAAGCGATCTATCTTTGATATTGCCTGGCGGGCGGTTGGCCGCGCGCCAGGCTTCACGCCGAATGAATCGCCGGCTCTACAGATACCGCTCGACCTTCTTGCCGACCGTCAGAAACCGCAGCGGATCGATTGCCTCGCCGTTGTGGCGGACCTCGTAATGCAGATGCGGGCCGGTTGAGCGGCCGCTGTTGCCGGTCTTGCCGATGATGTCTCCGGCATCGAGCTTCTGTCCGACGGCGACCTCGATTTCGCTGAGATGCCCGTAACGCGTCACAAAACCGTTGCCGTGGTCGACCTCGATCATGCGGCCGTAGCCGCCGTTCCAGCCGGCCTTGACGACAACGCCGGCTGCCGTGACCTTGGCCGGCATACCGACCGGCGCCCTGAAATCCATGCCGGAATGCAAGGCGGCCGTGCCGAGGATGGGGTCGGTGCGCACGCCGAATGGGCTGGTAACGCTGCGGCCGGGGGCGGGGTTGGCGAGCGGCAGCCGGCGTGCCTCCTTTTTCAGATGATCCAACGCGTCAAGCGCTTCGTCCAACTCCTTGACCTTGCTGTCGAAAACCAACGAGCTGTCGAGCGGTATCAGCGGCCCGCCGACGTCGCTCTTTTCGAATTCGCTATCGACGGGCAGGCCGGCGGCCTCGAGCGCCTGCGAGATCGCGTCGGCGCTCTTGTAGGCATTGTCGGCAAGTGTGGCGATGCGGGTGAGCTGCTGGCTCTCGATTGCCTTCAGCGAGTTGTTGATCGAAACGAAGAGCTTGTCTGCCCGGTCGGCCGCACTTTCGCTCGGCAGCGGATCGGCGCGGGTCGACCACAGTGAGAACGGCCTGGTGTCGTTGCTGGGAAGGGGCACAGCAAGGCTGGCGACGGAATAGGCCATCGGCTGGATGCTGCCGGTCGCGTCGGCATGTTCGTCCGGCTTTGCCGTCGGCACGGGCGGCGTTGCGACCTCGTTTTCGGCTCGTTCGAGGATCGGGCCGAGGCGGCCGTGACGCAGGCTGAGCTGGCTCTGCCGTTCCAGCAGCTCGCTGACCTTGGTTTCCATCAGTTGCTGATCGAGTAGCTGGCGGCTGGTGATGCGGTCGACCTGGCTGCGGAGTGCCGAGATGCGGTCTTCGTAGGCCTGCTGCATGCGCGCCTGCCGCGCCGTCGTGGCGCCGATCAGATCGTCGCGCAGCACCAGATAGGAGGTCGCCAGCAGGTAGCCAATGACGATCGCCGCCAGCGCCGAGCCGCAAAATGCAGCCAGCCATGGGCGTATGGTGAAATGCCTTATCTGGTCGCCCCGGGCGATGATGACCGTGTGGGGCTCTTTGCGTCTGCCGAAGACCGCTGACTGACTGGCTACGTTCACGGGACCAAGCTTTCGTTACGACACCAACGACGAGCCTGATTACACATTATTAGGGTTAACAAAGTTTTGCCGGATCGAACGACAGGCAAAGGTCTTCGCGCAAAACGGGTATCGAATTGCAGCGGTCTGGCGCAGCTCTCAAAGGGCGCGAACCGCCTCCAGCACTTCTTCGGCGTGCCCCTTGACGCGGACGTTGCGCCAGATCCTGGCGATGCGTCCGTCCCGGCCAATTAGGAACGTCGCCCGCTCGACGCCCATATAGGTGCGGCCGTAGAGCTTCTTTTCTACCCACAAATGGTAAGCCTCGATCACTTTGCGCTCTTCGTCGGCGACAAGGTCGACGCTCAGATCGTATTTCGCCTTGAATTTGTCGTGTTTCTTGACGTTGTCCGGCGAGAGCCCGATGACGACAGCGCCGGCCTTTTCGAACCCCGGCTTCAACTGCGAAAAGCCGATCGCCTCGTTGGTGCAGCTTGTGGTGTCGTCCTGTGGGTAGAAATAGAGTACGATGGGTTTTCCCAGCAATGTGGCGAGACTGAGTGAACCGCCGCCGTCGCGCGGAAGATCGAATTGCGGCGGAACATCGCCCACGTCGAGGTCAGCCATATCGATGCCCTTGATTGAGGTTACGCGCCAGGCTGCATCGATATAATGTCGAGCGGGGATTCGTCCACGATCGAATTCGTTTCAACGGAAGATTGCGTGGATCAGGAGCTACCGCAGCACGAGAAGATCAGGTTCAGGCGTGACGAGATCACCGACCTGGGAACCTTTCCGTCCGCGTGCCGCGTCCCGCCGCTCGGCCAGGCGTCGATCGGTCGCGGCGTCCGTATGATGGCGCGGCTGTTTGCCGGCCTTGTCGCCCTTGTGCTGCTGGCTGCCGCCGGCGTCTATGCGATCGGCGTGTCCGGCTTCGGCTCGGAGCGGCTTCGTGCGGAAGCCGAAACGGCAATCGAGAAATTGGCCGGCTTCGATGTCGACGTTGCCGTCGGGCCGGCACGGCTGACGCTTGACGGGTCGAGCTTCATTGCGCTGCAGGTCAGCGACGTCAGCCTCAAGACCGCCGACGGAAAACCAATGGCCGATGCAGGCCGGGTCCGCTTCGGCATCCGGCTGATCCCGTTGCTTTCGGGCGAGGTACGGCTGACCAGCGCCCGGATTTCCGACGCGCACATCGTCATGGCGGCAATGCCGTCCGGCGGCGACTGGACGGCCGAGCTGCGCAACCAGGACGGCCTCATCGATCCGGAAAAACTTTCCGCCGCCGTCTTCGCCAACCTCAACCGCGCGCTCGATGCGGTGCGCGAGGATTCGATGCGCCAGATCGATCTGCGCAACGTCGAGCTGGCACTGCCCGAGTCCGGATCGGTCAAGTCGGTCACCATCGCCGACGCCTCCGTCTCGCAGTCGGGACCGGGAAGCATGGAGTTTTCATCCGACGCGGATGTCGACGGTAGGGCGCTTACCATCGCCGCTGCCGCCACCCGCGATCCGGCGACGCGACGCATCACCACGCTGGACGCCAGCATCCAGGCAGCGGATGCCGACGCTGCGGCAGCAGGTGGCAAATTGGGTGCGATCGCCTTGAAGCTGGCGGGGTCGGAAGGGACCGGCGACAGCGGTTCGCGGCTGACCGCTGCCCTGTCACTGACCGGATCGGTGCTCGATCTCGGTTCGCGCGGCCTGCTTCCGGCCGACATCGATCTCGATGCAACACTCGTCGCCGGGTCGAACAAAATCCAGGTCGACAGTTTGCTGGTGAAAACCGGCCGCTCGACCTTCGATTTCGCCGGTTCGATCGGGCCGAAGCCGGCTACCGGCGCAGCGGGCGAGGAGCCATCCTATCGTTACGACCTGACCAGCGACGGTTCGACCCTGGCGCCTTCGGATTCGCCGGAGCCGGCGCTCAGCTTCATTGCCCGTATTGCCGGCATCTACCAGCCGACGAGCCAAAAGCTGGTCGCCGAGCAGATCGGCGTCCGGTCCGGACCGGGCAGCGAAGTGCTGGGCACGGCTTCGGTTTCATTCGTCGCCAACCAGGCGCCGGGCATATCGGTGGCGCTCAATGTCCACGACATGCCGGTCTCGCACGTCAAGCAATTATGGCCATGGTTTTCGGCGCGCAATGCCAGGCTGTGGGTGCTTAAGAACCTGTTCGGCGGCCGCGTGGTCGATGGCAGCCTGCAGTTCCAGGTCGTGCCCGGACGGCTCGGCAACGGCGTGCCGCTTTCCGCCGATGAAGTGTTCGGCCGATTCCAGGTCGAAGGATCGCGCTTCGATACGGCCGGCCGCATTCCGCCGATCCGCGATGCCGTCGGCGTTGTCGGCTTCCACGGCAATGACGTCGACGTCGCGCTGTCGTCGGGCAGCGTCTATATGCCGAGCGGCCGCACGGTGGCGGCGAGCAACGGCACGCTCACCGTCAAGGCGGCGAACCATCCGCCGGTGATCGGCGCGCTCGACATCGATGTTGCCGGCGAGGCGCCGGCAATCGCCGAGCTGGCATCGTTTGACCCGATCAACGCCATGCGCCATGTCGGCCTGCTGCCGGACGACCTGTCCGGCACGGTGACCGGCCACGTCAAGGCCGATATTCCGCTGCAGTCCGGTGTCGACTCTTCCAAACTCGATTGGCTGGTGGCGCTCGACTACAAGGACCTGTCGCTGGGCAAGCCGTTCGAGGGCCAGACGGTCAGCCATGCCGACGGCTCGATCACGGTCGCGCCCGACCGGGCGGTGATCTCGGCCAAGGCGCTGCTCAACGGCATTCCGGCCGAGCTCGACCTGATCGAGCCGCTCAGGGATGGCGGCCCGCCGCGCAGTCGTAAAGTGGCGCTGGTGCTCGACGACAAGACGCGCGCCACCGCCATGCCTGGCCTGTCGACGCTGCTTTCCGGAACCATCAAGGTGGCGATCGACAAGAGCGGTAGCGGCAACCAGAACGTGTCGGCCGACCTAACCAATGCCAGGCTGGACATTCCCTGGGCCGGCTGGAGCAAGGGGCCCGGCATTCCCGCCAAGGTCGTCTTCGCCATGGCGAAGACCGGCGACACCACGACGCTGTCCAATTTCGAACTCGACGGCAAGACCTTCTCCATCGACGGCAGCGCCGTGCTGGTCAACGGCGCCTTGTCCTCGGCCCGGTTCAGCAAGGTCACGTTGAACAGGGGCGACGACGTCGCCGTCTCGGTGAAGCGGTCGGGCAAGGCCTATGCGGTCGAGGTTAGCGGCAGCGCGCTGGACGCACGCTCGCTGATCAAGCAATTCACGTCCGATGTCGATACCGCCACCAAGACCACCGGCGTCGATGCGATCTCGGTCAGCGCCGACGTCAGCTCCCTGACCGGCTTCCACGACGAGGTGCTGTCGAATTTGAAGCTCGACTACAGCGCCGCCGGCTCCCGGGTGAACGGGCTCAAGGTGAGCGCCACGGCAAGTTCGGGAGCCGCCATCACCATCAGCAACACGACCGGCGGCGGCCTGCGCACGCTCAACATGAAGTCTGCCGACGCCGGCGCCATACTGCGCTTCCTCAACATCTACGAGCATATGGAAGGCGGCTCGATCACGCTGGCGCTGACCGGGGCCGGCGACGGGCCGATGAAAGGCCAGGTCGACGCCAAGAACTTCTATATCGTCAATGAGCCGAAGCTCGCCTCGATCGTGTCGACGACGCCGGCCGGCGACAACCGCAGCCTCAACGAGGCGGTCAAAGGCAATCTCGACACGTCGAGGGTGAAGTTCGAGCGCGGTTTCAGCGAGATCGATAAGGGCAGCGGCTATCTCAAGCTGCGCAATGGCGTGCTGCGCGGCTCGCGCATCGGCACCACCTTCCAGGGCACGCTCTACGACCAGAACAACAATATGGACATGACCGGCACGTTCATGCCGGCCTACGGCGTAAACCGCATCTTCGGCGAACTGCCGCTGATCGGCGCACTGCTCGGCAACGGCCGCGACCGCGGCCTGATCGGCGTCACCTACAGGCTCAAGGGCAACGCCAACAAGCCGAACCTGGAGGTCAATCCGCTATCGGTGATAGCGCCCGGGATTTTCAGGTCGATCTTCGAGTATCGGTGAGGCGGGTAGGGTAGGCGGGTGGCGCCAAAAAGGCCGGGTGAAGTGCTGTTCAGCGTAGCACCGCCTAGAGGTAACGGCATGGATCCTAGGGTCTCCGCGACGTCGCTTCGCTCCTGCTTCGCCCTAGGATGACGAAGCGAGGGGAGACTTCAGCGAATCTCGAAGGTCGCGTTTGCCATCGGCCGCCACGCGACCGCCTCGCTCTCCGACATCCGCGACTAGCCTTGAGCCACCATGCCTTCGCCATCCTAGGGCGCAGCAGGAGCGAAGCGACGTCGCGGAGACCCTAGGATCCATGCCGTTACAGTTGCCGAGGAATGCAGCGATCCATTGCTTGTGCCCGTCGCCGGCTCGGTCTCACCTGAGCCTCAGCAGAGGTCAGACCGGCCGTACCAGAATGACCTTCTTCTTTCCCAACTGAACTTTGAATGCTCCGGTGTTTTCGTACAGGTCGGTCCACAAGACAATTTCGTTCGGGTCGGTGACGACCCTGTCATTGATTCGTAGAGCACCTTCCGCCATCTTGCGCCGAGCTTCCGAATTGGACGGCACAAGTCCCGACGCGACGGCAATTGCTGCATTCGACCTGCCAAATTGCCATTTGTCATCCTGTCCTTTGTCGATGGTTACTGTCGGCAATGACTCGGTTGACTGACCTCTTTCGAAAAGCGCTTCTGCCGTCCTAGCTGCCTCCTCCGCCGCCTCGCGGCCATGCAGCATGGCGGTGATTTCGGTGGCGAGGATCTTCTTGGCTTCGTTGATCTCCGAGCCGCCGAGCCGTTCGAGGCGTGCGACCTCGGCGAGTGGCAGGGTCGTGTAAAGCTTCAGGAAACGGCCGACATCGGCATCCTCGGTGTTGCGCCAGTATTGCCAGAACTCGTACGGGCTCAGCATCTCCGCATCGAGCCAGACCGCGCCCGAGGCCGACTTGCCCATCTTGGCGCCGGAGGAGGTGGTGAGCAGCGGCGTCGTCAGCGCATAAAGCTGCGCGCCTTCCATGCGATGGCCGAGATCGATGCCGTTGACGATGTTGCCCCACTGGTCGGAGCCGCCCATCTGCAGCCGGCAGCCGAGACGCTTGTAGAGCTCGACGAAGTCATAGGCCTGCAGGATCATGTAGTTGAATTCGAGGAACGACAGCGACTGCTCGCGGTCCAGCCGGAGCTTGACCGAATCGAAGGCCAGCATGCGGTTGACCGAAAAATGCCGGCCGACATCGCGCAGGAAATTGACGTAGTTGATGTCCATCAGCCAGTCGGCATTGTTGATCATGACGGCGTCGTTCGGGCCGCTGCCGAATTTGAGGTAGGGCGTGAAGTTGCGGCGGATGCCGGCGAGATTGTCCTCTATATCCTGCGGCGTCAAAAGCTTGCGCGCCTCGTCCTTGAACGACGGATCGCCGATCATCGAGGTGCCGCCGCCCATCAGCGCGATTGGCCGGTGGCCGGTCTGCTGCAGCCAGTAAAGCATCATGATCTGGATCAGCGACCCGGCATGCAGGCTCCTGGCGGTGGCGTCGAAGCCGATATAGGCGCTCACCGTTTCCGTGGCGAAAAGCTGGTCGAGGGCGGCATCGTCCGAGGTCTGGTGGATGAAACCGCGCTCGCTCATCGTGCGCAGGAAATCGGATTTGAAGGCGGACATTTTTCTTTCCCGAAAGGCTTCCGGCCGAATGCGGCTCGGGTATGCATGAAGGCGGGCGTTTAGCACTCAAGCGCGATCAGCAAAAGTGGAATCCGATTTTGCGACACCCTCTTGCCTTCTCCCCTTGTGGGAGAAGGTGGATTGGCGCGCAGCGCCAAGACGGTTGAGGGGTGCTGGACGGAGTGCAGGTGATGCCAAGCTGGAACACCCCTCATCCGACCGCGCTTCGCGCGGCCACCTTCTCCCACAAGGGGAGAAGGGAGAACCCCAAGCGTGCGGCCTGCTTGCGTCATCGTTTCGGCTGGCGTAATGAGGCGCCGCCAACGGGTCTCATCCGCTGGACCGCACGGCATCGATCGAATGCCATATCCTATGACAGAGTCGAGATGCCGGAGATATCCATCGTCATTCCTTGCCGGAACGAGGCGGCGAACCTGCCGCTTCTGCTCGACGAGATCGGCGCCGTGATGGCCGGGCGCGACTTCGAGGTCATCGTCGTCGATGACGGCTCAACCGACGATACCCCTTCGGTGCTCGCCGCCCAGGCAGCGCTTCGCGCGTTCCCGCTGCGCCATCTCAGGCATGCGAAATCCGCTGGCCAGTCGCTCTCGGTGCGTTCGGGCGCCTGGGCGGCGCGCGGCGATATCGTCGCCACCATCGACGGCGACGGCCAGAACGACCCCGGCTATATCCCAGTGTTGATTGACGCGCTCCGGCAGGCTGGTCCAGATGTCGGGGCCGCGCAGGGACAGCGTCTGAAGCGCCGCGACAGCAAGATTAAGCAGCTGGCGTCGCGTTTCGCCAACGGACTGAGAAAGGCCATCCTGCACGACGAGACGCGGGATACCGGCTGCGGCCTCAAGGCGATCCATACCGACATTTTGCGGAAACTGCCGTTCTTCGACGGCACCCACCGCTTTGTTCCGGCGCTGGTCATCCAGGAGGGCTACCGCGTCGTCCATTGCGACGTCGTCGACCGCTCCCGCCGTCACGGCAAATCGAATTACGGCATCTTCGATCGCGGCCTGCAGGGCGTGCTTGATCTTGCCGGCGTCTGGTGGCTGCGCCGCAGGCGCCGCAGAATGCCCAAAGTAGAGGAAATCAGGCATGGGTAACGTGCTTCAGGAATTGGCGACCTGGCTTCACGATGTTTTCGTCAAGCAATTCGATGCCTGGGTTCTGCTTGGCTTCGTCGCCCAGTTCTTCTTCACCATGCGCTTTCTGGTGCAGTGGGTAGCGTCGGAAAAGGCCAAGCGCAGCGTCGTGCCGATCGCCTTCTGGTTCTTTTCGCTGTTCGGCGGCGGCCTGCTGCTGATCTACGCCATCCAGCGTCAGGATCCGGTGTTCATCGCCGGCCAGGCCATGGGCCTGTTGATCTATATCCGCAATCTCTGGCTGATCGCCAACGAGCGCAAGGCGGCGATGACGAAGGTCGATTGAGCCTCGACCGAAACCGGTCGAGCAAGCAATCCAGATTACTTGCCGTCCAGCCCGCCGTAAGACCTTACCAGCCGGACCATGTCGGCCGAGTTGGCAGTCTCGCTCTCGAGCCCCTCGGCGACACCGACGCGGTCGGCGGCCGGGCGGTTCTGGCTGACTTTCCATTTGCCGCTGATTTCGGTGATTTCGATCTCCAGGCCGACGATGCCTTTGATCTGCGACTGGATGAAGGGTGCCGGCGCGTCGGTCACCGCCCACGGCGCCGAGCGGCTGCCCTCCTGCGACATCGTCAGATCGGAAATCTGCTCGGCCAGCCAATCCTGGTCTTCGATCACCGTGACGATGCCGCGCACCTGGACGATGGCGTAGTTCCAGGTCGGTACCACCTTGCCGGTTTCACGCTTGGTCTCGTACCAGGACGGCGTCACATATGCATCGGCGCCCTGGAAGACGACCAGCACCCGCGCCAGGGGATTGTCGGCCAAAAGCCGCCATTGCGGATTGGCTTTGGCCAAATGGGCGCGGAGCCTGCCGTTCGGCGGCACATCCGAGTCTAGAAGAAAGGGAATCGCGTTGGCGACCGGCCCCTCGACGCCGTTCGACACCAGCAGGCCAAGCGGATGCGCCCGGATCAGCCCGTGCAGGACGTCCGGCCGTGTTTCCTGGAAGTGAGGCGGTTGGTACATCGCTGATTATCTCAGCCGCTTCGGCCGTGGGTCGGACAGTTCCCCGGCCAGCCGGCGATCCAGATAGTCCGCGCATTCCTCGATCAGAAGCTCCGCATGGTTGGCAAAGAAATGGTTGGCGCCGGGCAGGGTCTTCTGGGTGATGGTAATGCCCTTTTGCGTGTGCAGCTTGTCGACCAGGCCCTGCACGTCCTTGGGCGGCGCGACCTTGTCGGCGTCGCCGTGGATGATCAGGCCGGACGACGGGCATGGCGCCAGGAACGAGAAATCATAGGTATTGGGCTGCGGCGCGACCGAGATGAAGCCCTCGATCTCCGGCCGGCGCATCAGAAGCTGCATGCCGATCCACGAGCCGAACGAATAGCCGGCAACCCAGCAGCTCTTGGAATCCGGATGCAGCGACTGCACCCAGTCGAGCGCCGCGGCGGCGTCGGACAATTCGCCGGTGCCGTGGTCGAACTCGCCCTGGCTGCGGCCGATGCCGCGGAAATTGAAGCGCAGCGTGGTGAAATTGCGCTTCTGGAACATGTAGAAGAGGTCGTAGACGATCTTGTTGTTCATCGTGCCGCCGAACTGGGGGTGCGGGTGCAGGACGATGGCAATCGGCGCGCTCTTTTCCTTCGAGGGCTGATAACGACCCTCCAGGCGGCCGGCCGGACCGGTGAAAATGACCTCAGGCATGAAATACTCCACTTGGCATAAATTGCGCGGCGCCCGGAACAACTCTTCCTCTGGCCCCAGTCTTCCCTAGGCCTTGACGCAGGGCGAGCGTCTTTCTAGAAGCTAGTTTAGAATTGTTCAAAACTGGGCGGCCAAAAATTGTGGCTCGGCCACCCGCGCCGCAAGCCGCGTAAATAGGACGTCTTGCCTTGCAATTTCAAGGAAATAACGCGCTATCTTCGCGGAACGGCTTTTGAAGGGACCAGTTGGACGGAAATGGCCGGAGCACGCGCCTACCTCGACTACAACGCCAGCGCGCCGCTGCTTGCCTCGGCGCGCGCGGCGGTGGTGGCTGCGCTCGACGTCGCCGCCAACCCGTCCTCGGTTCATGCCGAGGGCCGCGCTGCACGGCGGCTGATCGAGGACGCCAGGCGCGACGTGGCTCGACTGGCCAACGCCAGGGCCGAGCATGTCGTATTCACCTCCGGCGCGACGGAAACGGCCTCGACGCTGCTGACGCCGGACTGGCAGATGGGGCGCGGCGCTGTCGGCATGAGCCGGCTCCATGTGTCCGAGGCCGACCATCCCTGCCTGCTGAACGGCGGGCGTTTCCCCACGGGGCAGGTAACGCGGATCGGCGTCGACGCCGACGGCGTCGTCAGGCTCGACGTTTTGGCCGAGGCTCTCGCCCAGCATGACAAGGCCGAAGGCTTGCCGCTGGTGGCCATCCACGCTGCCAACAATGAGACCGGCGTGATCCAGCCGGTTGGCCGCATTGCCGAAATCGTCAAGTCGGCGGGTGGCATCCTGGTTGTCGATGCCGTGCAGGCGGCCGGCCGCATTCCGCTTGATATGTCAGCGGGTTACGCAGATTATCTGATTCTCTCCTCGCACAAGATCGGCGGCCCCAAGGGGGTCGGCGCCATTGTCGCGGCGTCGGACCTGATGATGCCAAAGCCGCTGGTCAGCGGCGGTGGCCAGGAAAAAGGCCATCGCGGCGGCACCGAAAACCTAGCGGCGATTGCCGGGTTTGGCGCGGCGGCGCGAGAGGCGTCTGCCGGCTTGCAAACGATCGAAACGGTGCGGCAGCGTCGCGACGAAATCGAGGCGATCGTAAAAACGCTTGTTCCGGACGCCGAAATCTTCGGGACCGGCGCGCCAAGGCTTGCCAATACGACATTCTTCGCTATTGCCGGCATCAAGGCCGAGACGGCGCAGATTGCCTTCGACCTGGCCGGTGTGGCGCTCTCGGCGGGATCGGCCTGTTCGTCGGGCAAGGTCGGCCCGAGCCATGTGCTGAAAGCGATGGGTTACGGTGACGGCCTCGGCGCGTTGCGCGTGTCCATCGGCCACGCGACCAGCGCCGAAGACATTGAGCTGTTCCGTTCGGCGCTGGCGACGATCGTCGCGCGCCAAGCCGGTAAGGAAAAGGCAAGCAGGGAACGAGCCGCCTGAGCGCGGCAGACGAAATGTAGGGCCTTGCGGCCTGGTAGAGCCGTGCGTTCGAATTTGGCCGGGTGAATTTCCGGCATGAACGCACTATATGACACCTACGCCGCCTCGGGTGCCTGATGGGTGCTCGTTTGCGGTGCCATAGTTTGAAAACTGCCGGGCCTTGACCCCGGCGTGGATGGAGAACGCTGATGCCTGCTGTGCAGGAGACGATCGATCGAGTTCGAAAGATCGATGTCGACCAGTATAAATACGGATTCCAGACCGAAATCGCGATGGACAAGGCCCCCAAGGGCCTGAGCGAAGACATTATCCGCTTCATTTCGGCGAAGAAGGACGAGCCGTCCTGGATGCTGGAATGGCGCCTGGAAGCCTATCGCCGCTGGCTGACGCTGGACGAGCCGAAATGGGCGCGCGTCCACTATCCCAAAATCGATTTCCAGGATCTCCATTATTACGCGGCGCCCAAGAGCACGCCGGGTCCGACTTCGCTCAGCGAGGTCGACCCCGAATTGCTGAAGGTCTATGAGAAGCTCGGCATTCCGCTCAGGGAACAGGAAATCCTCGCCGGCGTGCAGAAGACCGATGCGTCGGAGCTCGAGGAAGCCAGCGACAACGTCTACAAGTCGGGCCGCGTCGCCGTCGATGCGGTGTTCGATTCCGTCTCCGTCGTCACCACTTTCAAGAAGGAACTGGCGCAGGCCGGCGTCATCTTCTGCTCGATCTCGGAAGCCATCCGCGAGCATCCGGAGCTGGTGAAGAAGTATCTCGGCTCGGTCGTGCCGACCTCCGACAATTTCTACGCGACGCTGAATTCGGCCGTGTTCACCGACGGCTCCTTCGTCTTCGTGCCCAAGGGCGTGCGCTGCCCGATGGAACTGTCGACCTATTTCCGCATGAACGAGAGGAACACCGGCCAGTTCGAGCGCACGCTGATCATCGCCGAGGAGGGGGCTTACGTCTCCTATCTCGAAGGCTGCACGGCGCCGCAGCGCGACGAGAACCAGCTTCATGCCGCGGTGGTCGAGCTGATCGCGCTCGATGACGCCGAAATCAAATATTCGACGGTGCAGAACTGGTATCCCGGCGACGCCGAAGGCAAGGGCGGCATCTACAATTTCGTTACCAAGCGCGGCGACTGCCGTGGCCACCGTTCGAAGATTTCTTGGACGCAGGTCGAGACCGGTTCGGCCATCACCTGGAAATATCCGAGCTGCATCCTGCGCGGCGACGATTCCAGCGGCGAGTTCTATTCGATTGCCGTGTCGAATGGTTATCAGCAGGTCGACAGCGGCACCAAGATGATCCATTTGGGCAAGAACACGTCGAGCCGCATCATCTCCAAGGGCATCGCCGCCGGCTATTCGCAGAACACCTATCGCGGCCAGGTCTCGGCGCACCGCAAGGCAACCAACGCCCGCAACTTCACCAACTGCGATTCGCTGCTGATCGGCGACCAGTGCGGCGCGCACACCGTGCCCTACATGGAAGCCAAGAATTCGACCGCGCAGTTCGAGCACGAGGCAACCACCTCGAAGATTTCAGAGGACCAGAAGTTCTACGTGATGCAGCGCGGCATTCCGGAAGAAGAGGCGATCGCGCTGATCGTCAACGGCTTCGTCAAGGACGTCATCCAGCAACTGCCGATGGAATTCGCGGTCGAAGCGCAGAAGCTGATCGGGATTAGTCTTGAGGGGAGTGTTGGGTGAGTGATGATGAGGCAGAGGACGGTCCGCCGTTGGTCGCACGCGTTCACCAGTTTGACAGGCATTCTGGTGAGCTACCCGACAACTATCGGGCCGACCTCGATGAGCGGATTTGCGGAGAATTGGCAACGTCGCTCGGGAACTACCTTCGAAGCTTTGCTGCCGAAAGGAAAGTTGTCGTCAGGATCGAAGTCGAAGCCAACCGAATTAGCGCTGGGCGCGAAGACGGCACGGAGTTGATGATCACCGTCTACGGCCCTGAGATTTTTGAAATCACCAGGTGGCCGAATCCCGCCGACGCCGTCGAGGACGGAAGTATGCGATTTGACTTGGCACCTGAACTTGAAAGCGACGTCGCCGTTGCCCTAGCTCGGCGATATGTAGTTAACGGAACGATAGAGCAAGAGAATGCTTGAAATCAGAAACCTGCATGCCCGCATCGTCGATGACGGCACCGAGATCATCCGCGGCCTGAATCTTTCGGTGAAGGCCGGTGAGGTCGCCGCCATCATGGGGCCGAACGGCTCGGGAAAATCGACGCTGTCCTATATCCTTGCCGGGCGCGAGGATTATGAGGTCACCGAGGGCGACATCCTCTACAACGGCCAGTCGATCCTCGAAATGGATCCCGCCGAGCGCGCAACCGCCGGCATCTTCCTCGCCTTCCAGTATCCGATGGAGATACCGGGCGTGGCGACGATGGAATTTTTGAAGGTTGCGATGAACGAGCAGCGCAAGGCGCGTGGCGAGGAACCGCTGAAGATCCCGGAATTTCTCAAGCGCGTAAAGGAAGCTGCCGCCTCGCTCAACATGGACATGGCGATGCTGAAGCGGCCGCTCAATGTCGGCTTCTCCGGCGGCGAGAAGAAGCGTGCCGAGATCCTGCAGATGAAGCTGCTCGAGCCAAAGCTCTGCGTGCTCGACGAGACCGATTCCGGCCTCGACATCGACGCGTTGAAGATCGTCGCGGACGGCGTCAACACGCTGCGCTCGCCGGACCGCGCCATCGTCGTCATCACCCATTACCAGCGCCTGCTCCAATACATCGTGCCGGATACGGTGCACGTGCTCTACAGGGGTCAGGTGATCAAGTCGGGCGACAAGTCGCTGGCGCTCGACCTCGAGGCCAATGGCTATGCCGGCGTGATCGGGCAAGCCGCGTGAGATGCCGGAAGGCAGGACGAAACTGATGAATATGCACACGACACCCCAGCGAACATTAGCTGAAACGGCACTGATCGACGCCTTTGGCGAGCGGCTGTCGCTACTGCCCGGCGACGGCGCGGTGATGCTGAAGCGCGACGACGCCATCGAGGCGATCAAAAGCGGCCTGCCGACGCGGCGCATCGAATCCTGGCACTATACGGACCTGCGCCGGCTGCTGACCTCGGTGCCGGACTTCGATCCGGCAGCGGTCGCGAAAGCCATTGCGCCGATCGTCGAAGGCTCCAGCGTTTTGCCGGTGCTGAACGGCGTTTCGAGTACGAAACTGCCCGGTATCGAAGGCGTTGCCGTGCAGCGCCTGTCGGAGAAGCTGACCGACGGCAGCATCGCTCCGGGGTTGGATTCCTATGGCGCCGACGATGCCATCGGCGCGCTCAACACCGCCTTTGTCGCCGACGGCTATTTCGTCGACATCGCCGACGGTGCCCAACTGGAAAAGCCGCTTGAGCTGCAGAATTTGCAGGCCGGTGGACAGACGCATGTACGGCTGGCCATCCGTGTCGGCGCCGGCGCCAACGCTGTCATCGTCGAACGCCAGGCGGGCGAGGGGGCGGCACTGGTCAGTTCGGTCAGCCAGCTTGTGCTTGGCGAGGGCGCCGAAGTGACATGGCTGGTCGTGCAGGAGCAGCCGGATACGGCAACGCATCTTGCCCAGTTCAAGGCGCATCTCGGCAAGAATTCGAAGCTGACGCTGTTCATCATGAATGCCGGCGGCAAGCTTGTCCGGCAGGAGGTCGTTGTGAAGACGACCGGCGAGGGCGCCGAATTCACCTTGCGCGGCATCAATCTGCTCGCCGGCGATACCCATACCGACGTCACCATGGTGCTCGACCACGCCGTACCGCACACAGCCTCGACCGAAGTCATCCGAAACGTGGTGACCGGCAAGGCGCGCGGCGTCTTCCAGGGCCGCATCAACGTCCACCAATATGCGCAGAAGACCAACGCCAAGATGGCCTGCAACACGCTGCTTCTGTCGGATGACGGCGAGTTCTCGACCAAGCCGGAGCTCGAAATCTTCGCCGACGACGTCGTCTGCGGCCATGGCGCGACCGTCACCGAGATCGACCACAGCCATCTGTTCTACCTGATGGCGCGCGGCGTCGACGAGAAGACCGCGCGCGGCCTGCTGGTCAAGGCCTTCGTCGCCGAAGTGATCGAGGAACTGGACGACGAGGCCATCGTCGAGGCGCTGGAAGCGAGACTCGACAACTGGTTCGTGGCGCACGGATAAAGTGGATGAGGGCCTGGCGCTTCGGCCAGCACCCCTCATCCGACCGAGCTTCGCTCGGCCACCTTCTCCCACAAGGGGAGAAGGAAACGCGCCTCTCCTTCTCCCCTTGTGGGAGAAGGTGGATTGGCGCGAAGCGCCAAGACGGATGAGGGGTGTTGGAAGGAACGCGGCAGCGCGGCAAGGACTTCGAGATGGACCAGAAAGTCGAAAACATCCCCTACGACGTCGAGGCGATCCGCCGCGACTTCCCGATCCTGTCGCGGCAAGTCTACGGCAAACCGCTGGTCTATCTCGACAATGGCGCCTCGGCGCAGAAACCACAGGCGGTGCTCGACGCTATCCAGCACGCCTATTCCCAGGAATATGCCAACGTCCATCGTGGCCTGCATTTCCTGTCGAATGCCGCGACCGACGCCTATGAGAAGGCTCGCGAGACGGTGCGCCGTTTCCTCAATGCGCCGAGCACCGACAATATCGTCTTCACCTCCAACACCACGGCGGCGATCAACACGGTTGCTTATGGTTTCGGCATGCCGAACATCGGCGAGGGCGACGAGATCGTGCTGTCGATCATGGAGCACCATTCCAACATCGTGCCGTGGCATTTCATCCGCGAGCGGCAGGGCGCCAAGCTGGTCTGGGTGCCGGTCGATGATCTCGGCGTCTTCCATATCGAGGAATTCGAGAAGCGGCTGACCGACCGCACCAGGCTGGTTGCCATCACCCATATGTCGAACGCGCTGGGCACGGTGACGCCGATCAAGGAGATCGTGCGCATTGCCCATGCCCGCGGCATTCCGGTGCTGGTCGACGGCAGCCAGAGCGCGGTGCATATGCCGATCGACGTGCAGGACCTCGACTGCGATTTCTTCGTCTTCACCGGCCACAAGGTCTATGGCCCGTCGGGCATCGGCGTGCTCTACGGCAAGAAGGATATTCTGGAGCGCATGCGCCCGTTCATGGGCGGCGGCGAGATGATCGAGGAGGTGACGCAGGACATCGTCACCTACAACGACCCGCCGCACCGTTTCGAGGCCGGCACGCCGCCGATCGTGCAGGCGATCGGGCTTGGTGCGGCGCTGGAATACATGGAAAAGGTCGGACGCGAGCGTATCGCCGCGCACGAGGCCGATCTGAAGGATTATGCGCATCAAAAACTGCGCGCCATCAACTCGCTGCGCATCTTCGGCGATGCCCCCGGCAAGGGTGCCATCATTTCCTTCGAGCTGCAGGGCATCCATGCCCATGACGTCTCGATGGTCATTGACCGGCAGGGAGTGGCGGTGCGCGCCGGCACGCATTGCGCCCAGCCGCTGTTGAAACGCTTCGGCGTAACATCCACATGCAGGGCATCGTTCGGCATGTATAATACCAGGGCCGAAGTCGATGCTTTGGCCGATGCGCTGGAAAAGGCGCGAAAGTTCTTCGGGTGACGATGATGGATGATGCCAGCCACACCGCCGAGACCAATTCGGAAGCGACGACCAATGCGGCGGTTTCCGGATCGGCCATTCCCGCCGACGAACTGGCGCGGCTGACCGACGACATCGTCTCGGCGCTGAAGACGGTCTATGA
Organism: Mesorhizobium sp. M0598; assembly: GCF_040320865.1. NCBI lineage: Bacteria > Pseudomonadati > Pseudomonadota > Alphaproteobacteria > Hyphomicrobiales > Phyllobacteriaceae > Mesorhizobium > Mesorhizobium sp. M0598. The sequence continues at coordinate 202,734 of NZ_JAMYQL010000002.1, read as the reverse complement.
CCCGGAAATCCCGGCCGACATCTATGAGCTCGGCCTGGTCTACAAGATCGATATCGAGGACGACCGCTCGGTCAAGATCGACATGACGCTGACCGCGCCTGGCTGCCCGGTGGCCGGCGAAATGCCCGGTTGGGTGGAGAATGCCGTCGGCGCCGTCGAAGGCGTCTCCGGCGTCGAGGTCAACATGACCTTCGACCCACCCTGGTCGCCCGATCGCATGTCGGAAGAGGCGCAGGTGGCGGTGGGGTGGTACTAGCATCCGACCAGCCGGAGGCTGGCGCACTTGCGCCGGGTACAAAACTTCACCATTTTAGGTGAGGAATCATTCGGCAGGCCTTGAACCTGCAAGGAATGGAGAAGGAAAAAGAATGGGACGCTTCGCCGTCATCACCATGACCGAAAAGGCTGCCGACCGGGTGCGCGAGATCGTCGCGACCCGTGAGAACGCGCATGGCATTCGCCTTGGCATCAAGAAGGGCGGCTGCGCCGGCATGGAATATACGGTCGATCTGGTGACCGAGCCGAACACCAAGGACGATCATATCGAGCGCGATGGCGCCCATGTCTATGTCGCGCCGGAGGCGGCACTTTTCCTGTTCGGCACCGAGATGGACTTCGAGCGGACGACGCTGCGCACCGGCTTCACCTTCCGCAATCCGAACCAGAGTTCGGCCTGCGGCTGCGGCGAATCGGTCGAATTGAAGCCGGCCGATCTGAAGGCACTGGCCGAGGCGCGCGCTTCGGCCTGAGGCTTTCCTTCTCCCCGTCACTATACGGGGAGAAGGTGGCCCGAAGGGCCGGATGAGGGGCAGGGCCGGCTCTCGCAAGTTCGCGCCGCCCCTCATCTGCCTGCCGGCATCTTCTCCCCGTATAGCGACGGGGAGAAGAACGCTAATCCACCCACATCCCCGTTCGCTTGTGCCAGTCTGCGATCGACTCCTCCGGGTAGACATCGAAAACCTTGTCGCCCTTGCCGATATCCGGCTCGACCCAGTTCGCCTTGTATTTCAGCATCAGATGCACCTTCTCCGGCGGCTTCGGTAGCTCTGTGTCGATCGCCGAGGCAAACGGATGCACCAGCTCCGGCCAGGTTGGGTCGTAGAGCCAGAGTGCCGTCCCGCATTTCGTGCAGAAGTTCCGCTCGCCCGTCGAGGTCTCGCGTTGCGGGTGCTCGTCGTCCTCGATCTCGGCGCGGTAGACGCCGAGATGGCGCTTGCCCTGGATTTTCAGCGTCTCGTAATCGGCGCCGAGATTGATGGCAAAACCGCCACCGCCCTGCTGCTTGCGGCAGATCGAGCAGTAGCACAGCATGAACGGCACCGGCGTGTGGCTTTCCACCTCGAAACGTACGGCATTGCACCGGCAGGACCCTTTGAGCAGAAGCGGCATGAAAAACTCCGACGAAATTGATTCTGAACTTGTCAGGATGGTGCCGGTTGCGTCGATGACAAGGGGAAATCCGGGTGACATGATCGCCGCATGGACAACGAGCGCATAGAAGAGCTTTTCGAAGGCCTCGGCCCGGTCAGCATCCGCAAGCTGTTCGGCGGCAAGGGCATCTATTTCGACGGCGTCATCGTCGCCATCGTCATCCGTGGCGAATTGATGCTGAAGGCCGACGCCGAAAGCGCCCCGGATTTCGAAGCGGCCGGCTGCCGGCAATGGACCTATACCGGCTCGCGGCACGGCAAGCTCGTGTCGATGCCCTATTGGAGCGTTCCCGACAGCGCCTTCGACGATCCCGACGAGATGGCGATGTGGGCGCGCCGCGCCTACGAGGCAGCACGGCGCGCCGGCAAATAGGCTGCGTCATGCTTCGGCAATTCCGGGCCGTACTTCATGCCAGGTCCCGCGCCTCGGGCACGAGCGCCAGCGCTTCGGCAAAGCCAGCGCTGGTGAAGGCGGCACTCTCGACGACGAGCATAGCTGCGGCAATGCCTTCGCGCAGTGCGGCGCGCAGCGTCAGGCCGCGCAGCAGGGCAGCGATCGTGGCGCCTGCCAATGCGTCGCCGGCGCCGGCAGCATCGGTCCGCTTTTGTAGCGGCGGTGGCGAGATCGAGAACGCGCTCAATTCGTCGAAACCGAGCACTGGTTCGTCGCCGGCGGTGATCACGCCGCTTTTCAGCCCGGCGCGTCTCAGGCCGTCGACGATGCCTTGATCGATTTGGAGGCCGGCGAGCACGCCGGCCTCGTGCCGGTTCATGAAGGCCATCGCCAGACGGTCGAGCACCGGCGTCAGCCGCGCCGCTTTGTTGGGCGAGACCGCAAGCGCAAACACCGGCTTGCCGGCGGCGAGTGCCGCCAGCCGCTCCAGCGCGGTCGACGGCAGGTTGGCGTCGCACAGCACCGCGTCGGCCGAACCGATCGCTTCCCGGACCTTGGCGCGGCGGATCTGCTTGGGAAGCGCCAGCTCGTAGAGCACCATGTCGGCAAGGCCGGCGATCAGCCCGCCGTCGCTATCGATCAGCATCGTATGGCTTGGCGTTGCTCGGTCGAGGAACACCGCCGACAGGTCGGCAATGCCGGCCTCGGTGACGGCGCGTAAAACCGTGTCGCCAAGGGCATCGCCGCCGCGCACCGAAAGCAGCGAGGCCGAGACGCCGCGGCGCACGGCACAGCGCAAGGCGTTGAAGACGGCGCCGCCGACATGCTCGCGCATCGTGCCCGGATTAGACGCTGCTGGCACGAAGGCGCCGGCAACCCGGCCGCGCCGCTCGATATAGGCGCCGCCCACGGCCAGGATCGTCGGGGATTTGATCATGCCGTCAAAATGCCCTTTAGCTGTTGCCCGGAGAGACTAGGTCGCCGGGCGGAACCCTGCAATCGCGGGTCCGATTCGGTTGGTAACGGCAACGGCGCCGCATGCGAGGCGAGACGCATCGGAAGCAATAATCGCGAAACAAAAATAGAACAAATAGGGATATGCGTTATTTTTCAAACCCTTGGTGCTCATTGACAAATGAGAACAAATGAGGTACATTCTTTTAAGGATTGCGGGATTGTCCGGCCTCCATTGACGACCACGGGGTGATGTATCATGGCTCAGAATTCTTTGCGGCTTGTAGAGGACAAAGCGGTGGACAAATCAAAGGCTCTGGATGCCGCGCTGTCGCAAATTGAGCGTGCCTTCGGCAAGGGCTCGATCATGCGGCTCGGCGCGAACGAGCAGGTCGTCGAGATCGAAACGGTGCCGACCGGCTCGCTTGGGCTGGACATCGCGCTTGGCGTCGGCGGCCTGCCGCGCGGCCGCATCGTCGAGATCTACGGGCCGGAAAGCTCGGGCAAGACGACGCTGGCGCTGCACACGGTGGCCGAAGCCCAGAAGAAGGGCGGCATCTGCGCCTTCGTCGATGCCGAGCACGCGCTCGACCCGGTCTATGCCCGCAAGCTCGGCGTCGATCTCGAAAACCTGCTGATCTCGCAGCCCGATACCGGCGAGCAGGCGCTGGAGATCTGCGACACGCTGGTGCGCTCCGGCGCCATCGACGTGCTGGTGGTCGATTCGGTGGCGGCGTTGACGCCGCGGGCGGAAATCGAAGGCGAGATGGGCGATTCGCTGCCCGGCCTGCAGGCCCGCCTGATGAGCCAGGCACTGCGCAAGCTCACCGCCTCGATCTCGCGCTCCAACACCATGGTCATCTTCATCAACCAGATCCGCATGAAGATCGGCGTCATGTTCGGTTCGCCCGAGACGACGACCGGCGGCAATGCGTTGAAATTCTATGCTTCGGTCCGCCTCGACATCCGCCGCATCGGCTCGGTCAAGGATCGCGACGAGGTCGTCGGCAACCAGACCCGCGTCAAGGTCGTCAAGAACAAGCTGGCGCCGCCCTTCAAGGTGGTCGAGTTCGACATCATGTATGGCGAGGGCGTCTCCAAGACCGGCGAGCTGGTCGATCTCGGCGTCAAGGCGGGCGTGGTCGAAAAGTCGGGCGCCTGGTTCTCCTACAATTCGCAGCGTCTTGGCCAGGGCCGCGAAAACGCAAAACTGTTCCTGCGCGACAATCCCGACACGGCGCGCGAGATCGAGCTGGCGCTACGGCAGAATGCCGGGCTGATCGCTGAGAAATTCCTTGAGAACGGCGGCTCCGAGAGCAGCGACGACGGTTTCGAGGACGACGCTGGGGTGATGTAGGGCAAGCGACGCCTCGCTGAGTCTCAGCCAGGTTTCGATTTGATGTTTTGATTTTGAGTTTGTGTAATCGATGCGTTTCAAACCGCCGGCCCAGGGCCGGCGGTTCGCGTTTGACGGCGAGGCAGACGCATTTCAAGGCGCTGGTGAAAGCCGGGATTTGAGCCCATTTGGTGTTTCTGGACAGGCTGCGGTGCGACCGCTAAAAGGCCATGTCTATTTTCCGCCGGCAGCCGGCGGTTCTCTCGAAAAGGCAGTATTCATGAGTGGCGTCAACGAGATCCGGTCGGCATTTCTCGACTATTTTCGCAAGGAAGGTCACGAGGTCGTCGCGTCAAGCCCGCTGGTGCCGCGCAACGACCCGACGCTGATGTTCACCAATGCCGGCATGGTGCAGTTCAAGAACGTTTTCACCGGTCTGGAGAAGCGGCCCTATTCGCGCGCCACGACCGCCCAGAAGAGTGTTCGCGCCGGCGGCAAGCACAACGACCTCGACAATGTCGGCTACACCGCGCGCCACCTGACCTTATTCGAGATGCTCGGCAATTTCTCCTTCGGCGACTATTTCAAGGAGCGGGCCATAGAGCTTGCCTGGAACCTGATCACCAGGGAGTTCGGGCTGAAGAAGGACAAGCTGCTGGTCACCGTCTACCACACCGACGACGAGGCGGCTTCGTACTGGAAGAAGATCGCCGGCCTTTCGGACGATCGCATCATCCGCATCGCGACTTCGGACAACTTCTGGGCGATGGGTGACACTGGACCTTGCGGGCCGTGTTCGGAGATATTCATCGACCGCGGCGAGCATATCTGGGGCGGCCCTCCCGGCAGCCCCGAGGAGGATGGCGACCGTTTCCTTGAATTCTGGAACCTGGTGTTCATGCAGTATGAACAGGTGACGAAAGACGAGCGCATCGACCTGCCGCGTCCGTCGATCGACACGGGCATGGGCCTCGAGCGCATGGCCTCCATCCTGCAAGGCGTTGAAAGCGTCTTCGAAACCGACCTGTTCCGCCACCTCATCGACGCCGCATCGTCGGCGCTCGGCCGCGGTCCGGATGCGGACGCCGTCGCATCGTTGCGCGTCATTGCCGATCACCTGCGTTCGTCCTGCTTCCTGGTCGCCGACGGCGTGCTGCCGTCCAACGAAGGCCGCGGCTACGTGCTTCGTCGCATCATGCGCCGCGCCATGCGCCACGCGCAATTGCTCGGCGCCCGCGATCCGCTGATGTGGCGCCTGGTGCCGGCGCTGGTCCGCGAGATGGGCCAAGCCTACCCGGAACTGGTGCGCGGCGAACAGATGATCACCGAAACGCTGAAGCTGGAAGAGACGCGCTTCCGCAAGACGCTGGTGCGCGGCTTGGGCTTGCTTTCGGAGGCGACGGAAAAGCTGGCCTCCGGCGACATGCTGGATGGCGAGACAGCGTTCAAGCTCTACGACACCTATGGCTTTCCGCTCGATCTGACGCAGGACGCGCTGCGCCAGCGCAACATCTCGGTCAACCTTGCCGGCTTCACCGAGGCGATGGAGCGGCAGAAGGCGGAGGCGCGCAAAAGCTGGGCCGGCTCCGGCGACGTGGCGACCGAGACGGTATGGTTTCCGGTGCGCGAGAACGCCGGCGCCACCGAGTTCCTCGGCTATGAGACCGAGCAGGCGGAAGGCCTCATCCAGGCGCTGGTCAGGGACGGCAAGACCGTCGACAGCGCCGGCAAGGGCGACGCCGTTGCCGTGGTTGTCAACCAGACGCCGTTCTATGGCGAGTCCGGTGGCCAGATGGGCGACACCGGCGTCATTTCGGGCGACGGGTTCTCGATCGAAATATCCGATACCCAGAAGAAGGCCGATGGGCTTTTCGTCCATCTCGGCAAGGTGGCCAACGGCACCGTCAAGACGGGCGCGACCGTCGAGCTGAAGGTGGACCACGCGCGTCGCTCCAGGCTGCGCGCGAACCATTCCGCCACGCATCTGATCCATGAGGCGCTGCGCGAGGTGCTGGGTACCCATGTGGCGCAGAAGGGCTCGCTGGTCGCGCCCGAGCGTCTGCGCTTCGACATTTCGCACAACAAGCCGATCTCGCCTGACGAGCTCGAAGAGGTCGAGCGCATGGCAAACGAGATCGTCGTTCAGAACGGCCCTGTAACCACGCGGCTGATGTCTGTCGACGACGCCATTGCCGAAGGCGCCATGGCGCTGTTTGGCGAGAAATATGGCGATGAAGTGCGCGTCGTTTCGATGGGCACGGGCTTGCATGGCGCCAAGGCCAACCGGCCTTATTCGGTCGAGCTATGCGGCGGCACGCATGTCAGGGCGACCGGCGATATCGGCCTGGTGCGCATCGTGTCCGACAGCGCGGTCGCTGCCGGCGTGCGCCGCATCGAGGCGTTGACCGGCGAGGCCGCCAGAAAGCATCTCGACGAACAGGACAAGCGGTTGAAGGCGGCCGCCGCCGCGCTGAAGATTTCGCCGGCCGATGTGCCGGCCCGCGTCGAGGCGCTGCTGGACGAACGCAAGAAGCTCGAAAAGGAGCTGATCGAGGCGCGCAAGAAGCTGGCGCTGGGCGATCGCTCGCCAGCCGGTGTGCCTGCGGAAAACGAAACCATTGCCGGTGTCGGTTTTCTCGGCAAGGCGGTATCGGGCGTCTCGCCAAAGGATCTTAAGCCGTTGGCCGATGCCGGCAAGAAGTCGCTCGGCTCCGGCATCGTCGTCTTTGTCGGCGCCGGCGAGGACAACAAGGCGAGCGTCGTCGTCGCCGTCACCGATGATCTGACCGGCCGCTTCAACGCCATCGATCTGGTGCGCGTCGCGTCCGCGGCATTGGGCGGGCAAGGCGGCGGCGGGCGACCCGATATGGCCCAGGCCGGCGGCCCGGACGGCTCGAAGGCCGAAGACGCGATCGCTGCGGTGAAAGCGGCTCTCGAAGCGGCGTGAACCTGCACCGGGGGCGGCACGGCCGAAATGGCGCGCCGCCCAGCGGATATCTTTGAGGGCCGATATGCCGACGCTGACGATGTATCAGGTCGATGCCTTTGCCGAACGGGCCTTCCAGGGTAACCCTGCCGCCGTTCTCCTTTTAGAGGAATGGCTGTCGGAGCAGGTAATGCAGGCCATCGCCAACGAAAACAATCTTGCTGAAACCGCGTTTGTGCGGCCGAATGGCAAAGGTTGGGATTTGCGCTGGTTCACGCCGGTCCACGAAGTCGACTTCTGCGGCCACGCCACTCTTGCGGCCGCCCATGTGCTGGCTACGGAATACAATGGTCAGGGCGAAATGGCCTTCGCCACCCGGGTCGGCGAGCTGCGGGTTTCCCGGTGGGCAGGGGGCTATCAGCTCGATCTGCCTTGTTTTCCGCCGCAGCCCGTCGAGGAGGAGCTGAACTCGGCGCTGCAAGCGATATTGCCTCAGCGGCCGGTTGCGAGCTTCCGCAATTTCGAGAACCTGTTTGTCGAGCTTGCCGACGAGACAACCGTGCGATCTTTCGTTCCCGATCTGCTCAGGATCGGACGTTTTCATCCTCTCGGCCTGGTTATTACCGCGCCTGGGCGAGCCCACGATTTCGTCTCCCGTTACTTTGTGCCCGGGGCGGGCATTCCCGAGGATCCGGTAACCGGCTCCATTCATGCTACGCTGGTGCCTTATTGGTCTGAAAAACTCGGCAAGACGCATCTGTCGGCATTCCAATGCTCGCAGCGCGGCGGGCATTTGCTCTGCAAACTGGCCGGAGATCGCGTGCTGATCACAGGCCGTGCGAAGACCTTCATGAAGGCGGAGATCTACCTTCCCGATTGAGCGGCTTGCGAGGCGGAGAAGGCAAGGATCTGGGAGAATTTGTCGCCAGCCTCGGCGGGACAGTACCCCCCTCTGTCCTGCCGGACATCTCCCCCTCAAGGGGGGAGATTGGATGTCACGATTGCCTTCGCCACTTGTCAATGATTGAAGAAAAGCGGGGCAATGAACCTGCCAATCTCCCCCCTTGAGGGGGAGATGTCCGGCAGGACAGAGGGGGTGCTGTCCCTCGGCCTCTCGTATCTTTGTCACCCTGCCTTTTCGGTTTTCGCAAAACTCGCGCGTTGAGTGATGCGCGCATACCAATCCCGAATATCGGCAAACTCGGCCAGCAGGGCTTGTCCCTCGGCGACCTTGACGAAATAGCCGATGATCGGTGCGGCGTGCAGGTCGGCCAGCGTCAGGTCCGTCCCCAACAGCCAAGGCCCTTCGGCTTTCAGCGAGGAGAGCGCCTGCAATGCCGTTCTTGCCTGCCGCAACCCGTTGGCGATCACGGCATCGTCGGGCGGCGTTTTTTCCAGCCGCTCGACAGCGACATCCCAGACCATGGTCCTGTAGGCGTAGGCGTCGAGCAGGCCGGTGATCTGGTTCATGCGTGCTCGAGGCCGGGCTCCGGCCGGCTGCAGCGCCGGGCCGTCAAAGGCTTCGTCGACATAACGGGCAATCGCGCCGGTCTCGTAGAGGCGAAAGCCGTCATGCTCGAAGGCCGGGATGCGGCCGAACGGTTGGTGCTCGAAATACCAGCCGGGAATGCCGTCCGCGGCAAAGATGTCGACGGGCACGAGCTCGTAGCCGACGCCCTTTTCCTCCAGCACCAGCCGCACGATGCGCACATAGACGCTGTAATCCGCGCCGTAGACGACGGGCTTGCCCATGCCGGTTGGGCTCAGGCCATCGCTTTCTGCAAATTCTCGTCGATCTTGTCGAGGAAGCCGGTGGTCGAAAGCCATGGCTGGTCGGGGCCGATCAGCAGCGACAGGTCCTTGGTCATGAAGCCGGACTCGACCGTCTGGATGCAGACCCTTTCCAGCGTCTCGGCAAAGCGCTTCAGTTCGGCATTGTCGTCGAGCTTGGCGCGGTGCGCGAGGCCGCGCGTCCAGGCAAAGATCGAGGCGATCGAATTGGTCGAGGTCTCCTCGCCCTTCTGGTGCTGGCGATAGTGGCGGGTGACGGTGCCGTGCGCGGCTTCCGCCTCGACGGTCTTGCCGTCCGGCGTCATCAGCACCGACGTCATCAGGCCGAGCGAGCCGAAGCCTTGCGCCACCGTGTCGGACTGCACGTCGCCGTCATAATTCTTGCAGGCCCAGACATAGCCACCCGACCATTTCAGGCTCGAGGCCACCATGTCGTCGATCAGCCGGTGCTCGTACCAGAGTTTCTTCGCTTTGAATTCTGCTTCGAACTCCGCCTCGTAGACCTCCTGGAAGATGTCCTTGAAGCGTCCGTCATAGGCTTTGAGGATGGTGTTCTTGGTCGAGAGGTAGACGGGGTAATTGCGCAGCAGCCCATAGTTCAGTGAGGCGCGGGCGAATTCGCGGATCGATTCGTCGAGATTGTACATGGCCATGGCGACGCCGGCGCCGGGTGCGTCGAACACATCGTGCTCGATCACCTGGCCGTCCTCGCCGACGAATTTGATCGTCAGCTTGCCCTTGCCGGGAAAGCGGAAGTCGGTGGCGCGGTACTGGTCGCCGAAGGCGTGGCGGCCGACGATGATCGGCTTGGTCCAGCCGGGCACCAGCCGCGGCACGTTCTTCATGATGATCGGCTCGCGAAAGATGGTGCCGCCGAGGATGTTGCGGATGGTGCCGTTCGGCGACTTCCACATCTTCTTCAGCTTGAATTCCTCGACGCGCTGCTCGTCGGGCGTGATCGTCGCGCATTTCACGCCGACGCCGTATTTCTTGATGGCATTGGCCGAATCGATGGTCACCTGGTCGTTGGTGGCGTCGCGGTGCTCGATACCGAGGTCGTAATATTCGAGATTGAGGTCGAGATAAGGGTGGATCAGCTTGTCCTTGATGAACTGCCAGATGATGCGGGTCATCTCGTCGCCGTCGAGTTCGACGACCGGGTTCGCCACCTTGATCTTCGCCATGGAAAGAATGCCTCGCTTTTGGGGAACGGAACGGCCTTGCCCGCACGGCTGCCGGCCCTGGGATGCGGCCCGTATATCAAAGGCTTTTTGGCCGCGCAAACGGCGAACCGCGCCGTAGTGTCGGCATTCCTTGCGAAAGCTTCATTTTCGCCGCCAAATGTGGCAGGGGACTGCGAAATGCCGCAAACAGCAGTTCACTGACAACCATGGCCGCTACCCAGGATCCCGACACCCCTCTTGCCTCCGGAACTCCAGCGTCCGGACCGGCGATCATCCTGGTCGAGCCGCAGCTCGGCGAGAATATCGGCATGGTTGCACGCGCCATGGCCAATTTCGGCCTTTCCGAGCTGCGGCTCGTCAATCCGCGCGACGGCTGGCCGAGCGAGAAGGCGCGTGCCGCCGCAAGCCGCGCCGACCACGTCATCGATGCCGTCAAGGTGTTCGATGACCTGGCCTCGGCGGTTGCCGATTTGAACTTCGTCTTCGCCACCACGGCGCGCGCGCGCGACAATTTCAAGCCGGTGCGCGGTCCGGTCGAGGCGGGCAGGGCGCTGCGCGCGCGGCAGCGGGCCGGCCAGCGCACCGGCATCCTGTTCGGCCGCGAGCGCTTCGGCCTCTATAATGACGAGGTCGGCCTCGCCGACGAGATCGTCACCTTCCCCGTCGATCCGGCTTTCTCCTCGCTCAACATCGCCCAGGCGGCCCTGCTGATGTCCTATGAATGGATGAAGTCCGGCCTGGAAGACGAGACCAGGACCAACTTCTCCGGCCCCGAAATGCCACCGGCTGCCAAGGACGAATTGCACGGCCTGTTGGCGTATCTGGAAGGTGCACTGGAGGCGCGCGGCTATTTCCGCCCGGCAGCGAAGAAGCCGAAGATGGTCGACAATTTGCGTGCAGTGCTGACCCGCCCCGGCTTTGCTGAGCCGGAGCTCAAGGTGCTGCGCGGCATCATATCATCGCTGGACAGGTTCTCGCCGGCCATGCCGCGCGGCGACGGATCGCCCGGCGACGATCCAAGGCGGCTCCCGGCGGCCGCGGCACGCGCTGCGAGGGCGAAAGACAAAGAATAGCCTCGGAACTGCCCATACCTCACCAGTAACCGAATGTTATTTGGTGTGATCCATTGTCTGGAAAACGATGGATCTTTCGATGTTCAATTCAAATATCGGGCGTCTTCGCTTTTTCTTCTATTCCGCGGCCTTGCTGGTTGCGGAAATCGTGACCTTTGTGCTGTGCGTCGTGCTGACCATCGGCATCGAGGGTTTGGCCAATTCGAAGCCCGGACCTTCTAGGGAAGGGCTGGCCGCAGCCGTTCTCGTCGCCTCGCTGGTGATCGTTCTGTTACGCGCGAATTTCGCCTGGCGTCGAAGCCGCGACGCGCAAGGGTCGGGTTGGATCCTTTGGTCGTATATCGTGTTCTCGACCCTGTTTGCGATTCTGCAGGCCGGCACTGTTCTTGTCGTAAAATTCGACGGCGAAGATTCGCATTCCGGCCTTAACCTGCTGGGATTAGCTCTTGTCGGGCTGTGGGCCGTCATCTTGGCGGCCAAGCCGGCGGGTGGTGGCTCTGCGGATATGGCGTCATCCCTGAGTTTCGACGATTTCGACCCGCCCGGGCCGCTGCGCGGCGCCGCCGCGCTCCATTCAGCGTCAGCCGCCGGCGCGACGGCCCTGGCTCCAGCCTACGCCACGCGGGCCGCGCCGGTGCCGTCGAACCACCCTGCATCTCAACCTGCATCTCCGGCGAACGGCCGGCCGCGGCCCGGCGGCTTCGGCAAGCGCGGCCTTGTGTGACCGGCTCGCCGCATCAAGGCCATGATGGTTCCAGATAGAAGTGGCCGGGATAAAGCATCATTGGCCGAAGCAGAAAGCATGGGCCGGGCCTTCCCTCGTGATCTCGTTTGTGATTCCCAGCCCTTAGTGACTCAATGACAATGACCGATCCATCGAGCGCCCGTCCGATCCTGATGTTCGATTCCGGCATTGGCGGCGTCACCGTGCTGCGTGAGGCGCGCGTGCTGATGCCTGACCGCCGCTTCATCTATGTCGCCGACGACGCGGCGTTCCCCTTCGGCGGCTGGGAGGAGCCGGCGCTGAGAACACATATCCTGGAGTTGTTCGCTAGGCTGCTCGAACGGTTTTCGCCGGCCATTTCGGTCATCGCCTGCAACACCGCCTCGACACTGGTCATCGATGCCTTGCGCGAGCGGTTTCCCGGCCACCCTTTCGTCGGCACCGTGCCGGCCATCAAGCCGGCGGCGGAACGCACGCGCTCAGGTCTGGTTTCGGTGCTGGCGACGCCCGGCACCGTCAAGCGCCAGTACACGCGCGACCTGATCAGCAAATGGGCGCAGAAATGCCACGTCCGCCTGGTCGGCAGCGACAGGCTGGCTGGATTGGCCGAAGCCTATATGCGCGATGGTTTTGTCGACGAGGACGCCGTGCGCGCCGAGATCGCGCCGTGCTTCGTTGAGCATGACGGGCTGCGCACCGACATCGTCGTGCTTGCCTGCACCCATTATCCTTTTTTGGCCAACCGCATGCGCAAGACAGCACCTTGGCCGGTCGACTGGCTCGACCCGGCCGAGGCGATCGCACGCCGGGCGCTGTCGCTGCTTGCCGATACCGAGGCCGCTTATCGCAGAGAGGCACTGCCGGAAGGCGCTGACCTTGCGTTCTTCACCTCAAACAGCGCCGATTTTCCGACGCGCCGGCTGATGCAGGGATTTGGCCTGGCGATATCCTGACCGCAAGCAATTTTCGCTTTGGGAACATCACACCAGACAATGCGTTTTCCTCTCATCGGAAACGGGAGAAACCATCATGCCAGCCACCTCAAAAGCCCAGCAGAAAGCGGCCGGCGCGGCATTGTCAGCCAAGCGCGGCGAGACCAAGAAGGGCGCGCTCAAAGGCGCGTCGAAGGGAATGTATAAATCCATGAGCGAAAAACAGCTCGAGGAATTCGCCGAGACCAAGCGCAAGGGCCTGCCGGAAAAGAAGTCGAAACACTGATCGACTGGCCATTCTGACGGCGGATGCCGGTCGATAAAAGGCCCGCGGCTGAACCGCGGGCCATGAAGTCTCAGCGGGCGAGGGCGAAAATTACCAGTTCCAGCCCCACCCGCAGCGCCGCACTTTGTAGCGGATGACCTTGCGATGACCGTGGCGCCACACCACCTTCTTCTTGACCACGATGCGGCAGACCTGGTGATGCCTGTGCCCATGCCAATGCCGGGCCTGCGCCGGCTCGGGCGCGACCGCCATCGTGCCGGCCATCACCGCGGCTCCTACCAACGTAAGGAAGAACTTCTTCATGCGAATTCCAGCTCCTCTGACTTCAGTCCCTTCCTGATGCCGCTGGCGCAACCTCCCGCCACATCCGGCACGTTCTACAACCGTAACACTATCCGGTTCGGCGATTCGCGCCAGCCAGAAGCTTGACAGCGGTTAAATCTCCGTTTAACCAGCCCACCAACACCGGGCCGCAATGCCCGGTGGTTTTCTTTATGTGTGCAAGACGTTTGGGAAGCCGGTTTTACTTTCCCTATGTCTTGTTTGAAATGACGTGTCCCGTGGGTTTTCCGTCGCGTTGCGTGGAAAACCCTGTCAGGTCTCGAAAACGGAGGCCAGAGGAGGGCGCGTTTCCTTCACCCGGACCATGAGGTTCCGGGTATGTTGTTTTGAAAGGGAATGCGATGAGCAAGCGCGAATCCGCGAAGTACAAGATCGACCGCCGTCTTGGCGAAAACATCTGGGGCCGCCCGAAGTCCCCGGTCAACAAGCGTGAATACGGCCCCGGCCAGCATGGCCAGCGCCGCAAGGGCAAGCTTTCCGATTTCGGCCTGCAGCTGCGCGCCAAGCAGAAGCTGAAGGGCCACTATGGCGACGTTTCGGAAAAGCAGTTCCGCAAGGTCTATGAAGAGGCGGACCGCCGCAAGGGCGACACCTCGGAGAACCTGATCGGCCTGCTCGAATCGCGCCTCGACGCCGTCGTCTACCGCTCCAAATTCGTGCCGACCATCTTTGCGGCGCGCCAGTTCGTCAATCACGGCCACATCAACGTCAACGGCAAGCGCGTCAACATCGGCTCGTACCGCTGCAAGCCGGGCGATGTCATCGAAGTGCGCGAGAAGTCGAAGCAGCTGGTCATCGTGCTGGAATCGGTGGGCCTGGCCGAGCGCGACGTGCCCGATTATATCGAGGCCGATCACAACAAGATGACCGCGGCTTTCACGCGCATCCCCGGCCTGGCGGACGTTCCGTTTGCCGTGCAGATGGAACCGAACCTGGTCGTCGAATTCTATTCGCGCTGATCGGCGCGTTCGTCGCGATACAATCGAAGGCCGCCCGTCGAGGCGGCCTTTTCTTTTTCGTTCCTTTTCCGCGGTGTGATTCCGAAATCGATTTCGATTTTCGGTCCGATGCGGTACTGCGGGCGGCAACAGGATCTTGGGGCCGAAGCGCCATGAATATGCTGCCAGACGCCGAAACACTCGAACCGGTCGCCGACACCGAAGGCGGCTTTCATCCTCTGTTTGCCGATGTGCCGTCCTCCGTCGAGTTCAACAAGCTGCGCAAGCGGCTGTTGCGGCTTGCCCGGCAGGCGATCGACGATTTCTCCATGGTGAGGCCCGGCGACCGCTGGCTGGTCGCTCTGTCGGGCGGCAAGGATTCCTACGGCCTGCTTGCCGTGCTGCTCGATCTCAAATGGCGCGGGCTGCTGCCGGTCGAGCTGTTGGCCTGCAATCTCGACCAGGGCCAGCCGAACTTTCCCAAGCACATATTGCCCGATTATCTCGACAGCCATGCCATTCCGCATCGCATCGAATATCAGGACACCTATTCGGTGGTCACCGACAAGCTGGCCGAGGGCAGCACCTATTGCTCGCTGTGCTCGCGGCTACGGCGCGGCCATCTCTATCGCATTGCCCGCGAGGAGGGCTGCTCGGCGCTGGTGCTCGGTCATCACCGCGAGGACATACTGGAAACCTTTTTCATGAACCTGTTCCATGGCGGACGCCTCGCCGCCATGCCGCCGAAGCTGCTCAACGACGAAGGCGATGTCATGGTGCTGCGGCCGCTCGCCTATTGTGCGGAAGCCGATCTCGAGAAATTCGCCGGCGCCATGAAGTTCCCGATCATTCCGTGCGATCTGTGCGGTAGCCAGGAAGGCCTGCAGCGCAACGCCATGAAGGCGATGCTCGACGACATCGAGAAGCGCATGCCCGGCCGCAAGGACACGATGATCCGCGCCATGACCAATGTGCGGCGTTCGCATCTGCTCGACAGGAAACTGTTCGATTTCGCCGCCCTCAACGAAACCCTCACCACCAGGCGTCCCGATGACATTTGACGACAGCGCGATCGACTGGCTTGCCGACCTTCTGTCGGAAGCCGCCGTCGCCGAGATCATGCCGCGCTTTCGCCGGTTGAGCGAGGGCGACGTCCGTCGCAAGACCTCGGCCGCCGATCTCGTCACCGAGGCCGACGTCAATGCCGAACGGCTCATCACCGCCAGGCTGCGCCAGCGTTATCCCCACGCAATGATCGTCGGCGAGGAGGCCTGCTCCGACGACCCGACGCTGCTCGACGGTCTCGGCGATGCCGAACTCGCCTTCGTCATCGACCCGGTCGACGGCACCTTCAACTTCGCCTCCGGCGTGCCGCTGTTCGGCGTCATGCTTGGCGTCGTGATCAAGGGCGAGACGGTCGCCGGCATCATTCACGATCCCGTCGGCAAGGATTGGCTGATCGGCGTTAGTGGCGCCGGCAGCCATATCCGCCATGCCCATGGCGATCTGGAAAAGGTCCATGTCGCCAAACCGGCGCCGATGTCGGAAATGACCGGTGCGGTCTCATGGCACTATGTGCCCGAGCCGGACCGCTCACGTTTGGCGCGCAACCAGACCAAGTCGCTATCGCAGTTCAACTATCGCTGCGCCGCCCACGAATACCGCCTGCTGGCCAGCGGCCACGGCCATTTCGTCGTCTACAACAAGCTGATGCCCTGGGATCACCTGGCCAGCGTGCTGATTCATGCGGAGGCGGGCGGCCATGCCGCGCGCTTCGACGGCAGCGCCTATCTGCCGTCGCATGTCGGAGGTGGCCTGCTGGTCGCGCCGGACCGGGAGAGCTGGCGGGAGCTGCGCCGCGAGCTCTGGGCGGAATAGCTCTTCGCTGCCAAAGTTGTCCAATCCTGTGCGAAACCGGAGATCTCGAATGAAACCTCGGTCCGCAATTGTTGCAACGGCCTTTGCCCTTGCCTTGGTTGCCGGTGTCAATGAAGCAAGCGCTGGGGAACGCGCATGTCGCAGTCCCGACTCCGTCGACACCATAGACGAGATGTTCTCCGCGATCTTCGCCTGTTGGAAGCCGCCGCCCGGAACCGCGGGCATGACCCTGACGCTGCAGTTCTCAATTCGCCGAAACGGCACGCTTATCGGCAAGCCGCGCGCCACTTACTCCCATCTAGGGGACGATGGTCCGCTCAACCGGGCCTTCGTGGCTTCCGTCCTCGAGGCGCTCGACAAGGCTCTTCCACTGCCCGTTTCGGACAGTATGGGTGGAGCAATCGCAGGACGTACGCTGTTCCCTCGCTTCACCGCGGTCAGTGAGGGTGCATCCTAGGCGCACGCGCAATGTGCATTAGACCGGCGGGTTATGCGGCTGGAATAGTCTGCCGCGCTCGGCCAGCAGGATCATCAGCAGCGCCGCCACCGACACGCTGCAGAACCCGGCGGCCAGCGGCGTCACCGTGCCGTTGAAGGCTTGGCCGATCAGCGTGCCGAGAATGCCGCCAAGAAATGTCTGCATGAACCCGAGGATCGACGACGCAGTGCCGGCCAGGTGCCCCAGTGGCTCCATGGCGAGCGCGTTGAAGTTCGCGCCCAGCGCGCCGAAGGGGACCATGGCGCAGGCAAAGAAGGTAATGAAGAGCCAGAGCGGCATCTTTATTTCGATGGAAACGACCAGCCAGGCAAGGCTGATGGCCAGAAACAGCAGCAGCGCGCTTTGCGACAGACGGCGCATGCCGATGCGGCCGACGAGGCGCGAGTTGAGGTAGTTCGAAAAAGCAAGTACGCCGGCAACCCCCGCGAAGATGACCGGGAACATCTCGCCGACATTGAACACGCTGACATAGATCTGCTGGGCCGAGGCGATGAAGCCGAACATGGCGCCGAAGATGAAGGTGCTGGCGAAGGCGTAGCAGAGCGCGATGCGGTTGGTGAGAACGATGCGGAAGCCGCCGATGATCGAGGACAACGTCAGCGGCCGGCGATATTCGGGGTGTAGTGTCTCGGGCAGGCGCAGCAGCGACCAGGCGGACACGATCAGCGCGCCGGCTGCCATGGTGACGAAGATCACATGCCAGGTCGCAAACAGCATGATGAACTGGCCGATACCGGGCGCCACCACCGGAATTGCCATGAACACCATGAAGATCAAGGACATGACTTCGGCCATGCGCCTTCCGTCGAACGTATCGCGCACGATCGAGACGGCAATGACGCGCGTCGCCGCCGCGCCGATGCCTTGCACGGCCCGGCATAGCAGAAGCGTGGCGAATGACGGGGCGATTGCCGCAGCGCCCGCCGCCACGACGTAGATCACCAGCCCTGCGACAAGAGGCGCGCGGCGCCCGAAACGGTCCGAGATCGGCCCGAAGAACAGCTGTCCGCCGCCAAAGCCCAGGATGTAGGCGGTGATCACATATTGCCGGTGGTTTTCATTTTCGACGCCAAGCGAGGCGCCGATCTGCTGCAGCGCCGGCAGCATGATATCGATGGCCAGCGAATTGAGCGCCATCAGCGCCGCGCACAGCGCAATGAATTCCCAGCGCGGTATGGGCAAGGTGCTTGCCTTTTGCTGCGCTTGCGCTTGCTGATCCACGGCCAGTCCGATCCTCAAACGAAAATGCGCCGGCTGGCCGACGCATCCATTCGTTGATTGCCCGATAGCGGGCAGAACTTTTTGCCAAGGTGGGGGCTGCCCCGGCGCTTAGCGCATGACCCCCGAAAATCGCAGGCGGAAGGTCATACGAGAAACAGAAGTCAGGCGGCGCCTTTGACGCTGACGCCCTTTTCGACGAGGAAGGTCTGCAATTCGCCCGCCTGGAACATCTCGCGGATGATGTCGCAGCCGCCGACGAACTCGCCCTTGACGTAGAGCTGCGGGATGGTCGGCCAGTTGGAATAGTCCTTGATGCCTTGCCGCAGTTCGGCCGACGTCAGCACGTCGACGCCCTTATAGTCGGCGCCGATATAGTCGAGGATCTGCACGACCTGGCCGGAAAATCCGCATTGCGGGAAGCCGGGCGTGCCCTTCATGAAGAGAACGACGTCGTTGCCCTTCACTTCATTGTCGATGTAGTCGTTGATGCCGCTCATGGAATACCCTTTCATGCCTGTGGGAGTCAGGCTCGAACATTACCCTTCAAATAAACCCATGGGTTGCGCGAAACAAGATGTTTGCCGCCTTGCCATGCAAATGGCGCAAAGGAACGTCTGATCTTGGGCCAAGAGCGTTGGCCACCATCTTTCCCGAGGCGCGATGAAAAGACGATATCTCGCCGGGTTCCTCCTCGCCGTTCTGTTCGCCGCACTGTCCTTGATCTGGTGGGCCAGGTCGCCGAGACAGCCATCTCTCGTCGTCGGCGGTGAATTACCGGCGCCGTGCCGCGACGCGAGCTTCGAGGCGGTCACCTATGTCGTCTGCGAAATCGATCTGTGCCACTATGACATCGGTGTGTTCCACGCAGACCTTGACGGCAAGGCTTTCGGTTCACTGGACAAATTCGACAAGGCGATGGCGGATCAGGGCCGGCCGGTGCTGCTCGCCATGAACGCCGGCATGTATCACCAAGACCTGACTCCGGTCGGCCTTCTCGTCGAAGTCGGCCGGGAGAAGGCGCCGATCAACGTCGCCGACAGCGAAGGCAATTTCTTCCTGAAACCGAATGGCGTCTTCCTGGTCCGGAAGGACGGCAAGGCGGCGGTCATGGAGACAAGCGCCTTTGCTGCGACCAGACTGGACGTGATGTTTGCCACGCAATCCGGCCCGATGCTGGTGATCGACGGCCGGCTTCATCCCCGCTTCGAGCAAAACGGCACATCGCGCTATATCCGCAATGGCGTCGGCGTGCGTGACCAAAACACTGTCGTGCTGGCGATCTCGCGCTCTGAGGTCAGCCTCGGCAGCTTCGCGCGACTGTTTCGAGACGCGCTCGATTGCCCCAACGCGCTTTTCTTCGACGGGGCCGTTTCGGCGCTGTCGAACGGCGAGCGGATGATTGTTGGTGGAAAGTATCCGGCGGGGCCGATCATTGCCGTGACCGGTAAGAAGCTTGCGAGCCGGTAACTGCAAGAGAGCTCAGTCCGGCACGCTGGTCTGCAGGGCAAGCGCGTGCAGTACGCCGCCCATGTTGCCCTTCAGCGCGTCATAGACCATCTGGTGCTGCTGGACGCGGCTTTTGCCGCGAAAGCTTTCGGCCACAACCTCAGCCGCATAATGGTCGCCGTCGCCGGCCAGGTCGCGAATCGTCACCTTGGCGTCCGGAATGCCTTCCTTGATCAGCCGTTCGATGTCGTGGGCGTCCATTGCCATGTGAGGATTCCTTGTTCAGGTCGTGATCTCATAGATATGGTCGAAATGGCGGATGAACCACAGGGAAAGGGGGCCACTCGATCACATCACGGGTCCACGACCTCATTTGCCATGAAGCGAGGGAACCAGGATTCGTGGGCGGCGGTCAATTCGCTGACCGGTATCGCACGCGCCTCGCCCAGCTTCAGTTCGCTGCCGCCGGTCGAGCCGATCCACGGCGCAAAAACGCCGAGCTTGTTTTGCTGTTCGCGAATGGCGTCCCATTGCTCGCTCTGCGGGTCGATTGACAGCGTCAGCAGATAACGGCCCTGGTCCTCGCCGAACCAGACCGGGATCGGATCTGCACCGATCAGGCCGGGAATGGTCGCGCCGATGCCGGAGGCCATCGCCATCTCGGCCAGCGCCACCGCGATGCCGCCATCGGAAACGTCATGCGCCGCGGTAACAACACCGGAGGCGATCAGTGCCCGCACATGGTCGCCGACCCGCTTCTCGTGGCCGAGATCGACCGGCGGCGGCGGGCCGTCGGCGCGGCCAAAGATGTCGCGCATATAGGTGGACTGGCCAAGATGCGAGCCCCATATCGTCGGCGCGCCGACCAGCACGATCATCTGGCCTTCGGCGGCAAAGCCGATGCGCACCATTTTCGACCAGTCGGCAATCAGACCGACGCCGCCGATGGTTGGTGTCGGCAGGATGCCCTGTCCGTTGGTCTCATTATAGAGGGAGACGTTGCCGGAGACGATCGGAAAGCCAAGCGCCCGGCAGGCATCGCCGATGCCTTTCACAGCACCAACCAACTGGCCCATGATCTCCGGCCGTTCCGGATTGCCGAAATTGAGGTTGTCGGTGGCCGCGAGCGGCAGAGCGCCGGTGGCGGTAAGATTGCGCCAGCATTCGGCAACCGCCTGCTTGCCGCCCTCGTAAGGGTCGGCCTCGCAATAGCGCGGCGTCACGTCGGAGGAGAAGGCGAGCGCCTTGGTCGGATGACCGTCGACGCGCACGACACCGGCGTCGCCGCCGGGAAGCTGCAGCGAATTACCCTGTATCAGCGTGTCGTACTGCTCCCAGACCCAGCGGCGCGAGGAAAGGTCCGGTCCGCTCAGCAGCTTGAGCAGTGCGTCGGCCACATCGGCTTGCGGTGCATCGCCGGCCAGCGGCGCCGGCTTCTTCGGCTCGACCCAGGGACGGTCATATTCCGGCGCTTGATCGCCGAGATCCTTGATCGGCAGGTTGGCGACCTCGTCGCCCTGGTGCAGCACGCGGAAGCGCAGATCGTCGGTAGTCTTGCCGACGATGGCAAAGTCGAGGCCCCATTTGTGGAAAATCGCCTCGGCCTGTTTTTCCTTTTCGGGGCGCAGCACCATCAGCATGCGCTCCTGGCTCTCCGAAAGCATCATCTCATAGGCGCTCATGCGCTCTTCACGCACCGGCACCTTGTCGAGATCGAGCTCGATGCCGAGGTCGCCCTTGGCGCCCATCTCGACCGCCGAGCAGGTGAGGCCGGCGGCACCCATGTCCTGGATGGCGATAACGGCGCCGGACGCCATCAGTTCGAGGCAGGCTTCGAGCAGGCATTTTTCGGTGAACGGATCGCCAACCTGCACGGTGGGCCGCTTCTCGTCGATCTTGTCGTCGAACTCGGCCGAGGCCATGGTGGCGCCGCCGACACCGTCGCGCCCGGTCTTGGCGCCGAGATAGACCACCGGCAGGCCAACACCCTTGGCTTCCGACAGGAAGATCGCATCAGTCTTGGCAAGCCCCGCCGCAAAGGCATTGACCAGGATGTTGCCATTGTAGCGGGCGTCGAAATTGACCTCGCCGCCGACCGTCGGCACGCCGAAGGAATTGCCATAGCCGCCGACGCCGGAAACGACGCCGGCAACGAGGTGCCTGGTTTTGGGATGGTCCGGCGCGCCGAAGCGCAGCGCGTTCATCGCCGCGATCGGCCGCGCGCCCATGGTGAAGACATCGCGCAGGATGCCGCCGACGCCGGTCGCAGCTCCCTGATAGGGCTCGATATAGGAGGGGTGGTTATGGCTCTCCATCTTGAAGACGACGCAGTCGCCGTCGCCGATATCGACCACGCCGGCATTCTCGCCCGGGCCCTGGATGACTTGCGGCCCGGTGGTCGGCAGCGTGCGCAGCCACTTCTTCGAGGATTTGTAGGAACAATGCTCGTTCCACATCGCCGAAAAAATACCGAGTTCGGTAAAGCTCGGTTCGCGCCCGACGAGGTCGAGGATGCGCTGGTACTCGTCGGGCTTCAGCCCGTGCGCGGCAATGAGTTCCGGAGTGATCGGCACGGAATTGGAAATGGTCATGATCGGCAATTTATGTCCTTGGGATCGAGTCCCGTCTTATCGCAAGCTTTGCAGCCGATACACCCCGTCGGATGACTAAAACGACGGAAAGCAACAACTGGCCGCAAGTAGCGAGAGATCGCCACTCGACCCGCCGGTTTCAAGCCGGTTCAGGAAAAGCTGTCGTAGCCGGCGCGGCCTTCGTCCAGAAGCCGCCGGATCACTGCGACGCCGTGCGCAATATCGTCCCGCTGTCGCGGCTGCGAGATGCCAAACCGCACGCCGTGAAAGGCCTGTTCGGAACGTCCCGCCTTGAACTCGTCCTCGTCGTCGATGAGCACGCCATGTTCGAGGCAAGCCTGCTTGAAAGTGCCGGAAAGCCATGGGTCGGGCAAGGTGAGCCAGACGAACGGCACATTATCCAGCGCCTTGAACTCGAAGCCGTCGAGTGTCTCGCGCACGATCGCGATGCGTGCACCGATCTCGGCAATGCTGCGTTTGCGCATCTCAGCGGCCTGACCGGACAGCACCAGCCGGCTGCCCACCTCCGCCAGCAGAAAGGGCAGGCCGCCCGTCATCATCTTGTGGGCGACCCGGATGCGGTGACGATAGGCCGGCGGGCAAGCGAGCCACCCGCCGCGAACACCCGCCGCGACCGATTTCGAGAGGCCGCCGGCAACGATGGTCCGTTCGGGAGCATATTCGGCCAATAAAGGTGTCGGGTCGTCGGTCAGTCCGCCGTAGAGATCGTCCTCGATCAGGACGACGTTATATTGACGGGCGATACGCGCGATTGCCTCGCGGCGCGCGGCAGACAGCGTTGTCAGCGTCGGGTTCTTGGCCGTCGGCATCAAAAACATCATCTTCGGATGCTTTTGTGCGCAGACGCGCTCGAAATCCTCGGGATCGATGCCCTCGTCATCAGCCGCCACAAGTGCGGTCCGGCGACCGATCAGGCCGGCACTGCGGGAGATCTGCGAATAGGTGAGGTGTTCGAAGACGACATAGTCGCCGGGGGCGGTGAGCCCCGCAATGGTTGCCATCACCGCGGCGTGGGTGCCGAGCGTGGGAACGATTGCATCCGCCGCCGGGCGATAGGAATTGCGCGACAGCCAGCGCCTGCCGGCTTCGAACCAGCGGTCCGGGAAATCACGAGTATAGCTTGAAATCTCATACGGATGGTCTTGCGCCGTGCGTGTCAACACGTCAGCGACGATGGCACCCTGGCCGACATCCGGTGCGGCGGTGCTATCGAAGCGCAGCTTGTCGCCGGGCGCATCCATATAGCGCGTGCCTTGTTCGACCGGCCCCAGGAAATCCAGCTTTGCGCTCTCCGACTGCTGAGCGAGAACATAGGTTCCGCGGCCGACCTCACCGCTGACCAATCCCCGCTCGCGCAGCAATTGATAGGCCCTGCCGACCGTGCCGACGGTCGTGCCGATGTCGTATGCCAGATCGCGCTGCGGCGGCAGCTTTGCCCCTGCACCGATCAAGCCGCGGTCGATGTCCGTCTCGATGGAATCGGCAAGCCGCTGATAGAGCGGTCCAGTGCCGGCGGTAAGGTCTGGAAGCCAAGTTGTCATGGTGACAATTTTCTACATTGCACCGAAATGAGAGTCAATACATATGAAACGGACAATACAAAAGGGCACAATTGCAATCTTGGCAGAAAGAAAATGGGTACAATAGAGACAATCCGCTACGCCGCAGTTGAATTGCAGGTGCAGGTGGCGCGCCCGCCGGGCAGGCCAACCTACGTCAGTCGGCTGGTGCGTACGCTCAGATCCTTCGCGAGGTGGATTGACGGGTTAATGGATCGCCGGCGCAGCCGGCTGGTCCTGCTCGAGATGACTGACGACCAGCTCAAGGACATCGGTATCTCGCGTTGCGATGCCCATCGTGAGGGGCTGAGGGCGTTTTGGGACTGAGAGCAGCCGGATGCTCCGTCTCGAACGTCGCGTGGCATATCGGCGGTTAGACGAGAGCGTCAATATCGACATCGGAACCAACGCGATCTTCTTCATCACTGAGATACCTCCTCCTTCGTGCCCTCACAGCATTCGCTCGCGACGTCTCCAGTGAATAGGGGTATTGCTGAAAACAGCTAATTCCCTTATTTTGGGGATAACGAAGGAGATGACAGTGGCAAGTTTCACCCTCACAGATCTCGGCAACAAATCCGGCGAGGTTGTTGAGGCCGCGTTCCGCGGCCCTGTTGACATCACCAAGCGCGGCAAGCGCAAGTTCGTTCTCCTGACGGCAGAGCAGTTCGACCGCATCACCAGTCGCAGCGCGCAACGGGCACACCGCGTCGAGGATCTGTCGGCCGAGGAACGCGACAGGCTTCTAACCGGCCTCGACGCAGTCGCGCGAGATGATGTTCGGGATGACTGAACCCGGCCACGGACAGATCATTCTCTATTCCTATTTGTGGGCAAGGGAATATGACCGGGGCGAGGAAAGCGGACGCAAGGCGCGGCCGACTTGCGTTATGCTGATCGTTGCCGGCAAGAATGGCCGCAAGCAGGCCCTGCTCTTTCCAATCACGAGCCAGCCGCCACGACCTGGCGCGCACTATGTTGAGATTCCTGAGACCGAGGCCCGCCGCGCCACCCTCTTTACCCCAGCCTGGGTTATCGTTGACGAATTCAACACCGATGATCTCGCGACGAGCTGGGCGCTCGAAGATGCCAAGCCGCTCGGCCAATTCACGCGCAAGTTCATGTCACGGATCGCTGGCGAAGCTGCTGCGGCGATCCGTGCAGGCGCCGCGCGAACCGTGCCAAGACGCTAAAGGCTGCCGCGGCGGGAGAGCATCATCGCGGATGAACGCCCGCCGCCCTGACGCGCGTGACACCGTGGTCCACAAGCACCGCCACAATACACAGCATCAGAAAGAGCCCGGTGATGGCCAGAGCCGAGACGGCGACGCTGGTCGCGCCGTTCTTAGCGAGATCGAGGAACGGGTAGGGCACTTCACCGGCAATCGGCGCCCGCAGCAGCGCGTAGGCCAGATAGGCGATCGGATAGATCATCCACCAGGAGATGTCGCGCCACCGCGTCGAGCCGTCGGCGCCTGCCACAAGCCACCACAGCACGAACAACACCGGCGTCACATAGTGCAGGAGCACATCGCAGAGCAGGAACAGCCCTTGCGGCTGCCAAAGCTGCGCCAGGACCGTTGCATAAACGATGAGGACCAGCGTTATGGCGACGGCTACGCCCGCCCGCATCCGTGGCGCGGCAAAGGCCGGAAACCAGGCATAACCCGTCGACGACAGCAACGAGGCATGGACGAGCACTGCGCCGATGTTGGTCAGGATGGTGAAGAAGCTGAAATAGAAGACCAGCGAGCCGGCAAAGCCGCGGCCGGCTTCCATTGATGCCGGGACGGTGATGCAGATCTGCAGGACGAGCCCGGCCAGGCCGACAACCAGACCGGTGATCTGCAGCACGCGACCCATTGGGCTAGGCAGCAGCGCCGCAGGCCGGATTGCCCGCCTGCCAGCGGGCAATGTCCGAGCCGATGCGCGCGCCGAGCGGTTCCGCCATCAATGGGCCGAACACGTCGACGCGGCTCGAATTGCCTTGCGCCTGCACGACCAGCAGCGGCTTTCCGCCATAATGCTTGGCCGGCACCAGCAGGAAGCGGGGCGTGCCGCTAAACGAATTCAGTTCGTTGGCCATCTGGTAAGATTTGAAGGCAGGGTCCTTGCTGGCGATCCAGCATTTGTGGGCAGCGATTGCCACCTGTTCCATGGCAAGCAGTGACGCGCTCTTGCCCGCCGGCGCCGGCGTGCTCTTCGGGCCTGACTGGCATGAGGCGAGTACAAGCCCGGCGGCAGTAGCGACGGCGAGGCGCGTGGTCGTCGGTCTCATGTTCAAGCGGCGCCCATCTCGAGTTCGGACAGAAAGATCTTCAGACCGTCTGTCATCTCACCCCAGACGCGCGACAGCGCCGGATGCTGCAAGGCGATTTGCTCGTAGGCATCGAATTTCGGATAGGCGTCAAGCAAATCGGGGCGGCCGATCGTTGTCCTGAAATTGTTGAAGACGAACCGGGTCGGCGTCAACCACGCATCGGCAAAGGAGATGTCGTCGCCGAGCGCGAACGGGCCATGCGCCATGCGGGCCTCGATTGCCGCAAGCCCGTGATGCAATCGGGCGAACTGTGCCTTGATCTCCGCCTCATTGCGCTGCGGCACGAAATAGAGTTCGAACAGCTTCATGGTCGGAGCGAGCACGTCGAGGTCGGTGATGCGGGCGAACATGCGCACCAACGCCCGGTCTTTCGTATCCTTGGGCAGCAGCGCCGGCTCGGGGAAACGCTCCTCCAGATATTCGGCAATGACTACCGATTCGACGATCGTTTCGCCGGAACCGGTGATCAGCACCGGAATCCTGTTGAGCGGCGAGATGGCACGAAATGCCTCGGGGATGGGAAACCCCGGCGGCGGTGCAATGAGCTTGAGCGGCACGTTCTTGATGTAGGCCAACGCCCGCACGATCGACGAATAGGGCGACAACGGCCGCGAATAGAGTTTCATGACCGTGGCTCCAGGAGGAAAATTGAAGGTATCAAGCAGCGATGCCCAGCGCGCTTTCGAACAGCGCCCGGCCGTCGCTGCCGCCATGCGCCGCTTCGATCAGGTTCTCGGGATGCGGCATCAGGCCGAGCACGTTGCCGCGGCCGTTGACGATGCCGGCAATGTCGTTGATCGAGCCGTTGGGATTGGTGCCTTCGGCATAGCGGAACACCACCTGGCCTTCGCCTTCGAGGCGGGCCAGCGTTTCGGCATCGGCAAAATAATTGCCGTCATGGTGCGCCACCGGCGCCCGGATGATCTGGCCCGGCTGGTAGCGGCGGGTGAACATCGTGTTGGCATTGGCGATCTGCAGCTTCACCTGACGGCAGACGAATTTCAGCGAGGTATTGCGCATCAATGCGCCCGGCAGCAAGCCGGCCTCGACCAGGATTTGGAAGCCGTTGCAGACGCCGATGACCGTGACGCCCTTGGCCGCCTTTTCGGCCACAGCCCGCATTACTGGCATGCGCGCGGCAATGGCGCCGCAGCGCAGATAATCGCCGAACGAAAAGCCGCCGGGAATGGCGATCAGGTCGACATCGGGAATTTCGGTGTCGGTCTGCCAGACGGTGACCGGCGGCGTGCCGGAAATCTTGGTCAGCGCCGCGATCATGTCGCGGTCGCGATTGAGGCCTGGGAGCAGGACGACGGCTGATTTCACCTCAGGCGATCTCCACCGCGTAATTCTCAATCACTGTATTCGCCAGAAGCTTGTCGCACATGGCTTTCAGATCGGCCTCGGCCTTGGCGCTGTCGCTCTCGGCCAATTCGACGTCGAAAACCTTGCCTTGCCGCACCTGGCCGACGCCGCCGAAACCCATTGCGGACAGCGCGTGCTCGATTGCCTTGCCTTGTGGGTCTAGCACGCCGTTCTTGAGGGTTACGGTAATGCGGGCCTTGATCACGCTGGACATGCTCCTGTTCACCTGTTGAGCGGGCAAGCCGTCAGTGCGGCTTACCTTTGACACCGTCGGTCGATGCGACGAGCACCGGCCCGGCCGGACGCGGTGGCTCGTTCTCGTTCATGATGCCGAGACGGCGGGCAACTTCCTGATAAGCCTCGACCAGCCCGCCCATGTCGCGGCGGAAGCGGTCCTTGTCGAGCTTGTCCTGCGTCGCCACGTCCCACAGCCGGCAGGAATCCGGCGAGATCTCATCGGCAACGACGATGCGCATCATATCGCCTTCGAACAGGCGGCCGCATTCGATTTTGAAATCGACCAGCTGGATGCCGACGCCCATGAACAGGCCGGAAAGGAAGTCGTTGACGCGAATGGCCAGCGCCATGACATCGTCGATCTCCTGAGGGCTCGCCCAACCGAAGGCGGTGATGTGCTCTTCCGATACCATCGGATCGTCGAGCGCATCGGCCTTGTAATAGAATTCGATGATCGAGCGCGGCAGCACGGTGCCTTCCTCGATGCCCAGGCGCTTGGCCAGCGAGCCGGCGGCGACGTTGCGCACCACCACTTCGAGCGGGATGATCTCGACTTCCTTGATCAACTGCTCGCGCATGTTGAGCCGGCGGATGAAGTGGGTCGGAATGCCCATCCGGTTGAGATGATTGAAGATGTGCTCGGAAATGCGGTTGTTGAGCACGCCTTTGCCATCGACGATTTCATGCTTCTTCTTGTTGAAAGCGGTAGCGTCGTCCTTGAAGAACTGGATCAGCGTGCCAGGCTCCGGTCCCTCATAAAGGATCTTGGCCTTGCCTTCATAAATGCGGCGGCGATTTTTCATCTGATTTTTCTCTGGATTTGCGGGCAGGCGGCAAGCGACCAGTTCCTGTCCGTCTGCCTAAAATAAGATGGCGACGGTGGGGTTCAATGCCGGTGTCTATCCCAATCGCACTGTTTGCTCAATCGGCAAATCCTTTCAATCAACCGCTTTCGGGCACCGAAATGCCGCAGCGCAGCAAGCAATGTAGCATATTGACCGGCCGGCGCCCTTTTGGTTTGTGCTCCGGCAACACATATTGGCACAACGAATCGGATTTCACGGAGGGATGCCATGAGCAGCATGAAAGACCGCGAAGAGGGCTTTGAGCGCAAGTTCGCGTTCGACGAGGAACTTCGGTTCAAGGCTGCGGCACGCCGCAACAGAGCGCTCGGCCTGTGGGCTGCCGAAAAGCTCGGCAAGTCCGGCGCCGATGCCGACGCTTATGCCAGGGAAGTGGTCGTCAGCGACATCGAGGAAGCCGGCGATCACGACGTTTTCCGCAAGATACGCAAGGATTTCGATGCGGCCGGCATCGACCAGTCGGACCATCAGATCCGCCGCACCATGGATGAATTGATGGCGCAGGCGATCGAGCAGATCAAGAACACCTGATCCCCATCGATACTCTTCGAATGCTGGACCAATCGACCGCCCGGCCTCACCGGGCGGTTTTTCTTTGCCTTTGCGGTCATTTCCGGCTGAATTGCTGCAAGCAAAGAGGAAATCGCCAATGTCCCTGAAGTCACGCCTTGCGGCCGACGAGACGCTGTTCACCGCCTGGTCCGGCGTGCCGGATGCCTTGACGGTCGAGATACTGGCCAGGCAAGGGTTCGACGCGGTTACGCTCGATATGCAGCATGGTGGCCATCACGAGGACAGCGTGCTGCGCGGGCTTGTGCCGGTGCTGGCCGCCAACAAGCCGGCTTTGGTACGCATCCCGGTCGGCCGCTTCGACATGGCCAGCCGTGCGCTTGACTTCGGCGCCGAGGCGGTGATCGCCCCGATGGTGAATTCGGTGGCGGACGCAAAGCTGTTTGCTGCCGCAATGAAATACCCGCCACTCGGCGAGCGCTCCTGGGGCCCGACCTATGCTTTTCCGCGCCATGGCAAGGGCGACTATGCCGACTGGCTGCGCGACAGCAACCAGCGCACCATGGCGTTCGCCATGGTCGAAACGCGGGCCGCGCTTGATGCACTCGACGGCATCCTCGACACGCCGGGCATCGACGGTATCTTCCTTGGCCCGTCGGATTTCTCGATCGCCTGGTCGAAGGGCACCACCGTCAGTTCGACGCTGGAGAGCATGATGGGGACCGTCGCCTCGATCGCCGAGCGCACCCGCAAAGCCGGCAAGCATGCGGCGATCTATGTGATGGAACCGGCCATCGCCGGTCGCGTGGTGTCGATGGGTTACCGGCTGCTGGCGATGGGTTCCGAGCATTCGCTGATTTCGCTTGGGGCAAAGACCCTGCTGAACAGCGTCAGGGATTCGATCGCTTCCTAGAGATCCGTCAAGAATTTCGCGAACGTCATCGAGCCTTCAGGCCAGGGGCCGAAGCCGGAATCCGCGTTGAGATGACCGGCATCCCCGGCGTCGATGAACAGCGAGCCCCACGCCCCGGCAATGTCCTCGGCGACGCCGAAGGCGCAGAACGGGTCGTTGCGGCTGGCGATCACCACCGACGGAAACGGCAGCGGGTCGCGCGGATAGGGGCCGAAGGTCATCAGGTGCCTCGGCTTTATCTCTGGATTGGCGACATCGGGTGGCGCCACGAAGAAAGCGCCGGCGACCGGCCTCTCGAACCGAGGCAATGCTTGAATGACCGCCGCGACGCCAAGCGAATGGGCGACGATGACGACCGGCCGCTCGGCCTCGTTAACCGCCTTGGCGACACCGGCCGTCCAATCCTCGCGCACCGGCTTCGACCATTCCGCCTGTTCGACGCGGCGCGCTGTCGATAGTTTCGACTGCCAGCGGCTCTGCCAATGATCGGGGCCGGAATTGGTGTAGCCCGGCACGATGAGAATATCTGCTTCCCTGACTTTCATGGCGCGCATGTAGCGAGAGGCGCTGTCGGGTGCAACCGGGTATGAACTCAACAGCGACACGCAAACGGCCGCTTACGAGCCCGGTTCTGCTCGCTATTGTGAACACCCTGTTCGCTTCTTGCGCTCTTGTGTGAACGATCGCGATCAACGATCTGTCGCTGGGAAAGAATGGCTGTTCCGAGATTTTGGCACGGACATGGCGTAGAATGATTGATGGCGCCGGATTGCTCTGTTGGAAGCTTGTCGAGCGCCGCCTGAACGGAGCACTTTGATGAGCGAACTGCCTTTTGCCGCGACGACCCCGGTCAGCGTTGCCCGCGTCGGCTTGCGGGCGCGCGATGCAGACAATCTCGCTGCCTACTATCGCAAAGTGGTCGGTTTGCAGGAACTGAGCCGCGCCGGCGGAACGATTACGCTCGGCGCAGTCAATCGCCCTTTGCTCGACATCGAAGCGGATCCGGCCGCGAAACCCGATGACCCGCGCAGCGCCGGTCTTTTCCACACCGCCTTCCTGCTACCCAGCCGGGCCGATCTCGGCCGCTGGATCAATCACGCCATCGCCGGCAAGATCGGCATCGAGGGCGCATCCGATCATCTGGTCAGCGAGGCTCTTTACCTAACCGATCCGGAAGGCAACGGCATCGAGATCTATGCCGACCGCCGTCCGCAGGACTGGAAATGGAACGGTGACAAGATAGCGATGGCGACGGAGCGGCTGAACATTCCGTCGGTCGTTGCCGAGGTGCCGGCCGGCGACACCGGCTGGCAGGGCGCGCCGGAAAACAGCATTATCGGCCACGTCCATTTGCGGGTCGGCAGGCCGGAAGAAGCCGAAGCATGGTGGCATCAGGAGTTCGGTTTCGACACAGTGGCAAAGTACGGTGGCGCGGCGGTGTTCCTGTCGTCCGGCGGCTATCATCACCACATTGGCGCAAATGCGTGGCAGAGCGCGGGCGCCGGTCGCCGCGATCCCGCCCGCTCCGGCTTAGCTTGGGTCGAGATGCGCTCGGACAATGCCGCAAGCGAGACCACCCGCGAGGATCCGTGGGGCACGGTGATAAGGACGGTTCCCGGTAAGGCGTAGGTTAGAGGTTTGCTTTTTCGAACAAGCGGCCAAGCATGAGCAGGCCCGCTGGCCATACGCCGAGGCCGGCCTCGTTCCCCATATGGCCGAGATCGCCGGCATCGGCGATATCCGCGCCCCAGGCTGCGGCAAAAGCGGTCGCCTTGTCGAAGGTGACGCGCGGGTCGCTGCGGCTCGCCACCACCAATGCCGGGAAGGGCAGGCGCTTCAGCGGCATCGGCGCGAACGGGCGCACCGCGTCGAATGAGGGATCGGCATCCTCGACATTGGTCGCGGCAACCAGGAATGCCGCCGCGACCTTGTCGAGTTGGCTTTGACTGGCGCCGGCAGCCCACTTCACCGCCGTCGCCACCGCCAGCGAATGCGCAAGCAGCACGACGCGGCGCGGTGCGGCGGCCACCGCGGCATCCACCTGGCCGATCCAGTCTTCAGGCTTTGGCCGGTCCCACTCGGCCTGCAGCACGCGGCTCGAATTGGGGAACACCCGGCACCAATGCGACATCCAATGATCCGGCCCGGAATTGCCGCGCCCGGGCAGGGCAAGGAAATCGAAATCTCCGGCCGACGAAATCATCAGGCTTCTCCAAACACTCGGCTAAAGATCGTATCAACGTGCTTGGTATGATAGCCCAAGTCGAATTTCTCGCGGATCTCGGCCTCGGGCAAGGCTGCGACAACGTCCTTGTCGGCCAAAAGTTCCTCAAGAAAATCAGCGCCTTGCTCCCACACCTTCATGGCGTTGCGCTGCACCAGCCGGTAGGCGTCCTCGCGCGAAACACCGGCTTGCGTCAGCGCCAGCAGCACGCGCTGCGAATGCACAAGGCCACGGAATTTGTTCATGTTCTTCAGCATGTTGTCGGGGTAGACGAGCAGTTTGTCGACGACGCTGGTCAGCCGTGAGAGCGCGAAATCGAGCGTCACCGTCGCGTCGGGCCCAATCATGCGCTCGACCGAGGAATGCGAGATGTCGCGCTCGTGCCACAGCGCCACATTCTCCATTGCCGGCAATGCGAAGGAGCGCACCATGCGGGCAAGGCCGGTGAGGTTCTCGGTCAGCACCGGGTTACGCTTGTGCGGCATCGCCGACGAGCCCTTCTGTCCGGGTGAAAAGTACTCTTCTGCTTCAAGTACCTCGGTGCGCTGCAGATGGCGCACCTCGATCGCCAGCCGCTCGATCGACGAGGCGATCACGCCGAGCGTGGCGAAGAACATCGCATGGCGGTCGCGCGGAATCACCTGCGTCGACACCGGCTCAGGCTTCAGTCCGAGTTTCTTGGCCACGTATTCTTCGACATAGGGGTCGATATTGGCGAAGGTGCCGACCGCACCAGAGATGGCGCAGGTGGCGATGTCCTCGCGTGCATGCACCAGCCTCTCGCGGCAACGCGAGAATTCGGCATAGGCCTGCGCCAGCTTGACGCCGAAGGTGGTCGGCTCGGCATGGATGCCGTGGCTGCGGCCGATGGTGATGGTGTCCTTGTGCTCGAAGGCGCGGCGCTTGAGCGCCGCAAGCAGCCCGTCAATGTCGGCCAGCAGGATGTCGCTGGCGCGGGTGAGCTGCACGGCAAAACAGGTGTCGAGGACGTCGGAGGATGTCATACCCTGGTGGATGAAGCGGGCATCCGGCCCGACGAATTCAGCAAGATGGGTGAGAAAGGCGATGACGTCATGCTTGGTGACGCGCTCGATCTCGTCGATGGCTTCGACGTCGAACTTCGCCGCCCCGCCTTTCTCCCAGATGGTCTTGGCGGCCTCCTTCGGGATGACGCCGATCTCGGCCAATGCGTCGCAAGCGTAGGCCTCGATCTCGAACCAGATGCGGAACCGGGTTTCGGGGGACCAGATGGCCACCATTTCCGGCCGGGAGTAGCGAGGGATCATCAGTCGGTCCTGACTTGCGAGAGCATTTGCCCGCGTCCTACCAGAGGCAGGCAAAATGCTCAACGTTGCTGGCGCGCAAACCAGACACTGGCGACAGCGAGTGCAACGAAACCGAGCGGAAAATACAGCCGGATGCCGAGGACGACGAACTGGTAAAGCGCCGTCAACATCGTGAACACGAACTGGAAAACCCAGGTGATGGTGAGCGCGGGTGCATGCCATTGGACGTAGTAGGAGCGGTATTGCAGCCCAAAGAGGCCGCCGGTGAAGGTAATTGTCGCGGCGAGAAGGCAGACGAAGGCGGCGGCGAGGGCGATTTCCCAGTGACGGCCGAGCGAGACGAGCCGCGCCATAAACAGCCCAACCGGGAAGGCCAGCGCGCCGCCGGCAGCATAAAGCAGCGAGACGAAGCGGATCTTTACCGGGGTCTCCCAATCGTACAACAGCAGATTGAGCAGCGCGCTGGCGCCCATCGCCATGGCCCACAACAAGGCACCGGCAAATGCCGTGCGCAGCGGCGGCAAGGAGCGGCGGAGACGGCCCAGGGCGCGATAGCGCATGGCGGGGAACGTCACAGGCGACCGGTTACCGCGATCCAGCGATAGTCCGGCCCTTCGAAGCCGTATTGGCGCACCGCGATCAGCACGGCATAGGTGCTGACGCTATCCAGCGAAAATGTCTGAACCGCGCCGATCTGGTAGCCATTCGGACAGCCTCTGCTTTGCGGGATCGATTTGTCCTCGTGAATGATCCTCGTCTGGCCGCCATCCTTCGCCTCGATGCGCAGCAGGCGAAAGCCATTGATCTCGCCCTGGCTCTGGCAGCGTTCGGTGTCGTTCATGCCGATCTGGTCGAGCCGGAACTCGAGCGGATCGTCGACCGGCGAGAAGATCGGGCGCGGATTGACCACCATGCGGAAGGGATCGGCAGAAAGCTCGGTCACCGGGTTGAAGCCGGCGGTGATGCCGCGATTTGCCGTGAGTTCCGCCTGACTGACGATCGCTTCGCCCCTTTGCCGGGCCTGCAGCCGCGCTGCGGCCACCGTGGCATTCTCGTCGTCGAGCCGGACACGTATCGGCGAGCCCTTGAGGAAACTGTCGTCGGCCGTGTCGATATAATAGCGGATCGCATAGGGAAATCCGGATCCGTCCTGGACGCCGTATTCCTCGAAGGCAAAGACCCCGCCATCACGGCTGAAGCCGAGGATCTCAAGCTCGGCGACATCGCCTGCGTGGGCGGCGGCCAAAGTTGCGAGCGGGGCAAGCAGGCAGACGGCAAACAGGGCAAGATTTCGCATGGGACTTTCCATTCCGGCGGTCGACGCCGTTAAATTCCTATCACGATGCCGTCAAAAGATCGTGCTGACTGAAACACAAAGTCGATGCATCCAATCCGGCCGTCGTTTGTTATTGTCGGCAGCTTCACCGCATCGTGCCTTCCTAAAATCAGGATCTATTTTCGGAAGGCACGGTGCATTGATTCAAAATGTTTAGAGTGTCCTTTGCGCGTTCAAAAGGACGCGCGGCGCTCTAAGGGAGACCCCCATGACAGATGCAGCCAAGATTCGCGAACGTATGGAAGTGATCGGCGCCGACGGCGTCCATGTCGGTACCGTCGACAAGGTTGACGGAGATCGCATAAAGCTGACCAAGCGCGACAGCGGCGAGGGCGCTCACAGGGGCCATCACCACTTCATTCCTCTCAGCCTTGTCGCCGAGGTCGAGGGCCAGAAGGTGCGGCTGTCGGCAAACTCGGATGTTGCGGTCACGTTCGAGGAAGAAAAATCCGAACCCACCTGATCATAATCCAGTCTGATAACGGCTCACCCGAATGAGCGTTGCGCGTTCAGCGCGACGACCAGACCGGGAACAGATCGCCCTCGGCTGGCGTCGCGGCAAAGACGCCGCGGCTGATGGCGCGCGCCATCGTGGCGCCGGCCGCGGCGTAGAGATCGATTGCATCGTTGAGCCCGAGCTCGATGCCGCTCTTGCCCGTTGCCAGCGCGAAGACCAGATCGCCGTCGGCGGGCGTGTGCGTCGGCCAAATGGCACGCACAAAGCCGTCATGCGCCGATATCGCTAGGCGTTTGGCGGCGGCCTTGGTGAGTACCGCATCGGTGGCGATCACGGCGATGGTCGTGTTGGCGACGGTTTCCGCCTGCTCTGCCGCATACCTATCACGGAACTTCAGCAGGACCTTTCTGGCATCGTCAGGCATCGGGTGGGGATAGCCTAAGCCGCCGAACTCGTCGCCGATCTCGAACGGCGCCGCCCAGAAATGGCGGGTCCCGGCGACCGTCACCGAGCCGGTCGGGTTGACGGCGGCGAGCGCGCCGATGGTGACGCCGCTGTCCAGCACCGTCGAGGCCGAGCCGAGCCCGCCCTTCAGACCGGAGCTCAGCGCGCCGGCACCCGCGCCGGCGGTGCCGAGCGCAAAGTCGATCGCGGCGGCTTGCGCGGCTTCGTAGCCGAGGTCGCGGTAAGGCGGATACCGGCCCCAATCCTTGTCGCCGCCATTGCGCAGGTCGAACAGGATCGCCGCCGGCACGATCGGCACGCGAAAGCCGCCAACCTCGACGCCGATGCCCCTTTCACGCAATGCCGCCTGCACCCCCGACGCGGCGTCGAGGCCAAAAGCCGACCCGCCCGAAAGCACCACGGCATGGATGGCGTAGATCGAATTGTGCGGCTCGAGCAGGTCGGTTTCGCGGGTGCCCGGCGCACCGCCCAGGATTTGCACGCCGGCCACGGCCGGCTCGTCGCAGATGACGGTGGTCACACCGGATTTCAGCTTTGCATCTGCGGCATTGCCGACACGCAGCCCGGCGACGTCGGTGATGAGATTGCGCGGACCGGTACGGAACATCCCCGTGCTGGACATCATTGGCTCTCCGCCGACACGAAACGGCCGCCGTCGAAACGGAAGGCGCGATAAGGATTTTGCGTCAGGTCGCCTTTTTCGTCAAAGCGGATCGGTCCGATCGCCGTGGTGAAGTCATGTGCGGTCAGTGCATTGGCCAGCTTCTCGCCGGAGCTTTGCGGCAATGCTGAAGCCGCCTTGGCGATCTCGACCGCGGCATAGGCGGGCAGCGTGTAACCTTCCGGCACGATGTTTTGTCCGGCAAAGCTCTGCAGCACCTTGGGGTCGGCGACATCGGCCCATTCGGGCGGCGCGATCATCAGCGTACCGACGGCATAAGGCACGTCGCCGAGCGGCGCGCGCAACGCTTCGCCGCCGGCAAACACCATGCCGGTATTTAGCTGGCCAGCATCCCGGCCCATAATGGCGACATCATCGCCGTCGCCGCCGGCAAAGACATGCGTTGCGCCGGCTTTCTTCAGCCGGCCGATCAGGCCGATCTGGTTGTCGAGCTGCGGCCGGAACGTGTCGACGAACACCGGCTTCAGAGCCGCTTGCTCGGCGGCTGCCCGAAACGTCTCGGCCATTTCGCGGCCATAGATCGTGCCGTCGTCGACTATGGCGAACAGCTCGGTCTGCCATAGGTGGGTGAGGATGGCAGCAACGGCATTGCGCTCGTCGTCGCCGCGCGGCCCGAGACGATAGATCGGCCATCCGGTCTTGGCGCGCCGGTCGGTCAGGCTTTCCGTGCGAACGCCGACTGTGATCACCGGTATGCCGGCATCCTTGAGGATCGGCAGAGCCGCCTCGATTGCGTCGGTGCACAAAAACCCGATGACGACGTTGACCTTGGCCGCGGTGAACTCCCGCGCGGCGGCGGCGCCACCGTCGGCCGTGCAGGCGTCATCGATCGTCCTGATCTCGGTACCGTCAGCTTCAGCCGCCATTGTCGCGCCGGCCTCGATCTGTTTGCCGAGGATCGCCGACGGCCCCGACAAAGGTGCCGCGACGCCGACCAGCAGCGTCTCGGCATTTGCACTGCAGGCGACCGAGAGCCAGGCCAGCACCGCTATCGTGGTTGTCCAAGGTCGCATGCGAGCGAAGAATTCCTCCACGCCGGTCGCGTGGTTGCCGGCGCCAATGCCGTCAAGACCTAAAGGCTGGCCAGCTTTGGCGCAACACGCGAATTCGGGATATAGGTCAAGCACTTCGCTTGTGGCCTGCAATATCCCCCCATATATAACGGTTGGTTCTGACTAGTGGAAAATCATCGGTGCTGAAGAAGAATGACATCGGGCCGCAGGCCTACCGCGACGCGATGGCCCATTTTGCTGGCCATGTGCATGTAGTCACCACCGATGGCCCTGCCGGCAGGCGCGGCGCGACGGTGATCGCGGCCTGCTCGGTGTCGGACACGCCGCCAACCATCCTGGTTTGCCTCAATCGTGAAAATCCCAAGAACGAGCCGTTCGTGGAAAACGGCAAATTTGCACTGAACACGCTGGCTTCGGATCAGGAGCCGCTGTCGATCGCCTTTTCCGGCATTACCGGCCTGCCGGTCGAGGAGCGTTTCGCGTTGGCCGAATGGGATGTGATCTCGACCGGTGCGCCGACGCTGAAGGGCGCGCTCGCCGTCTTCGACTGCGAACTGATCGACTCCAAGGATCTGGCCACCCACCGTGTGCTTTTTGGCAAGGTTACAGGTTTGCGCATCGGCGATAATTTGCGGCCGCTGATCTATCACAACCGCGGCTACCACGCTCTGTAGAGGCTTTCAGATGGCCGCGTCCGCGAAGACAGGATGACCGAGTTGAAAACCGCGTCCGGCGCCGCGGACGGTCGACGAGACGCTCGATCTGTTGACCCGTGCGGATTATGTGGCGGACCGGTCGCTGGCGACCGTGCTGTTTTTATGCGTTCGGTCGACCCGCGCCGGTGGATCAGGCTGGCGTGAAGCGCGTCGCATAACCACATGTCTCCTAGGGAGAAAATCATGGAACGCAGTATCTATCTCGATGAGGCTCGCGACCCGCTGATCATCGCGGAGGGCTGGATGAAGGACGGCAAGGATGTCGCCATTGCCACCGTGGTCGAGACCTGGGGCTCGGCGCCGCGCCCGGTCGGCAGCCACCTGGTCATCGACGCCGAAGGCAATTTCCACGGCTCCGTCTCGGGCGGCTGCGTCGAAGGCGCCGTGGTCACCGAGGCGGTCGATGTTATTGATAGCGGCACGGCCAAAATGCTCGAATTCGGCGTCGCAGACGAGACCGCCTGGCAAGTCGGCCTGTCATGCGGCGGCCGCATCAAGGTCTATGTAGAAAGATTGGGTTGATCTCGAATGGATCCCTATGCGCTGAAGACACTCAACGCCGAACGCCGCGCCCGCCGCGCGGCAATCCTGGTCACCGATCTCGGCGACGGCCGCGACCGTGTCGTGCGCGAGGGCGACCGGGTAGCCGGCGAACTCGGGGCGGCCATCGCCAAGGCATTTCGTACGGGCAATTCCGGTTCGGTCGAAGCTGAGGGACGGACCTTCTTCCTCAACGTACATCTGCCGCAGCCGCGCCTGGTGGTGATCGGCGCCGTCCACATCAGCCAGGCGCTAGCACCGATGGCCAGGATCGCCGGCTATCCTGTCGACATCATCGATCCGCGCACGGCCTTTGCCACGCCCGATCGTTTTCCCGATATCGCGCTGCATGCCGAATGGCCAGAGGATGTGCTGACGCGTCAGCCGCTCGATAGCTATACGGCGCTGGCTGCTCTCACCCACGATCCGAAGATCGACGATTTCCCGCTGAAGGCGGCGCTCGACGCCGGCTGCTTTTATGTCGGCGCGCTCGGCAGCCGCAAGACCCACGCCAAACGTGTGGAACGCCTGCTGGCTTCGGGAGCGACCGCCGACCAGATCGCCCGCATCCATGCCCCGATCGGCCTCGACATCGGCGCCGCCAGCCCCGCCGAGATCGCCGTCGCGGTGTTGGCGCAAGCGATCCACGCCTTTCGCTCCCGCGGCCTCGAATCCAAAGGCGCGGTCGCGTGAAATTTGGTCCCGTTGCGATCGATACGGCCGAAGGGGCAGTGCTTGCGCACGCCACCACGGTCGGAGAGCGCCGCTTCCGCAAGGCGCACAGGCTAAGCGCCGGGGATGTGTCCCTGTTGAAGGCCGCTGGCATTTCCGAGGTCGTAGCGGCGGTGTTGGCGCCCGATGATCTCAGCGAGGACCTCGCTGCCGAAAAGATCGCCGCATCCATGATCCATCGCAACATCGAGGCGAAGCCCGCCGCGACAGGTAGGGTCAACCTCCACGCGCAGGCTGCCGGCATGTTCACCGTCGACGCGGCGATGATCGACGCCATCAACGCCGTCGATCCGACGATCACCATCGCCACGCTGGCGCAGCATGCGCCGGTCGAAAAAGGTCAGATGGTAGCAACGGTGAAGATCATTCCGTTTGCGGTCGCCTCCGCTTTGGTCGATGCGGTGGCAAGGATCTGCGCGGGCTGCGAGATCTTTGCGGTCAACGCCTATCAGCCGGTGCGCGTCGGCGTCATCCAGACGGTGCTGCCCGGCATCAAACCCAGCGTGCTCGACAAGACGCTACGCGTCACCGAAGCACGCCTGGCGCGTTCGGGCGGCAGGCTGACGGCGGAGCGTCGAACGCGGCATGAAATTATCCCAGTCGCCGAGGCTGCGGCCTCGCTGATCCGCGACAACGATATGGTGGTGATCTTCGGCGCCTCGGCGATGGCCGATTTCGGCGACGTCGTTCCCGCTGCGATCGAAAGGGCGGGCGGCACTGTCATCCGCGCCGGTATGCCGGTCGATCCCGGCAATCTGCTGGTGCTCGGCACACTCGGCGGCAAGCGCATCATCGGTGCGCCGGGCTGCGCCCGCAGTCCCAAGGAGAACGGCTTCGACTGGGTGCTCGACCGGCTGATCGCCGGTCTCGACGTGACCGCCAGGGATATTGCCGGCATGGGTGTCGGCGGGCTGTTGATGGAAATTCCGACGCGGCCGCAACCGCGCGAGCCGTTGCCGGCCAAAGCCGAACCAAAGATCGAGATCGTGCTTCTGGCCGCCGGCCGCTCCAGCCGCATGGGCGGGCCGAACAAGCTCTTGGCACTGTTCGATGGCAAGCCGCTGGTCCGCCGCACCGCCGAACGCGCGGTCGGTTCGAAAGCCGCGGCCACCATCGTCGTCATCGGCCACCAGAGCGAGCGCGTGCGCAGTGCACTGTCTGGCCTCGATATGACCTTCGCCGACAATCCGGATTTCGCCAAGGGTCTGTCTTCGTCGCTGAAGGCCGGCATCGCCAAGATTTCCGGCGACGCCGCCGGCGCCATGATTGTCCTCGGCGATATGCCCGGCGTCGCCTCGGCCGACCTCGACAGGCTGATCGAGGCGTTCCGCAAGTCCGAAGGCCGATCGGTGGTGCGCGCCGCTCATGATGGCCGGCGCGGCAACCCGGTGCTGCTGCCGCGCTCGCTGTTCGCCGCGATCGCTCACCTCGAAGGCGATACCGGTGCCCGCCACTTGGTCGAGGCCGAAGGGCTCGACGTCATCGATGTCGAGATCGGCGAAGGGGCAGCCGTCGATGTCGACACGCGCGAGGCGCTGGAAAGCGCCGGCGGCGTGCTGCAGGATTGACAAACCGAAGCCGAAAAACGCATGGCTGAGGGATGGCCTTTCGTTCCTGCTTCCGGTTCCGCTTGCCTCCCTCCGGCCTCCCGGCCCTGCTGATGGCGATTCTTTTGTCGCTCTCTTGTGCCGCCTACGCCAACGCTCTCCAACTCAAACCCTTCAAGGACGATCTGTTCGCCTATCCGGCCACACTTTCGTCCGAGAGCAACGGCGCCTATACGGTCATCGATTATCGTGAGCTGCGCGATATCAACGCCCGCGACGAAGTGCCTGAGCGCCGGGTGCATGCGCAATACACCGATATCGGTGTGCGCAAGGTGCAGCAGGATTTGTTGCTGAAGACCGATGCCGGCGATGTCCGCCACATCGCCGTCGGCAAGACCGGGGGCGCCAGCATCATCGTGCTCTATCTGCACGGGCAGGGCGGTAGCCGTAAGCAGGGTGCTGACGATTTCACTTTCGGCGGCAATTTCAACCGTATCAAGAACCTGATGGCCGGTAATGGCGGCCTCTATCTGTCGCCGGATTTTTCCGATTTCGGCGACACCGGTGCCGCCCAGATCGCCGCATTGATCGGCCACTATGCCGAACAGTCGCCGCGCGCAAAAATCTTCGTCGCCTGCGGCTCTATGGGCGGCGCGTTGTGCTGGAAGCTGGCAGGCCGCAAGGACTCCGGCGGGCGCATCGACGGGCTGCTGCTGCTCGGCTCGCTGTGGGACGAGAGTTTCTTCTCAAGCTCCGCATTCAAGCGCCGTGTGCCGGTCTTCTTCGGCCAGGGCAGCAAGGACCCGGTGTTTCCAATCGAGAAACAGGAAGCCTTCTTCCGATCGATTCTGGGCAAATCGAAAGCCTACCCGACCCGCTTTGTCCGCTTCGAGACCGGCACACACGGCACGCCGATCCGCATGACCGACTGGCGGGGCACACTCAACTGGATGTTATCGAAGGTCCCTTAGGGCGCGGTGTTGTAGTCGAGCACGGTCTGCGGGTTGATCTCGCCGTCATAAGAGGCATCGACCTCATACTGCACCAGCGAGAAATCGCCGTGGCGAAACAGGTAGGTGCCGGCCGACGAGGCGTCGCCGACGCCGCGCCACTTGTTCAAGGATGAAATCGTCTTGGTGGCCTCGTCATATTCGGAGTTGACCAACTGGTCGTCGGTCTGGAAGCCGATGATGTTGATGCCCTCGACCTTGCCTTCGCTATTGTTGTTCTCATAGCGAATATCGAGTTCCGGTGACGCGAATTGCAATTGCCGGACGCCCGATACGTCGTCGTAGATGTAATAGACTGCGCTCTCATTGTAGGCGGCCATCGAGCAGAAAAAGCGAAACAGCCGTGTCTCGCGTTCGGGCTCGTTTTCGGCCGCCCCCGCATCCTTGTAGCGGAGCGAGTAGGCGTCCGGCTCTCCTCGCGGATCGCCGCCGGGCATGCCCTTGTCGCATTGGTCGCCATAGGTCGCTGCGAAGGCCTTCTTGGCCTGCTCAAGCGCTGCGTCCTTCTTCGGCGGCGGTCCTTCGCCGCAGCTTGCCGGCACGGCGTCCTCGAAATCGGCCTTTGACGGTTTCAGCGCACCCTTGTCGATGAAGATTGGGCGAAATGGCGGTTCCTGGATCGAGGCATTGATCTGGCGCAGCGTATAGCAACCGGCAAAGACATTTTCGCTGCCGTCCTTGGCCGTCGCCCGGATGGCGACGGGAACGCTGTAGTAGATGCTGCCGGCAGCACCGTCTTCGGATACGCCGCCGGTCCTGACTTCGACCGTGTCGGTGCCGTCATAGCCTTTGACGAAGGAATTGAAATCCTTGGCCGGCTTGGTGTCGCCGAAATAGTCCCAGGCGCGCGCGAACTCGTGCCGGCTGATGGCGCTGTAGAGCGACCGGATGACCGCTTCGGCATCCGACCTGTCGTCTATGTAAGGCGCGTCGGCGGCGAGCACCGGTTGGCTGGTAGCGGCAAGGGAGAAAAAAGCGGTCGCTGCGAACAAGGCGCGTCTCATCGGGAACCTCCACTCGATGAAAAATCCTATCATATCGATTGCGGCGGCGTGGTGACGCTTGAACAATCGCCTGCGAAAGCGCTACCTCTCGCCCTCGGCAGTCGG
Organism: Mesorhizobium sp. M0598; assembly: GCF_040320865.1. Lineage (NCBI taxonomy): Bacteria > Pseudomonadati > Pseudomonadota > Alphaproteobacteria > Hyphomicrobiales > Phyllobacteriaceae > Mesorhizobium > Mesorhizobium sp. M0598. The sequence continues at coordinate 159,884 of NZ_JAMYQL010000002.1, read as the reverse complement.
GCCGCGTGGAGATTTCTTGTGACCATATCAATGTATGAAGCATCCGTGCCGGTATTTTCGGCGAGGCTGAAGGCACTAGCCAATGTGCTGAACATTGCCGAGCAAAATGCGGCCGACCGCAAGATCGACCCGCAGGTGTATCTCACGGCGAGGCTGGCGCCGGACATGTTCGCCCTGACTAGGCAGGTACAGATTGCCACCGATCACGCCAAGGGCGCGCCGTCGCGGCTTGCCGGGCGCGAGGTGCCAAAATACGAGGACAATGAGGCGAGCTTCGCCGATCTGCAGGCACGCCTCACCAAGACGCTCGACTATCTCGCGACATTTTCGGCGGCCGAATTCGATGGTTCAGATGACAGGATGATCGAACTGCGGCTTGCGGGACGCGAGGTTTCGATGCCGGGAATGCAGTATCTGCTGCATGCCGCCATGCCCAATTTCTACTTCCACCTGACCACCGCCTACGACATCCTGCGCCACAACGGCGTGCCATTGGGCAAGTCGATCTTCCTCGGATTGCGTTGAGATTCGCTCGGGAGATATCCCGCTGCGGCGGGATATCTCACGGCGCGCTGTTTAGCGTAGGGACATTTCCCGGGCGATGCGCGGGAAATCGGCCGGCTTGACGCCGATATCGGCGCGATCGGCATTGCTCATCGAATGGAGCAGCGCCAGTGCCGCACGATAGCGCAGCTGTTCCCGCGGACGCGGACGGGCGAACATTTCAGTGAAGAATCCCATGATTCAAGCCCCTTATTGAACCTCCACGGCCGTCAATATAGGCAGATCATGACAATTGTGCAGTGCAGCATTCGCATGGCAGCCATGCTGCCCCGATCTTTTTTGACATAATTCGGCTGTTCCGGCGAAACTTCTGCGGCGCTTCGACCGTAGGCCTCAGTGCCGGCACTTGGCCGGTTTTTCCTCGCCATTCCTGGCGAACTTCCGGACTGCATTCACATGCAGTCCGGCTTTTTATTGGCCGCGGGGATAAACTCCGTTCGCCGGCATCCTGGGAAAGTCGCCTGGCCTGCCGTCGGTGGGCTTGGAAGCGGGCGGCGCTTTCCTGTATGCTATTGCTTCCTCCTCGCGCAGCCGCGCAAAATTCCCGCCGGAGAAACTCCATGCACAAACGCCGTCTCGGCCAGACCGATCTTTTCGTGTCGCAAATCTGCCTCGGATCGATGACCTGGGGCCAGCAGAACACCGAGGCGGACGGTCACGCCCAGATGGATCTGGCGTTTGCTCGCGGCGTCAATTTCATCGACACCGCCGAACTCTATCCGATCCCGCCCAAGGCGGAGACACAAGGCCGTACCGAGACAATCATCGGCAATTGGATGAAGGAGAAGCGCAATCGCGACCAGGTGATCATCGCCTCGAAGGTAGTTGGTCGCACCGCCAACACTTGGTTTCGCGGCGACCGCCCGTCTAAGCTGGTGCGCGCCGATATCTTCGACGCTATTGATAAGTCACTCGCCAGGCTCAACACCGATTACATCGACCTATATCAGATCCATTGGCCGGAACGCGACGTCCCGTGGGGCGCCAATCCGAACCGCATCGGCGCCGTACCGCGACGCTCCGATGCCGCCGGCGTGCCGGAAGGCGAGACGCCGATCGCCGAGACGCTTGCCGTATTTGATGAACTGGTGAAGGCCGGCAAGATCCGCCATTTCGGCCTGTCGAACGAGAATTCCTGGGGCGTCATGCGTTTCATCGCCGAAGCCGACAAGGGCCTCGGCCCGCGCGTCGCCTCACTGCAGAACGCCTATAATTTCGTCAATCGCACCTTCGAAGTGAACCTTGCCGAAGTCTGCGAGCGCGAGCAGGTGTCGCTGCTTGCCTATTCGCCGCTGGCGCAAGGCTATTTGACCGGCAAATACGATCATGGCGCGCGGCCGCAGGGCTCGCGCTCGCAGTTGTTCAACCGCGGCCAGCGCTACGAGACTCCGAATGCTGCCGACGTGCAGCTCGAATACAACCGGTTGGCGCGCACCTTCGGCATGGAGCCGGCGCTGTTTGCCAATGCCTATATCTCGAACCGGCCCTTGGTCACCTCGAACATCATCGGCGCCACCACCATTTCGCAACTCGAAATGGCGCTCTCTTCCGCCGACGTGGTCTGGACCGAGGACATGCAGAAAGCCGTTGATGCGATCCACCAGCGCGTCGGCAATCCGTGCCCTTGATGCGTCGGGACGTGGTTGTCCGATCGTCATAAGGAGAGGGGAACAGCCGTGGACTTCCGAATCGACGCGGTGCGCGCGAAATTTCCGGCTTTGTCGCTGACCGACAAGAGCCGCCGGCGCATCTATCTCGACAATCCTGCCGGCACGCAGGTCCCGCAGGCGGTGGCGGACGCAGTATCGCGTTGCTTGCTGACCACCAATGCTAACCTCGGCGGCTTCTTCGAGACCACCGTTGCAGCACAAGACATCGTGGACGAGGCCCATCTGGCGATGGCGGATTTTCTCGGCGCTGCGAGCCCGCAGGAAATCATCATCGGTGCCAACATGACGACATTGACCTACCACATGTCGCGAACGCTCGGCCGCACGATGAAGCCCGGGGACGAGATCATCCTCACCCGCATGGACCATGAGGGCAACGTCTCACCCTGGCTGCAACTGGCTGAAGACCTTGGCCTTGTCGTGCGCTGGCTGCCTTTCGACCAGCAGAGCTGGCAGATCGAGGAGGCGGCGCTCGCCGCGCTGCTTTCCGAGAGGACGCGGCTCGTCGCGCTCAACTACGCCAGCAATCTCACCGGGTCGATCAACCGGGTGAAGGCGTTGACCGGCATCGCCAGGCGGGCTGGTGCGTTGGTCTACGTCGATGCCGTCCAGTTCGCGCCGCATGGCCTGATCGACGTCCAAAACCTCGGCTGCGATTTCCTGATCTGCTCGGCTTACAAGTTCTTCGGCCCGCATATGGGAATTTTTTGGGGCAGGCTGGACGTTATCGATGCGCTTAAGCCGTATAAATGCCGTTGCTCGTCCAATGCCTTGCCGGAGCGCTTCGAGCTCGGCACGCCGCAAATTGAATTGATGGCCGGCCTTTCGGCGGCTGTCTATTATTTTGCCGAGTTGGGCGCGGCAGCCGGCGCGCAAGGATCGCGTCGGCTGAAAATCGCCAAGGCCTTCGAAGTTTCAATCGCTTACGAGAACCCGCTGGCGCAACAGCTGATCGACGGTCTGTCGGATATTGCCGGCCTGACCATCCACGGCATCACCGATCCGAAGCGGATCAATGAGCGTGTGCCGACGGTGTCGTTCACTGTCGAAGGCATCGTGCCGGAGACGATCGTGCGGCAGATGAATGCCGAAAACATCTTCCTGTGGTCCGGCCACAACTACGCCTGGGAGATCGTCCACCAGCTCGGCATTCCGGCCGAGCAGGGGGTGGTGCGCATCGGCATCGCTCATTACAACACTTCAGCCGAAATCGACGAGACGCTGGAGAGCGTGCACCGCGTTGTCGCCATGCTGAGGCAGGAACGATCCTGAGCGGCCCTCGCGGGCGGATCATCGCTTGTGGGCGCCGCCAAAACCGGTGAGGAAGGCGGTGAGATTGTCGCCGAGCTCGTCGCAGAGATAGCCGCCTTCCTGGACGATGACCGTTGGCAGGCCGAGCCCGGCGATCACCTCGCCAATGCGCGAAAAACCAGGCGTGCTCACCGACAGCCCGCCGAACGGATCGCCTTCGAAGGCATCTAGCCCCAGCGCCACCACAAGCGCATCGGGCGAGAAGGCGTTGATGCGCTGGAACGATGCCTCCAGCGCTTCGAGGAACGCTGCATCGCCGGATTTGCGCGGCAGCGGCAGGTTGAGATTGTAGCCGAGGCCGGCGCCTTCGCCGCGCTCGTCGCCATAGCCCCAGAAAAACGGGTAGAAGCGCACCGGGTCGGCATGCAGCGACACGGTGAGCACGTCCGGCCGGGCATAGAAGATGCCTTGCGTGCCGTTGCCGTGGTGCAGGTCGACATCGAGGATCGCCACCCGCGCCGCCTGCTTGCGCAGAACCTGTGCAGCGACGGCCGAATTGTTGATGAAGCAGAAGCCGCCGGCGACATCGGCAAAGGCGTGATGGCCGGGCGGCCGGCACAGCGCATAGGCGGCCGGCGCTCCCGACATCACCGCCTCGGCGGTTTCAACCGCGCTCCAGGCGCTCCAAAGCGCGCTCTGCCACGTCTCGCCGGAGATCGGGCAGGCGGTGTCGGCCATGTGGTAGCCGGCCTGGCCGACCGCCGAGGCCGGATAGGAGCCGTTGCGCGCGATCGGATGGATATTGGGGATGACCTCGGCCGAGGCGCCCTCGATGCGCTGCCATCGCGCGAAGATATGCTGGAGAAAATCGAGATATTCCGGCGTATGCACCGCCGCAATCGGGCCGAGCCCGTGATCCCGCGGCCGTTCGATCGTGCAGCCGGCAGCCTTGGTGCCGGCTAACAATCGCTCGACCCGTTCCGGCTTTTCCGGATTGGGCTGCGGCGCGCCGCTTGAGAGGAACGCCTTCGGGTCGTGGCGCTTCTGTTCTTCGGCATAGAAGGCTTTCATGTCGGCTCCTCCGGTGCATCGGCAAAGGCGAAAAAGGCGTCGCCGACGATCTTCTGCACCTGCTCGTAGCTCGACAAGCCAATGCCTAACCGTTCGTAAAAAGCCATGGCGGTCTTGTTGTCGGTGTCGACGGACAGCCTGAGATAGACGCCGCCTGCCTTCCGGCACTGCGCCGCCACCCGGCGCAGCAGGCGCTCGCCGATCCTGCGGCCACGAAAACGGTCCTCGACATAGAGGTCCTGCACATAGACGCCGGGCCGTCCCATCCATGTCGAGAAGATCGGGAAATACAGGCAAAGCCCGGCAAATTCGCCACCGACTTCGGCGATCAAGGTCGAGAAGGCAGGCTTCTCGCCAAAGCCATAGGTGCGGAGATCCTGAGCTGTCGAGGTGATCTCCTGATGTGCGCCGACATGCGCGCCGAGCCGCAGGAGCGCGGCGTGGATGGTTTCGACGTCCTCAACCCGGCCGGGCCGGATGTTGATGTCGGGCAAAGCGACAGTCACTGGAGGTACGATGCCAAGGCACCCCCCTCTGGCCTGCCGGCCATCTCCCCCTCAAGGGGGGAGATCGGATCACCTCCCGGGAGATGCCAAGTAGTGGTAAAGAGGGCAGGACAGAGGGGGGTGGGCCGGGAGCCAAACATTTCAGATTGCCTTCCTCTCAGAACGCCACGCGGTCGCCGCCCTTGAGCGCCAGCATCTGCCGTGCCTCGGCGGGCGTTGCGACGTCCAGCGACAGCCCTTCCAGCACGCCGCGGATCCGGCGGACCTGGTCGGCATTGGACTTGGCGAGCTGGCGCCCGTCGTAGAGGCTGTCCTCCAGCCCGACGCGGACATTGCCGCCCATCGTCGCCGCAATCGAGATCATCGGCATCTGGTGGCGTCCGGCCGCCAGCACGGAAAACCGGTAGCTGTCGCCGAACAGTTTGTCGGCGATGCGCTTCATGTGGATCAGGTTTTCGGGATCGGCGCCGATGCCACCCAATATGCCGAATACGAACTGGATGAACAATGGGCCCGACACCAGCCCGCGGTCGCGGAAATGCGCAAGCGAATAGAGATGGCCGACATCGTAGCACTCGAATTCGAAGCGCGTGCCGCATCCGCGCCCAAGCTTTTCGAGCACCGTCTCCATATCGGCAAAGGTGTTCTTGAAGATCGTGTCGCGGGTGGCCTCGAGCAGCTTCGGCTCCCATTCGTGCTGCCATTCGCGCGGCCGCTCGAGCATCGGGAACAGCGCGAAATTCATCGAGCCCATATTGAGCGAGCACATTTCGGGCTCGGCCCTGAGCGGGGCGGCCAACCGCTGGTCGAGCGTCATCAGCGACGATCCGCCAGTGGTGATGTTGATCACCGCATCGGTCGCCTGCTTGATGCGCGGCAGGAACTGCATGAACACCTCGGGGTCGGCGGTCGGCCGCCCGTCGCTGGGGTCGCGGGCGTGAAGATGCAGGATCGCGGCGCCGGCTTCGGCGGCGGCGATCGCGTCTGCGGCGATCTGGTCCGGCGTCACGGGCAGATGCGGCGACATCGACGGGGTGTGTACCGACCCGGTGACGGCGCAAGTGATGATGACTTTTCGCGGCGCCATGGTTCGCCTCTCAGCCTTCGACCGCCAGGTCGAGCTCGCCGGCCAGCACCTCGAGCGAGTCGCCGATGATGGATATGATCTCGCCGATCTGCGCGGCGGTGACGATCATCGGCGGCGCGACCATGAAATTGTCGCCGTCGACACCGCCCTTGACCCTGCGTCCGTAGATGATCAGGCCGCGCTCGTAGGCGAGGTCGAGCAGGCGCTGGGTGGCCTTCTTTGCCGGTTCGATCGGCCGCAGCGTGTCGGGATCGGCGACCATTTCGGCACCGGTGAGCAGGCCCTTGCCGCGGACGTCGGCGATGAACGGAAACCGCTTCGCCAATCCCCTCAGCTCGTCCATCAAAAGCTCGCCCATGACAGCCGCATTGGCGATCAGGCCGAGACGGTCCATCTCGCCGAGCACGGCGAGCCCGGCGGCGCAGGCGAGCGGGTTGCCGGCGTAGGTATGGCCGTGCTGGAAGCCGCCCGACGCGAGCAATGGCTGCACCAGTCGCATCGGTGCCGCCAGCGCACCGAGCGGCGCATAGCCCGAGCCCAGCCCCTTCGACAGCGCGACGATGTCGGGCTTGCAGTTCCAGTGGTCGCCGCCGAGGAATTTTCCGGTGCGGCCGGCACCGCTCATCACCTCGTCATGGATGAGCAGGATGCCGTAGCGATCGCAGATCTCGCGGATGCGCGGATAGTAGCTGTCCGGCGCCACCAGTGCTGCCGTGGCAGCGCCGCCGACCGGCTCCATGATGAAGGCGAGCACGCTCTGCGGTCCCTCGGCGAGGATCTTTTCCTCCAGCATGTCGGCGTAGCGGATGCCGCGCTGTTCCATCGAAAGATTGTCGCGGTCGCGCCAGGCGATGGGCGCCGGCACGGTCGGCATCATCTGCATCATCGGCACAAATGTTTCGGACAGCGCATCGTCGCCGGTAACGGCGAGCGCGCCGAGCGTGCCGCCATGATAGGAGGGAAAGCGCGAGATCACCTTCCAACGGCTGGGCTGGCCGGTGGCGACCGCCCATTGCCGCGCCAGCTTGATGCAGGATTCGGTCGCTTCCGAGCCGCCGGAGACAAAGAAGATGCGGTCCATGCCCTCGGGGAGTTTGGCCGCCAGCTGCCGCGCGAGCTCCTCTGCCGGTTCGTTCTCGAAATGCAGACGGTAAGCGAAGGTGGCGCGGTCCATCTGCCGTTTCATCGCGTCGAGCACGTTGCGATTGGAGTGGCCGATATTGGCAACCATCGGACCGCTCGATCCGTCGATGAAGCGGCGGCCATCCTGCGTCCACATGTAGATGCCTTCGGCGCGGTCGATCATCGGCCGGCGCAGGCTGGATAGATAAAACAGATGCGAGGCTTCGCGAGTTTCCGGGGCAGGAGACTTCAACATGTCATGGCTTTCCAAGATAGCGGTCAAGGACATTTCTGGTGACGCGCTCGACAATCGCATCCTGCCTTAGCAGGCCGGCAACCCATTCGCAGCTTCCGGCGTGAAACACCTCGCCTTTGCCGCGCGGGAAATTGACGATCATGCCGTTGCCGCGTTTGACCTTGTCGAGGTTGGCATCGCTTGCCTCGCCGAACAGCGTCTCGGCGGTGAAGCGTCCGTCCTCGTCGCCGAGAAACTGGTCCTCGAACGCAATGTCGGCGCTTTCCTCGACCTGGCTCGCCATGCCGACCGCGAGCACCTGCAGGCCGTCCGGCGCACCGCTAGTGGTCGTGGGGTAGGGCAGGCCGCCGCGGATCTCGAAATCGAGCCCGTCGACCTCGTAGCCATAGACATGGCTGTCGGCGCCGAGCAGATCGCCATAGTAGATGCCGGTGCCGGCAAACGCCCAATGCTCCGGCCGGTAGACCGGAAAGCCGCGTACGCCGCGCGGCGCGCAGCCGCCCCAGCCGGCATAGACGCCTCTTGTCGCGTTAAGCCCGAAGGTCGCCGCACCCGGCCGGCCGATTTCCGGCGCTTCCCAGGAATTGGTGGCGCGCCTTATATCACCGCCGCGATAGGCCGGGTCCTCGGCGCGAGCGCGATATTTGTAGCAGACCTGCCGGCGGCCTTCGTCCTCCAGCCTGGTCTGCCACATGAAATTGCCGGCAAAGCGCGCCGCATGACCGCCGCGCTCGACATAGGTGTCGACCGCATCGCGCATTTCCCAGGTCCAATATTCGTCGTGGCCGACCAAGACGACGCAGTCATAGCCGTCGAGAATGTCGGGCGAAAAATGCAGATCGTGCTGGCTGGCGAGATCGACGGCGTAGCCGGCACGCTCGGCGAAGCGGAAGAAATGGCTGTCGTAGCTTGCCCAGCCGGACGATGCGTATTTCTTCGAATGGCCGGTAGCAAAGGCCCATTCCATATGCGGATAGCGCGGCACGGTTTTCGGCGGCACGGCGACTTCGAGCGGCACGCGCGGCGCGTCCCTGGGCAGCACGACGAAGCCGCGGCACCACGGCCGTTGGGTCGACACCATTCGTGCATATTGGTCCCGGTCTGGCCCGGTGATGCCTTCGTAATGGTTGGAACCGCCCCATGTGTTGTAGGCGAGCCAGGTGCCGGTGGCCGCGACCTGCAGTACGCGGCCGGGTTTCTTGCCGGGCTGCGGCGAGACGATGAAAAGGTGATGACAGCGGATCGGCTTGCCGTCGCGACCGTTCGCTTCAAGCGTGACGCGATAGGCGCCGGATGGCCAGTCGTCGCCGATGCGAAACTCGAACGACGCTTGCCAGCCGCAGCCTTCGACCGAACATTGGTCCGGCGTATCTTGCCAGCGCGCCGCGATTCCGGTCCCTTCGAACATTGTCGTTTCCGCGCCGCCGTCGCGGATGATCGCGATGCCAAAACCGGCGGCCGTCGAACTGACATGCAGTGCCACCATGTCGCCAGGACGGTAGGAAAAACGGTCGCTGTAGCACCAGATTTCGCCGCGCCTGCCATCCATACCGGGCCATTCCCAGTAATGGCTGCGCACCGCCTGGCGTCGCTGCTCCGGCGTCAGGCCGAAATCGGGAAACTCGGTCGGCAGATGGTTCATGGACACCGCTAAGGTCGAAGGCCGCCATTTCGGCCATCCGCCGGCCAAGCGTCAATTGGAAACGATCGGGCCAGCCGTTGCCGGGCGCTCCCTTGGCCTTGCCGGACAAACAGACTATCTCACAAAGGGCGGCCTTGTCCGCCACGGGAGCCGATATGCTGAGAGTGCAAAAGGTCAGGGTCAACGATATCTACGTGCCGACGGCGCGCAAGAAGACGCTGCATCCCGAGACCGTCCGCCATCTGGCCGAGGACATTCTGGAAAACGGCATGAAGATGCCGATCCAGGTGCGCCATGACGGCAAGCGCCATATCCTGGTCGAAGGGTTGCATCGGCTGGAAGCGGCCAAGTGGCTCGGCGAGACCGAGATCGACGCCTATCTGGTGCAAGCCAAGCGCCACTGAAGCCACTCAGTTCGCTCATTCGAATCTCCTGTCCCGCGGATTTTTTCGCGGGCCGTGTCGGCTTGCGTCGTGTCGATTCGTCCTAGACACGGAAGCCAAACCGAAATGTGAGGAAACACCATGACCACCAAGCTCGACGTCGCCCCCAACTCCGATCGCGAGCTGGTTCTCGCCCGCATCATCGATGCGCCGCACGAGAACGTCTATCGCTGCTGGACCGAGCCAAAGCTGTTGACGCAATGGTTCTCGCCGAAGCCGTGGATGACGCCGCGCGCCGAAATGGATGTGCGGACCGGTGGCTCCACCGTTGTCGTCATGGCCGATCCCGACGGCAAGGAGTTCCCGAATCCAGGCATCTTCCTCGAAGTCGTACCGGGCAAAAAGCTCGTCTTCACCGATGCCTATACGAAGGCGTGGGAGCCGTCCGAAAAGCCGTTCATGACGGTCGTGCTGACCTTCGAGGACGAGGGCGAGGGCAAGACGCGCTACATTGCCCGCGTCGCGCATTGGTCGGTCGCCGACCGCGAACAGCACGAGAAAATGGGTTTTCACGACGGCTGGGGCCAGTGCGCCGAACAGCTTGAGGAGGTCGCCAAGCGACTTTGATGCAAACGGGAGAGGGAGACTGATGTCCAGATCGATATTTTTCGCCATTTTCGCCTCGGCCGCCGCGCTGTTTGCCGCGCCGGGCACCATCAACGCAGAGGAGGCCAAGCCCGCCATGACGACCGCAACCGCAACACTGCCGACGCCGGAAAAATCCGGCCTGCTGCCGATCAACGGCCTGAACTATTATTACGCCGTCTATGGCAAGGGCGAGCCGCTGCTTCTGCTGCATGGCGGTCTCGGCACGACCGACATGTTCGCGCCGATCCTGCCAAAGCTTACCGAGAACCGCACCGTCATCGGGGTCGACCTGCAGGGCCATGGCCGCACCGCGCTCGGCGACCGGCCGCTCAGCCTGGAGGCGATGGGCGACGACATGGCAGCGATCGTCAAGGCACTCGGCTACGACAAGGTCGACGTCATGGGTTATTCGCTGGGTGGCGGCGTCGCCTTCCGAATGGCCGTGCAGCATCCCGAAACGGTGCGCCGCCTAGTGCTGGTCTCGACCGGCTACGCCGCGGACGGCTTCTACGCCGAGATGCGTGGCCAGCAGGCACAAGTCGGCGCGGCGATGGCCGACATGATGAAGGACACGCCGATGTACAAGTCCTACGTCGCGGTTGCGCCGCATCCGGAGGATTTTCCGAAACTGCTCGACCAGCTCGGCGCCTATATGCGCAAGGACTACGACTATTCGGCCGACGTGCCGAAGCTGAAAATGCCGGTGATGCTGGTGTTTGGCGACAGCGATATGTACCGCCCCGAGCACGAGATCAAGTTCTATCAGATGCTCGGCGGCGGGTTGAAGGACGCCGGCTGGATGCGCGAGAACCTGTCGCAGAACCGCCTGGCGATCCTGCCGAACCGCACCCACTACGACGTGTTCTTCGCGCCGGAACTGACAGCTGCCGCGCTACCGTTCCTCAATGGCCAGACCAAGGTCAAGACCTGGGACGAGGTCGTCAACGAAACGAACTGACGCCCAGTCAATTGTCTGCCGGCCGTCTTCCGCGAGATGGCCGGCATTTCGCCCATGGGGCCTTGGCCCGGCGCATCGGCCAATCGTGGATCGGCCGCATCACAGCCATAGATGGCGCCATCAAAGCTTTTCAATTGACGCTGCCACGCCTATCGATAGGTATGCCGCCTATCCTCACAGGGCAGGGACGCGGGTGATGGCAAGATATCAGGGCGGGTGTTTGTGCGGCGCGGTGCGCTACCGCGCCGAGGCGGCACCGATCAATGAGCGCGTCTGCCATTGCCGGTTGTGCCAGAAGGCGCTGGGTGCCGCCTTTAACGCGCGCGTGCTGTTCCGCATCGACGATGTGACGGTCGACGGACCGCTGGCGACAGTGAATTCCTCGCCCGATCTCAAGCGCGGCTTTTGTCCCCGCTGCGGCACGACGATGTTTTCCCGACGCGATTCCGCCGGCATCATCGGCATCACTACCGGCTCCCTCGATGATCCCTCGGTGTTCAGGCCTGAGATGCATATCTGGACCGCCTCGAAGCAGCCCTGGGTGCAGATCGATGACGGCCTGCCGCAATATGAAGGCGCGCCACCTCCGGCTTGAGGTGAAATCTGGACAAAATTTAATCCAAAGCGACACGAGATAGCCGGCAAAGCGTCATTGGCGGGCCATCATTGCTGCCTATCTATTGCGTGCGGGCGGCAGTCGAGGAGGCGACGGAATGAACGACAGCATCAACACCCTGGACGAGCTCTTGAGTGATCCGATGATCAAGCTGGTAATGGAGCGCGACCGCGTGCAACCGGCACAACTTCGCACGTTGCTCGAAGAAAAGGTCCGCCGGGTAGACGATGATGCGCCGGTCAACGATCGCTTTGTACCGCCGGCCCACCTGATGGCCACGACCTGTCACAAGCTGTGGTTGTGCAGCTAGGGTCTTGAAGCGGTCAGCCGGAATTTGCCGGCAAATAGCTGTAATGGCTGCGGAAATAGGCAAGCTTGAAGCCGAGGCGTGCATAGTTGCGGTAGGCTGGCCCGTCACGTTCGGCTCGCGGCGCCTCGATATCGGCCACGAACAGTTTTGCACCGGCCGCAAGTCCGTCGCGCACCATCGCTTCGCCGAGCATTGCATCGAGGTCGAAGCTCGGCGCCATGATGCCGGGCACCGGCGCGTCGATGCCGCTCTAGGCCATGCCGTCGGCGCCGATGAACATCGAGCGCACCGCCGCCACCGCGTCTTCCCGCCGCAGCATGTAATGATGCCAGCCGCGTCGGCCGGCCAGCGCCAGCAACCACGGTGAGGTCGGCAACCGATATTGGCTGTCGATGAACCCAGCCCATTCCCTTGCCGTTGCCGGCGTCACCCGCTCGACCGAGACATCCTCCGTCGGGAAAAGCGGCTCAGCGGGCAATGGCGTGGCGTCGCGAAAGATGCGTTCCCAGCCGCCCTGACGTTGCAGGCCGCGCGCCTCGAGCCAGCAGCTGAGCGTCGCGGGCTCGGTGTGTGGGTTGGTGTAGAACCAGGGCCGCAGAATGCCGGCGTCGCGATAATGCGCCAGAAGCGCGTCGAGCCGGCTCTCGGTGGCCGCGCTCTCGACGCCGAAATTTTTGACACAGTTGAAATGGATGAACGGGATCGTCGTGCAGGTGGTCCAGACGAGATCGCCATCTTCGGCGATGGCAAGGCCTTGCCTTGCGGCAAAGTCTGACGGCGCGGCGCGATAGAGGTCGAGCCACGCATTGACCTCGGCGCGTTCGATGGCGCGACTGAGGTTGCGAGGTATCTCGTCGACGCCGATGGCGGGCGAGCGTGGCTCCGGCGGGATTGCGGGCTGCAATTCCGACAGGGCGGCGGGCTGCATGACTTCCTCCCAAGTATGAACTTACACTGTAAGATTAGTGGAGACTAATCTCATGCCGTGCGTTGTCAAGCCGAGGCAGCGACGTGGGCGAACATTGGAGGGATAGCACACCTCCGCCCGGCCAACGTCTCGCTGCAAAGCCCTAACAATTCGATTCAAACTTTGTTGGTAGTTTCTTGTTAGGAATCCAGCTTGGTTTGTCCGGCGGCGTTGTCCTGCCTTCGGTCTGTTGTGTTTTGCGTACAGGTCCAGATGCGGTTATCAGGCGTCGTCATCTTTTCGATCGCAGCGCTGTGCCTTGCCGGCTGCACATCGACATCCGGCGTCGATGCGCTGCAAGTGCCGTCCAGCGAGACGACCAGCTCGGTTGTGCGGCCGCCCGCGCCGGTGGCATCTGCTGCGAAAACTGATGCTGCGCCCGCCTTCGCGGAACAGGAGCAGGACGAACAGCCGGTCGCCATGGCGGAGCCCGACCAAAGCGTCGAGCCGCCGGCCGAGGTGATCGCGCTGGTATCGCCGCCGAGGCGGCTGACACGCGCAGCGCCAGCAATGCTTGCCGAGCCGGTCACGCGCTATGGTTTTCGCGATGCCAAGCCGATCAATTTCGGCAAGGCATCCTCGCCGAGGCGTCTCGCCGTCCACGGCGTCGACGTCTCGCGCTGGCAGGGCAATGTGAACTGGGGAAAGCTGCGTGCCCAGGGCGCCAATTTCGCCTACATCAAGGCGACTGACGGGGGCGATCATCTCGACCCGATGTTTACCAGGAACTGGCGCAGTGCCGATGCCGCCGGCCTGAAACGCGGCGCCTATCATTTCTTCTACTGGTGCCGGACCGCCGGCGAGCAGGCCGACTGGTTCATCCGCAACGTGCCGAGGGTCGAGGGTGCGCTGCCGCCGGTGATCGACGTCGAGTGGAACGGCGACTCCAGCTGCAAGCGCCGCCCATCGCGGCAAAAGGTGCTGGAGAAGATGCAGGTGTTCATGGACAAGCTCGAGCGCTACTACGGCCAGCGCCCGATCATCTACACCGCGCCTGACTTCTACCGTGACAACCTGCGCGGCGCATTTTTGGATTACCCGTTCTGGCTGCGCGCCGTGGCCGCCCACCCGTCAAAGGTCTATCCCGGGCGCAAATGGCTGTTCTGGCAATATTCCGGCTCCGGCCTGTCGCACGGGGTGAGGGGCCGCATCGACCTCAACGTGTTCCGTGGCGATGAGCGCGCCTGGCGCGACTGGACTGGCGGACGGCAGATGGTGGCCGAGGCGGAATGAGGGCGGTCGCGTCTATTCCAGCTTTGGTGATTTAGCCGAAGCCTCTCCGCGGTCGCCATCCTAGGGTCTCCGCGACGTCGCTTCGCTCCTGCTCCGCCCTAGGATGACGACGAGAGGATTGCCCCTCGTCATTCCGTCACTGGCTCATTGAGCATGGCTTCAATGTTGTAGCCATCGGGATCAAGTACAAAACAGGCATAGTGATTCTCTGCATATTCCGGACGCGGGCCGGGTACACCATTGTCTGCGCCACCGGCGTCGAGGGCAGCTCGATAGAACGCGTCAACCGCTGCCCTGCCATTTACCCGGAAAGCGACGTGCACACGGGTCAGCGGTGGTTTGCTGTCCGAATGTTGAATCTCGAACAAGCTGCCGCTGCCGACATCAAAAGCCCAAAACACCCCCTGCTTACCAAAGGAAAGGCGATATCCCAAAGGTCCAAAAGCTCTTTCGTAGAAGAGTTTGCTCTTCTGCAGATCGCTCACTGCAACCGTTATGTGATCAATCATTCCGCACCATCGCGGGACTCTGACACTCGAAGCGGGACGCCGCAACCCTGCAGCACCACATTTTGCCCGGCTCTATGCCTCTACATATTCCGCCAGACTAACAGCCTTGGGCACATCCAGCCCATCGGCGCGCAAGCCTTCGATATGAAAGCGTATTGCGTCGCGAACTTCGGTTTCCACTTCAGGGACCGTGGCACCGGTGGCGATGCAGCCTGGCAGATCCGGCACGTAAGCGGAAAAATTGTTTCCGGCTTTTTCAATCACCACCGCGTAACGCATGTCATCGCTCCTTTAGGCGGACTGCCGGCCACGGCGACGAAGGGGCTGGCGGCATTGACGCGATAGACGGCAATTGCTGGCAGAAGCAATTGGGCGGCTATCTTGGCGTCGTTAGCTCGGGTAGCGCATCCCATGCCAGGTTTCGCCGGGGTCCTTCGGGATCAGCTTCGGGCGCCACGTTATCGAGGAAGTCGGATCTAGCCCCTTTGAAAGCGTCGCATCTGCTCGTTCTAGTCTAGAAGGTAGTCTGGTGACTCGCCGATAGACGCCCTGCCTTCCCAAAGAGCGCCGCTCTCGAACTGATGGAATTGGATGCGAAATACCGGCCAACTTTTCTTCTTCGCGCGCATTAGCTGGGTGGCCTGATTGTACTCGCGTGATGCATAGATATGCATACAGTGGTAAAGAATGATGTCAATCGAGGTGCGTCCTGAGAAGATCGTTATGAATTCGACTCCATTTGTGGAGGTCTTAGATAGGATCCAGCAATTTTTTATTATTGAGTATTGGCGATTAAAGTAGGAACGAAACAGGTAGATTTGATACTTGATAAACTCTTGGCCAGTTTTTCTATCTTGAAAATACTTTTCGATCTCGCGTTCTATTTCTATTTTCGACGCGCCTGAACGGATCGCGTTTGAAATGGCAGTAAGTGCTCGGCGTTCGTCGTTTGGGTGTACGGCGAAAGGGGCGCTGTCAAAGGCAAACGCCCCCTTCAATTGTCTACGCCAATCGGCCATGAAGATGTGAGCGCTCAACTACACCCGCTCGTGGCCCCGCAAGTATCGCACTTCTCGCAAGTCCCGTTTCGCACCATCGTGAAGTTATGGCATTCCGAGCATTCGTTGCCGGTGTAGCCCTGCATGAGCGATTGCTGGCGCCGGTTGGCGGCAAGCGCTTTTGCCTCGGCTGCTTCTTTCGCGGCCTCGTCGGTGAACAGCTCCGTCGGGTCGGAGGCTTCCGCGTAGACGATGTCCTCGACCAGTTCCCTGGCGCGCTCCTCGTAGTCGCGCTTGTAGGCGACGGCTTCGTCGCTTGCCGGTTTTAGCGTCAGCACGTTGGAGCCGGAGAAAGCGGTCGGGGCGGTACGGACTGGAATTCCGGAGCCCGAACCCGCAAAGCCCTTGGGCTCGGCACTCATGCCCGACACCAGCTTAACCGGCGAGGCACCGCGGGTGAGACCCTTGGAGAAGGGCGTCGCCTTGCCTTCGTTGATGCCGCGACCGAGTGCCGTCTTGTCGAAATCCGACTGGTCGACATGGGCGAGGTCGTGGCGGCCGAGATAGGAGACGGCCAGTTCGCGGAACACATAGTCGAGGATCGACGTGGCGTTCTTGATGGCGTCGTTGCCTTGCACCATGCCGGCCGGCTCGAATTTGGTGAAGGTGAAGGCCTCGACATATTCGTCGAGCGGCACGCCATATTGCAGGCCGAGCGAGATGGCGATGGCGAAGTTGTTCATCATCGCCCGGAAGGCGGCACCTTCCTTGTGCATGTCGATGAAGATCTCGCCGATACGGCCGTCGTCGAACTCGCCGGTCCTGAGATAGACCTTGTGGCCGCCGACGACCGCCTTCTGGGTATAGCCCTTGCGGCGGTTCGGCAGCTTCTCGCGGTCACGGTAGAGACGCTCGACGACGCGCTCGACGATCTTCTCGGTCACCTGCACCGCGCGCTGCGCGGCCGGTGCCGCGATCAGCTGCTCGATGGCTTCGTCCTCGTCCTCCTCGACGTCGGCAAGCAACGAGGCGTTGAGCGGCTGCGACAGCTTCGAGCCGTCGCGATAGAGCGCGTTGGCCTTCAGCGCCAGCTTCCACGACAGCATGTAGGCGCCCTTGGCATCTTCCACCGTTGCGTCGTTCGGCATGTTGATGGTCTTGGAGATGGCGCCGGAGATGAAGGGCTGCGCCGCCGCCATCATCATGATGTGGCTGTTGATCGACAGCGAACGCTTGCCGATCTTGCCGCACGGGCTGGCGCAGTCGAACACCGGCAGGTGTTCGGCCTTCAGGAACGGCGCGCCTTCCAGCGTCATCGCCCCGCAGACATGGATGTTGGCGGCCTCGATGTCCTTCTTCGAAAAGCCCAGCGCCGGCAGCATCTCGAACGAGAAATCATTGAGCTGCTCATCGGTGAAGCCGAACGTCTCCTTCACCCAGTCGGCGCCCAACGTCCACTGGTTGAAGACGAACTTGATGTCGAAGGCCGACTTCAGCGCGGCATTGAGTGCTGCGATCTTTTCGTCGGTAAAGCCTTTTGCCTTGAGCGAGCCGGGGTTGATGCCCGGCGCCTGGTTGAGATTGCCGTGGCCGACGGCATAGGCCTCGATCTCGGCGATCTGGGCCTCGGAATAGCCGAGCGTGCGCAGCGCTTCCGGAACGGCGCGGTTGATGATCTTGAAATAGCCGCCGCCGGCGAGCTTCTTAAATTTTACCAGCGCGAAATCGGGCTCGATGCCGGTGGTGTCGCAATCCATCACCAGGCCGATCGTGCCGGTCGGCGCGATCACGGTTGCCTGCGCATTGCGGTAGCCATGCTCCTCGCCGAGCTCGATGGCGCGGTCCCAGGCGGCCTTGGCATGGTCGGCAAGTTCCTGCTGCTTGAGATCCGAGGCGACCAGCGGCACCGGATTGACGGCGAGCTTCTCGTAGCCGTCCCTTTCGCCATACGCCGCGCGGCGGTGGTTGCGCATGACACGCAGCATGTTCTGCGCATTGCGGTCATAGTCGGGGAAGGCGCCGAGCTCGGCGGCCATTTCGGCCGAAGTGGCATAGGCGGTGCCGGTCATGATCGCGGTGAGGGCGGCGCAGATGGCGCGGCCCTCGTCGGAATCATAGGGAATACCCGAGGTCATCAGCAGGCCGCCGATATTGGCGTAGCCGAGGCCGAGCGTGCGGTACTCGTAGGAAAGCTTGGCGATCTCCTTCGACGGGAACTGCGCCATCATGACGGAGATTTCCAGCACCATGGTCCACAGCCGCACCGTGTGCTCGTAGGCTGCGATGTCGATCGTGCTGTCGGCATTGCGGTAGGGCAGAAGGTTGATCGACGCCAGGTTGCAGGCGGTGTCGTCGAGGAACATGTATTCCGAGCACGGGTTGGACGCCCGGATCGCACCGGCCGAGGCGCAGGTGTGCCAGTCGTTCATCGTCGTGTTGAAATGCAGGCCCGGATCGGCCGACGCCCAGGCGGCATAGCCGATCTTTTCCCAGAGATCGCGCGCCTTCAGCGTCTTCAGCACCTTGCCGTCCTTGCGGGCGGTGAGATGCCAGTCTCCGTCCTGCTCGACGGCGCGCAGGAAATCGTCCTTCAGCGACACCGAATTGTTGGAATTCTGGCCGGAAACCGTGAGATAGGCGTCCGAATCCCAGTCGGTGTCGTAGGTCTTGAACGACATCGAGGTGTAGCCCTGCTTGGCGAACTGGATGACGCGGTAGATATAGTTCTCCGGCACCGCGTCCTTCTTGGCCGCCTTGATCTCGCGCTTCAGCGCGGTGTTGACCGCCGGATCGAAGCAATCGTCGCCATTGCCTTCGCAGTTGATGCAGGCCTTCATGATCGCTTCGAGATGCTTCTTGACGATCTTCGAGCCGGTGACCAGCGAGGCGACCTTCTGCTCCTCATTGACCTTCCAGTCGATGAATTCCTCGATATCGGGATGATCGGCGTCGACGATGACCATTTTCGCGGCGCGTCGCGTCGTGCCGCCCGACTTGATGGCGCCCGCCGCGCGATCGCCGATCTTGAGGAAGCTCATCAGCCCCGACGAGCGGCCGCCGCCCGACAGCTTTTCGCCTTCGCCGCGCAGGAACGAGAAGTTGGAGCCGGTGCCGGAGCCGTATTTGAACAGGCGCGCCTCACGCACCCACAGGTCCATGATGCCGCCTTCATTGACGAGGTCGTCCTGCACGCCCTGGATGAAACAGGCATGCGGCTGCGGGTGCTCATAGGAAGACTTCGACTTGGTCAGCTTGCCGGTGAACGGGTCGACATAGAAATGGCCCTGGCTCGGGCCGTCGATGCCATAGGCCCAGTGCAGGCCGGTGTTGAACCATTGCGGCGAGTTCGGCGCGACCCGCTGGGTGGCCAGCATATAGGCGAGCTCGTCGCGGAAGGCGCTCGCGTCTTCCTCCGACTTGAAGTAGCCGCCCTTCCAGCCCCAATAGGTCCAGGTACCGGCAAGCCGGTCGAAGACCTGTCGGGCGTCGGTCTCGGAACCGTAGCGCTCGGCTTCGGGCAGTTTGGCCAGTTCCGCCTCGTCGGCGACCGAGCGCCACAGGAAGGAGGGGACTTGCGTCTCTTCGACCTTCTTCAGCCGTGCGGGAACACCCGCCTTGCGGAAATATTTCTGCGCCAGGATATCGGCGGCAACCTGGGAGAACTGCGCCGGCACGTCGATGTTGTCCAAGCGGAACACCACCGAGCCATCCGGATTCTTGATCTCCGAAAGCGCCTTGCGGAATTCGATCTCCGCATAGGCAGATTGTCCTGGCTTGGTGAAACGACGCTCGATGCGCATTGGTCCGGTCCCTTTTGTCTACATATAGCGCTTTTCCCAGAGGATTTCTGCCCTCTTGACGAAACGCGCATGTCCGCCATCTGCCGGCGTTCGAAAACCGCCGGCTCTCATCGTCACAGTCTCCGCCGCCCTGCCGGTCGAACCTCTTGCGAGGCCGCTGTCCAACGCGCTCACGGACCCTGTGGGTCCCTCAAAACTGAAAACTTTTTGTAACGCCCTCGATCGAGGGAAATTCACATTATCTAGCGTCGAACCTACCTGCAAACACTAAATATAGTATTAACAGACAATTTATTCAAGTCCGACAATCCTCCCCTTTCGCCCCCCAAGGCTTCAAAATCCCACGCCTTCGCCGGCCTCGTAAACAGGCGGGAATGCGGCTCAAAACGCACATATTCCGGGAAAAAGACCGGCCTCGAAACTTTTCCGGTCGCACTCTCAACAGGAGCGCATGGCCTATAAAAGGCGACTCGTTTTGCGCCGTCAAGGATTCGTTTGCGTAGCTTTTATGACCCCCACATCTTGTGTGTCACACATGTGGATAACGGGGATAGAAGCGGAGCGCAAGGAAGGGTCGGCTCTGGGTGGAGGCGCTTCGGCAACGACATTCACAGCACCTGAGCGATAGGCTATGCGCGACTGAGACTCAGGAGAACCTACGCGGATCGGCGCAGAAATGGGCGATGATCTGGCTGAGGTCGGGTTCGTTGACCATGCGCACAGCCTCGGCGGCGCTGACCCATTTGCGGGTGCGTGCCCGCTTTTCCTTCCACCGGTCGGCGACCTTGTCGACCTGCAGCGGGAAGACCAGGACCTCGCACGGCACTTCCTCGCCGGTAGCCAGCAGCTTGGCATAGAAATAGCGGCCGGCCTCGTGATGCGAGATTGTGCCGCTCAGGCCGGCCTCCTCGCCGGCTTCGCGTGCCGCCGCTTCGCTAAGCGGCTCCTTCGCTTCCGGCCAGCCCTTGGGAAGCACCCAACGGCCGGTATCGCGGCTGGTGATCAGCATGATTTCCACGCCGTCCCCGCTATCGCGCCAAGGCAACGCTGCAACCTGAAGGCGGTACGGCACCGCGCCGAAGAGTCGCCGGACCCTTTCGGCCTTATGGTTGTGCGTCGTTGGCCTCGTCAACATCGGAGAAGCTTGCCCCAGCTTCC
This sequence comes from Mesorhizobium sp. M0598, assembly GCF_040320865.1. Taxonomy (NCBI): domain Bacteria; kingdom Pseudomonadati; phylum Pseudomonadota; class Alphaproteobacteria; order Hyphomicrobiales; family Phyllobacteriaceae; genus Mesorhizobium; species Mesorhizobium sp. M0598. The sequence continues at coordinate 139,135 of NZ_JAMYQL010000002.1, read as the reverse complement.
AGAATCATTTGCCGTCTCACGAATCTTACGGCTAATTATAAGCAATGAAAGTAAAAAATGTTTCACGGATCGGCCAGATTCCGTCAATCTGCGCCGATCTCAGCCTAACGGCGCGACTGCAGCAGCGTCGCGCCACGCCTTTATCGGTGTGCGGAGGTCCCCTGGGCGGACTCGGTGCATCAAGCGGCGTTGCCGCGAATCAGCCGGCGTGGTCGTCGGCGATCGGCTTCTGGTAGGTGAAGCCCATGTCCCAGGGAAAATAGATCCAGGTGTCCTGGCTGACCTCGGTGACGAAAGTGTCGACCATCGGCCTGCCTTTCGGCTTGGCATAGACGGTGGCGAAATGCGCCCTGGGCATCATCGCGCGCACGATGCCTGCCGTCTTGCCGGTGTCGGTGAGGTCGTCGATGATCAGCACGCCGGCCCCGTCATCGGCGAGCAGCGCCGGCGTGACCTCCTTCAGCACCTGCAACTGTCCCTGGCTGGTATAATCGTGGTAGGAAGCGACGCAGACCGTCTCGATGATGCGGATGCCAAGCTCGCGCGAAATGATGGCGGCCGGAACCAGGCCGCCGCGCGTGATGCAGACGATCGCCTTCCATTGCCCCTTGTTGGCGCCGGCAAGCCGCCAGGCGAGCGCGCGCGCGTCGCGGTGGAACTGGTCCCAGGAGACCGGGAAGGCTTTTTCGGGCAGGGACATCTCTCGCGCACTCCGCAAAGCGCGCATCGCGCGCAGACACTATGGAATGCGCGCGGAATTAACTGGAAAGGCTTGGCTTTGGCAAGGGCGCGGCAAAGCGATTGTCCTGCCAGCTATCCCTGTGAACCTACCGCGACAGGAAAGCCGCCACCGGGGCGGTGCGCAGCACCGTTCGCGTCACCCCGCCGAACAGCAACTGGCGCAGCCACGAATGGCTGTAGGCGCCGAGCACGAGCAGGTCCGCACCCGACTCGGCGACCCTGGTCTGGATGATGTCGTCGACCGAGGCGCCGCCGGACCTCAGCACCGAGACGCTGACGGTCGCGCCGTGCCTGGACAGCGAGGCGGCGATCTCTGCGCCGGCTGTTTCCGGCGCCTCGTCGAGCGTATCGGGCGGGTCGATGACGACGATGTCCGTCTTCTCGGCCTCGATGATGAAGGGCAGGGCATCGAAGGCCGCGCGCGCGGCTTCCTTGCTGCCGTTCCAGGCGAGCAGCACGTGCTTGAAGCTGGTGACGAGCGGACCCGAATGCGGCACCACCAGCACCGGCCGGCCGGCATCGTAGACCAGCGTGTCGACGTCGGCGCTCGGGTCGCTGCCCGATTCGCGCTGCGCGGCGATGATCAGGTCCGCGGTGCGAACGGTCGAGATGCCGGTCAGCGCACTGTCGCCGGAAAAACTCTCGAGACTGCGCCACTCGAACGACAGGCCGGAATCCTCGATGCGCCTGTGAAAGGCGGCCTGCAACTTCTCGGCGCGCTCCCGGTTCATATCGGCGGAAACCTGCAGGAACTCGGTGTCCGGAAAGCCGGTAGCCGAGGTGTAGGGCACGGGCAGCGCCTCGGCATGGATGCCGATCAGATGGCTCTGGAATCGGCTGGCCAGCGGGATCGCGCAGTCGAGGACGCGCTCAGCGTCCTGTTCGTTCTGCAATATGGCGACGATGGTCTTGAATCGCATGGCAGTCCCTCATTTCTTACGGCGATCCCATCCGTGACAAACGTCACTACGCGATGCTTGGTTCCGTCACACCGGCCGATCAGCCCACCCTGCTTGCCTTGGTCAAACCCGCCACCATAGCCTCTACGTCGGCGCGTGCGGAATCCAGTGCCTGCTGGCTGCGGGCGCGCACCACCAGTTCCGTCCAGAATTTGCCATCGCCATATTTCGGGTAGGAGCCGATGATCGTGTCCGGATGCGCCTTCTGGATGTCGCCCAGCGGCCCGCCGATCAGGCCTTCGCCGAACGGGCATTCCACGGTTGCCGACAGCATTTTGGTGCCGGCCCGCAATGTCGGCACGACATTGTCGAGCATCGCCTGGAAAATCGACGGCACGCCGGCCATGACATGAACGTTGCCAATGCGAAAGCCCGGCGCAACCGACACTGGGTTGTCGATATGGTCTGCCCCGTGCGGCATCCGCGCCATGCGCTTGCGCGCTTCGGTGTATTCGATGCCGCGGGCGACGTAGCTTGCTTCCAGCAGGGCGTAGGCCCTGGCGTCGTATTCGCATGGGACGCCAAAGGCCTTGGCAACCGAATCGGCGGTGATGTCGTCATGCGTCGGGCCGATGCCGCCGGTGGTGAAGACATAAGTATAGCGGGTGCGCAGCGCATTCACCGCAGCGACGATCTCGTCTTCCTCGTCCGCAACGATGCGCACTTCCTTCAGGTCGATGCCGATCGCCGTCATGATGTCGGCGAGGTGGCCGATGTTCTTGTCCTTGGTGCGGCCGGACAGAATCTCGTCGCCGATGACGAGCATGGCGGCGGTGACGATTTCGGTCATGACTGGCTCCGGCAAACGGGTCGCCTGAGATAGCGCGGCAAACGGCCGGCGGCAATGCCGCCAAACGACGGATCTACCTGTGCCACCTCCCTTGCAGTGCACCCGTCGGCGGGTGATGCTGCGTGCCGGTTTGGAGCCCTGAGCAAGACATGCCGGCATCGATTCTGCTATGGCTACCCGGTGCGCTGTTTCTGCTGGCGCTCGTCGTGGCAGCCTATCCGATGCTGGTGACGCTGCGGATCGCGGCGAAGGCCGAAAGGCTGGTGCCGGCCAGTGGCAAATTCATCGAGATCGACGGCAACCGCATCCATTATGTCGAGACGGGCGAGGGGCGGCCGATCGTCTTCCTGCACGGCCTCGGCGCGCAGCTTCATCAATTCGGCCATACGCTGTTCGGACGGTTCGGCCCGAACTATCGGCTGATCGCGCTCGACCGTCCGGGCTCCGGCTATTCGGTGCGGGCCAGGGGCGCCAGCGGACGGCTGCCCGAGCAGGCCGAGATCGTGCGGCATTTTATCGACGCGCTTGGGCTGGAAAAGCCTCTGGTCGTCGGTCATTCGCTGGGTGGCGCCATCGCGCTGACGCTGGCTATCGAGCATCCAGAGGCGATTTCCGGCATCGCCTTGCTGGCACCGCTGACCCATCTGGAGCCGGACGCGCGCCAGAAGTTCGGCCCGCTGTACATCAAGTCGCCGCTGCGGCGCCGGATCATGGCTCATACGGTGGCGATCCCGGCGGCTCTCAAATATGCCGAAGCGACGCTTGCCTTCATCTTCGCGCCGCAGACGGCGCCGGCCGACTATATGGTCGAGGGCGGCGGCTGGTGCGGGCTGAGGCCAAGCCATTTCTATGCAACGTCGACCGATGTCGTGGCCATCGAGCACGACCTTGGCCGCATCGAGCAACGCTATCGCGAGATCACCATGCCGGCTGGCATTCTGTTTGGTGCTTCCGATCTCGTGCTGGGCATCGATATTCAAGGCTGGCCGGTGATGGAAAAGATCAGGGGGCTGCATTTCGAGCCTGTCGAGGGGCTTGGTCACATGCCGCAATTTGTCGAGCCGGAACGGGTCGTCGCTTTCATAGAACGCATTGCCGACCGCGCATTTGCGCCGAAGTCCGACACCGGCAGCTGACACCCTTCCGCAACCTCGCGCAATCCTCACGCAAAGGTGTGCAAGCCTGTCTCCGACGCCAACGCCAACACGAATGTCAACGATCAATACTGCGGCAAGTAACCGGCCGTAGCCTCGGCCGGCAGGGTGCCTACCCCAGGCATTCCCGGCCGCCGGGAATACCTCCGAACCCAATCACGATGCTGGCTATTCCTTCACGGCTCCGGTCATCGAGGAAACATAGTGCTCGACAAAGAACGAATAGAGCACCACGACCGGCAGCGAGCCGATCAGCGCTCCCGCCATCAGCGCCCCCCATTCATAGACGTCCGAGCGCACCAGCTCGGTGAGCACGCCGACCGGCACAGTCTTGTTTTCGGACGACTGGATGAAGGTCAAGGCGTAGATGAACTCGTTCCATGACAGCGTGAATGCGAAGATGCCGGCGGAAATCAGGCCCGGCACCGATAGCGGCAGCACGATCTTGGTGAGGATCTGCCAACGGCTCGCCCCGTCGATCAGCGCGCATTCTTCCAGCTCGAACGGGATCGAGCGAAAATAACCCATCAGCAGCCATGTGCAGAACGGGATCAGGAAGGTCGGATAGGTGAGGATGAGCGCGAACGGCGTGTCGTAAAGTCCAAGGTTGAACACCATCACCGACAGCGGAATGAACAGGATCGAGGGCGGTACGAGATAGGCGAGGAACACCGCGAGGCCGACCTGCCGCGCCCCGGAGAACCTCAAGCGTTCGATCGCATAGGCAGCGAACACCGCAGCCAGCAGCGACAGGAACGTGGCGGCGGTCGAGATGATGATCGTGTTGAGCAGCCAGCCCGGATAAGACGTCTCGAAGAGCAGGTAGCGGATATGCTCGAGCGTCGGATGCACCACCCAGAACGGATTGAAATTGGCGTAGTCGGTCATCTCGAGGTTGGGCTTAACCGCCGTGATCGTCATCCAGTAGAACGGAAACAACAGCACGATGACGAAGATCAGCAACGGCAGGTAGACCGTCACCACGCGGCGCGGCAAACTCTGCAGGTAGCCCATGCCGCCTTCGTCGAGTTCCGGGCGTTTGCTCGTTTTGATCGCGGTCATGTCAATCTCCGCCGCCCTGCTGCCATTTGCGCCGCTGCAGGCCAAAATAGCTGAACAGGATCGCCGCCAGCAGGAACGGGATCATGGCGACTGCGATCGCCGCGCCTTCGCCAAGCTGGCCTCCGGAAATGCCGCGCTGGAACGACAGCGTCGCCATCAGATGCGTGGCGTTCACCGGCCCGCCGCGCGTCAGCACATAGATCAGCTGGAAATCGGTGAAGGTGAACAGCACCGAAAACGTCATGGTGATGGCGATGATCGGCGTCAGCAGCGGCAGCGTCACATAGCGGAACAATTGCCAGCGGCTGGCGCCGTCGAGCGTGGCGGCCTCGTAGAGCGACTGCGGAATCGTCTGCAGGCCGGCAAGCAGCGTGATCGCCACGAAAGGAATGCCGCGCCAGACATTGGCGGCGATGACCGAAGCCCGCGCATTCTCGGGATCGCCGAGGAAATTGATGCGATGGTCGATCAGGCCCATTTCCATAAGCGCCCAGGACAGGATCGAGAATTGCGAATCGTAGATCCACCAGAAGGCGATCGCCGACAGCACCGTCGGCACCACCCAGGGCAGCAGGACGATCGCGCGGAAGAACGACTTGAACGGCAGGTTCTGGTTGAGGATAAGCGCCAGCCACAGGCCGAGCGCAAACTTCAGGACCGAGGCGCTGATCGTGTAGAGCAAGGTGTTGAAGACGGAGAGCCAGAAGACGGCGTCATCCCACAGATATTCGTAGTTCTCGATACCGATGAAGATGCCGGGGCGGCCGATGCGGGCATCGGTGAAGCCGAGCCAGACGCCGAGCCCGAGCGGATAGGTCAGGAAGACCAGCAGCAGCGCCGCCGCCGGCAGCATGAAGCCGAAGCCAAGCGCGTTATGACTTTCGGACACGAACGTCAGAATGCGCGACAGCGCCGACCGGCGTGGCTGAGCGGCAGCGGAGGTCACGGCCATGGGTCGGCTCCTCTAAGGTCTCATTGAACGGCCGGGCGGCCATGCGCGATTCGAAGCCGGGCAGCATGGCTGCCCGGCTGAACCCGGCTCAAACGCGATAGTAGCGGTTTGCGCGCTTCTCGGCTTCTTCCATCGCTTCTTGCGGCGTCGCCTGACCTGTCACCGCCTTGGCGAACATGTCGACCAGCACATAGTCGGCCATGGTCGCTGCCGAGGCATAGCCAAGCGGGCCGGCATAGCCGTTGGGCCGCAGCGTCGCCGAGGCCTTGGCGTAGGCGGCATTGTTCGGATCGGCCGTCCACACCGGGTTGTTGTCGAAGGCTTTGAGCGTCTCGCAGCAATAACCTGCCGACGACGTGATCCACTGCGACATTTGCGGATCCTCGAACATGAACTGCAGGTAGGCCTTGGCGGCGTTGGGGTAGGGCGTGTAGTCGAAGATCACGGCCGTGGTCACCTGGAACAGCTCGACGGATTTTCCGACCGGTCCAATCGGCAGGTTGGTGGTGCGAATGTCCTTGGCTATTTCAGCCAGCTTCGGATCATTGTCCTTGTTGATCTTGGCCGTGTTGTACGCGGAAATCCCATTGGCGATGACACTGACTTCGCCGGCCAGGAAGGCGCGGTTGTTATTGACGTCGAGCCAGCTTTCGGTGCCGGGAATGAAGGTCTTGTAGAGCTCCTGCGCGTATTCGATCGCCTTGAGGGTCTCCGGGCTGTTGATCGTTACCTTTCCGCTCTCGTCGACCATCTGGCCGCCATGGCTCCACAGCAGCCAGTGAGCGTAGTTGTTGCCGTCGCCGACGCCGTGGCCGTGCGTGAAGCCGGCCGGATGTCCCTTCGCCTGCAGCGCCTTGCAAAGTTCGAGCAAGCCTTGAGTGTCCTTGGGAAACTCCGAAAAACCCGCTTCTTTCACCCAGCTCTCGCGGTAGACGATGGCATTGCCGATGGTGGCGAGAGGCAGGCCGAGGAATTTGCCCTCCCGCGTCGCATACTGGTGCGGTCCGTCGTACCAGCCGCCATATTTCGAGCCCAGATATTCACCCAATTCCGTCACGTCGTGCAGCTTGTCGGGATATTGATGCGGGTCGTCGAACCAGACCAACATGAGATCCGGGCCGGAGCCGACATTGGCGGCGACCGCCGCCTTGGGGCGGATGTCCTCCCAGCTTTCCTTGTCGACGCGAACCTCGACACCGGTCGCTTCGGTGAAGCGCTTGGTGTTGGCCAGCCATTGGTCCTCGTCGCCCTTCACGAAAGGCGACCAGCGCAACAGCCTGAGCTTGGCGCCGTCCTCGGGCTTGTATTTCAACCCCTCCTGGGCAAAGGCGGGAGAGCCGATGAGCCGGCTTCCCAAGGCTCCCGCCGCCGCACCGGCGGTGGTGCGGATCACGTCGCGTCTGGTGAATTTCATGCTCGCTTCCTCCTGCTTATTGTCATTACCGTCCTACTGCTCGATGGATGTTTCGAACCGCTGTCCGGTTTTGCCGTGAAAGAGATGGATGAGGCCAGGCTCGGCCGTAAGCCGGATGGTTTCGCCCGGCGTGAAGGAATGGCGTTCCCGGAAGTTTGCGACGATCTCCTCGCCGCCGGCGGTGCGGCCGATGAGCTGCACTTCGGACCCTGTCGGCTCGACCACCACGACGGTGACCGGGATGCCCTGATGGTCGGACAGCCGTAAATGCTCGGGCCGTATCCCCAGCACGACCGGCTCACCATTGCCGATGGAAAGTGCCGAGGCCAACGGGACCGAAATCCCTCCGGCGCCGCGAAATGACGGCGAGCCGTCGCTTACGATCTCGCCCCTGAGCATGTTCATGGCGGGCGAGCCGATGAAGCTGGCGACAAAGAGATTGTTCGGCCGGTCGTAGAGTTCGAGCGGCGGCCCGATCTGCTCAACGATGCCGTCATGCATGACGACGATCTTGTCGGCCATGGTCATCGCCTCGATCTGGTCGTGGGTGACGTAGACCGTCGTCGTCTTCAGGCGCTGGTGCAGTTCCTTGATCTCGGCGCGCATCTGCACCCGGAGCTTGGCATCGAGATTGCTGAGCGGCTCGTCGAACAGGAAGACCTGCGGGTCGCGCACGATCGCCCGGCCCATGGCGACGCGCTGGCGCTGGCCGCCGGAAAGCTGGCGGGGATAGCGGTCGAGCAGCGGCACCAGTCCCAGGATTTCGGCCGCGCGCCGCACGCCGGCATCGCTCTCCGCCTTGGGAACGCCCTTGAGCATCAGCGAGAACGCCATGTTCTCGGCGACCGTCATATGCGGGTAGAGCGCATAGTTCTGGAAGACCATGGCGACGTCGCGCTCCTTTGGCGCAACGTTGTTGACGACACGTTTGCCGATCGCGATCTGGCCGCGCGAGATCTTTTCCAGGCCGGCGATCATCCTGAGCAGGGTCGACTTTCCGCAACCCGAAGGACCGACCAGCGTGACGAACTCGCCGTCGTTTATATCGACGCTGACCCCGTGCAGGACCTCGACGGTCCCAAATGATTTGTAGACATCGCCGATTGCGACAGACGCCATCGATCTCCTCCCGATTGATTCCTGCAACGACTTCGAAGGAAACCGCTTTCCTGCCTGGCCCGCGACAGCGCCCAGGCTCCTCCCCAGTCACGCGCGATGTGAGACGGTAGCGCTACCAAACCGACCTGTAAAGCACGCCGGCATCACTGGGATATCGACACACGGCTAATCCGAAACCTCGGTCTGCGGCCGGTCGCGGCCGTCGGCGAGCTCGTCATGCCATTTGCCGTCGGCGTCCTCGTACTGGATGCCGTCGGTATTGCCGGCGACCTGCTGTTCGGCCGAAGCGATCTCGGCGGCGCGCAACGCGTCCTGATGGGTGGGGAACGTTTCGGAGAATGTCGAGCCGACCTTGTAGGCCCAGCCTCCGTCATGCTCGACGATCTTGTAGGTCAGTTTCGCCATGAAACCCTCCGGTTGAAAGCCCGTTGCCTCAATGCAGCCTATCGTCGGCCAGTCTGTCGTCTGGCAGCCTGTCGTCTGTGACCAGCACGTCCGATTCCCTGGCGGCTTCGATCAGTGCCCGGCGCGCATCCGCCGTCGAACGATAACCTTCCAGCACTTTTAGGCAAGTGTCGAGGGCATCACGATGACGCGGCCCGCGATTGAGTGGCCAGACCGTCATCAGGCACTCCGCCGCCTCCTGGGCGCTGCGGATCTGCCGATATTTGCCGACATGGCCGAGTTCGACCACGACCGGCTTTTCAAATGGCTTGCTGTCCATCATCGCCGCCAACGCGGAGCGGCCGATTTGGTTGCAACTGCTATTTTAGCTCAGGCGAAAATAGCTCAATAGCCGCAGTCGTTGCGCAGCCAGCGTGCATTCGCCCAGCCGGTGCGGCCGCCGAAATCGACCTTGTACCAGCTTCCGCGGCGGTCGAAGATCTCGGTTTGGTCGCCGTTGAATAATTGCCCGATCATGCGCGACGACGAGTTCGGTCGGGCTCGAACGGCGAGAAAGCCGCTTCCCGTTGCCAGATTGTAGTGCCTGGAAAGTCCGTGCACCGTACCTTCGCAATATTGCGCCTCGGCCGGCGTCGGTGCGGCGAACGACAGCCCGGCCAACACCGCGGCGGCAGCCGCAGCATAAATCCCTCTGAAAGACATGGTTTCGCTCCCCCAGCTCAGCCGCGCCACCCGCAGCCTTTGCGCATCATACAACGGCAGAGGATCAAAGCGAAGCTGTGGCGCGCCTTGGTAGTGTCTCAGTTTGAAAATTCTCACATGAAAAAGGCCGCTTCTGGAAGGCGGCCTACCGGCGACGGGAGTCGAACCGCAGTCTCTCTAAAGACATGGTTTGCCATGGCCTTACCATTCGGGCGAACGCCGGCTTGCTCTATCTATCAGGCCGCACTCTTGTTGTTACTCCCCTGCACCTTCCAGAGTGACAAACACTAGCGGCACTTTCTCCGCGCTTGCTGTGGCCGGCTGCGGGACATGCGTTATCTCGGTCACCGCATACATGGCCAGACTATCGCCTGATGGCATGTGTACCCGGTCACCTACTACAGGCATTGATGCGAACGTCCACATCGTTGCTTCGTTTTCAATTCTGACAAGGCATCGGACCACCGCTCAATCACTCCATGCTTTCCGGTAAGCATATAGGAGTTCGGCGCGTGGCGCGACAATCGGCCGATGCCTAATAGCAGCCCGTCAAATTTCAAACTGAGACACTACCCGCGCCTTCCGGTGAGACGAGAACCCGCCCCTTCAGCTCGCCGCTTTCATCCAATGCTGCATCGTCGTCACCGAGCGGGCAAGCTGCGGCGCCGGGTGGATTTTTTCGCCGAAGGTGGCCGCGGCGCGCCAGCCCCAGCGCGGATCGGCGAGGAAGGCGCGCGCCAGCGCCACCATGTCGGCGCGCCCGTCGGCGACGATCGCCTCGGCCTGTTTCGGATCGTCGATCAGGCCGACGGCCCGCGTCGGGATGCCGACGGCCTTGCGCACCGCTTCGGCCAGATGAACCTGGTAGCCGGGCCCGGAGGGCAGCTTCTGCAACGGTGAATTGCCGCCGCTCGAGCAGCAGAGATAGGCGACGCCGGCTTCCTTCAGCGCTTTTGCCACTTCGATCGCATCCTCGACCTCGAAGCCGCCATCGACCCATTCCTTGATCGACAGACGCGCGCCCAGCATCAGCCTGGGCACCGCCTTCTTCACCGCCTTGGCGATCTCGACGGCGAAACGCATGCGGTTTTCCAGCGAGCCGCCCCAGCGGTCGGTGCGCCGGTTGGAGAGAGGCGACAGGAACTGGAAGATCAGATAGCCATGCGCGGCATGCAGCTCGATGAAGTCGAAGCCGGCGCGCTCGGCCCGCCGTGCCGCTTCTGCGAAGCGTTCGATGATTTGCAGGATCTCGTCGTCCTCCAGCGCCCGCGGCACCTGCCAGCCGGTGTCGTAGGCGATGGCCGAGGCCGACACGATCGGCCACGGATCCTGATCGGCATGCAGCGGGCCGCCGCCCTCCCAGGGTTTGCGGTTCGAGGCCTTGCGGCCGGCATGGGCAAGCTGCGTGCCGAATTTCGTGCCCGGTGCGGCGACACGCTTGGCTGCATCCAGCGTGCGTCGCGCCGCCGCCTCGTTGTCCTCGGAATAGAGGCCGAGACAGCCATGCGAGATGCGGCCGCGCCGTTCGACATCGGTCATCTCGACGGTGACCATGCCGGCGCCGGACATCGCCAGGTTCATCCAGTGATAGAGGTGCCAATCGCTGGCCGAGCCGTCCTCGGCCGAATACTGGCACATCGGCGCGACCGCGATGCGGTTGGGGAAGGTGAGGCCGTCGAGGGTGATCGGCTGGAAAAGAGATGAGGTCATAAAAAACTCCGGAAAGGGTTGCCGCTATTTATGCAGCCGATTGTGCCAGCGCCAGACACGAGACGGTGAAACGTCCTCTGGACCAATTGGTGACCCGATTGCGCGAACCGCCGTTCGCGGCTACGCCTTGCCGCGGCAGCAGGGAGTCCACCATGGAAGATCGCATTCGCATCCGCTCCGAGGAAGTCCTTTCCGACGAGTGGGCGGTTTTGAAAAAGACCGTCTTCGACTACCGCCGGCGCGACGGCAAATGGGAAACGCACACCCGCCAGACCTACGATCGCGGCGACGGCGCGGTGATCCTGCCTTTCGATCCGGAGCGTTCGACGGTGCTTCTGGTGCGGCAGTTCCGCTACCCGGCCTACGTCACCGGCCACAAGGAGCCGCTGATCGAGGCCTGTGCCGGCCTGCTCGACGAAGACGATCCCGAAACCTGCATCCGCAAGGAGGCCGAGGAGGAACTCGGCTACCGGCTGAAGGACGTGCAGCGGCTGTTTTCACCCTATATGAGCCCCGGAAGCGTAACCGAGCGGCTCTGGTTCTTCGTCGCCCGCTATTCGCCCGCCGACCGCATTTCCGACGGCGGCGGTGCGCAGGACGAAGGCGAAGACATCGAAGTTCTCGAAATGCCGCTCGACGAAGCACTGGCCGGCATCCACGACGGTCGGATCATCGACGCCAAGACGATTATTTTGATCCAGCACCTGAAGCTGAACCCGATCGGGAGGTGAGCCATGCAATAGGCCACGATCCCGCCAACGAACGATTCCGCACGGGCTGTGGAGGAATATTCCTCTATGTAGCGATACAGCGCATCCAACTGGCGCTCCGCTTGCGCGGAAAATACAACCGTGCGCGTCATTCCTTAGTGGCATCATCGCGTCGCGCGGCGGCGCGGTCGCGGATACGCAGCATGACCTGCTCGGCAGGGACGGCGCTGGACGGATTCGCCTTGTACTCGTCGTAGCTCTGGGCGACTTCCTCGTGCAGCCAGCGTTCAACCGCGGCGTCGCGGTCGAGCAGCGCGCGCACGCCCTCGCGCAGCACTTCGCTGACGGAGGCGTACGCGCCGGATTCGACCTTGCGCGCGACGGCCTCGGCCATGTCGCGCGGGAGGGTGATACTTATCGGCTGGGTGGTTCGCATGGGCGGACTCCTTTTCCACCATACAGCAGCCGATGTGACAAAATCATATCGAAATTGCTGGCGATGATGCGTGTGACCGATACCGCCGCCCTTGCCTGAGTGCGCTTTGGAAGCTGGCAAACGAACATGCGGACACCGGATACGCATATCGCAGATCCCGCATCGGCTCGCCGGCTCCTGGTCGAGAAATGGCATGTGGCAGCCTGTATGCGGCGAGTTCATGCTCTTGCTTAGGCCGCAATGGCGGCGCCGATGTTGCTGGTGCGGAACGACGGGACTCGAACCCGTACGATCAGAGATCGAGGGATTTTAAGTCCCTTGCGAGGCTTGGTGTGGGCGACGGGATTTGAACCCGTAAGTGCTTGAAACACCGGCAGATTTTAAGTCTGCTGCGTATACCAGTTCCGCCACGCCCACCTCCCACATTGTGGGGAAATCCCACCGGTCTCCCACATGGTTTCCCACACGGTCGGCTTAGGATTTGCCGTTCACTACCACGAGCCTCGGAGCCGCGCCACCTTCGAGCGCGGTCAGGTTGTCGAGCAAGTGATTGGGTGCGAGGTGGGCGTAGTTCAGGGTGGTCTGGATCGACTTGTGGCCCATCCAGATTTGGACGCGCCGGATGTCGATGCCACGGATGATCTGCCACGAGCAGCACGTATGCCGCGTCGTGTAGACCACGGTGTCGGACAGCCCCGGGATGTGTTCGCGGATGCTGCGCCACACCTCTATGACCTCCCACTTGCCGATGTCGCAGAGGTCGCTGTGCTGCATCAGACGGTGGATGCCCTTGCGGTTCTGAGCCATCAGGCGACTGCCGGGAGATCGTGGTCGTGATGCGTTAATGGGGTTGGCTGGACTAGCTTTGAAGGCGATGTCCTAAACACCGTCCTCTCCTACTCCAATGCGGGCGCCTAGTTTCCGCAAGTTGAGATCAGCAAGGCTGCCTCGCAGCGCCCTTGAAAGTGGTGTCCATGGTGTTTTTCTGTGTTTTTGTGGTGGGGCAGGCTTTTCTTGGCCACGACTTATGAATAGTAGAAGGTAACGAGCGCTATATTTCGGCGCTCTCTAATATTAGGAGTAGATGATTTGTGGTGGTCAAGGTTCAAAAGAGGTTTTGCAGGAACATGGGAGGATAGACTGGACGGGATATTCTCATTGGAGATCGACTATGCTGGGAAATCCATTCTCGATGTTGGCTGCAATATGGGTGTTGTCGCCTATGAAATATCGAAGCTGAGACCGAGTTCGATCCATGGGATCGACATTGCCAAGCCGCACATCGAAACGGCAAAAATGCTATTGAGCGGCTCCCCGGTACATGCCCGGTTCGATCGCCTAAACCTTGGCAGCCGGCGCCTCGGCAATATCCTTCTGCCGAAGTACGATATCGTCCTGCTGCTGGCCGTTTACCAGCACATGCAGCGCAACATCGGCCCAGGCAAGGCGCGAAGGGTGCTTTCCAATATTGTGAGGCGCACCTCAAACGTTGTTGCCCGCGTTCCGCCTGGAACGGATGGCGAATTTATCGAAACGCTTTCTGACGAGGGGTTCAAGGTCAAGAGCACTCACACATCACCTCTTGGCAGTCATGTGCTGGTGCTTGAGAAACCGCCTCACGCACCTCTAAGATTGTGCTGATTTAGATTTGATTTCCTCTTCTGGAGCCACCCTTGGCGTAGTTGTCTAACTCGTCGTCGGTGCCGGCCTGCAGATTCATGTGGATTGGTTTGGCCATGAACGTCTGTTCTCCTTTTCCCACACGATTTCCCACAACGGCGTGTTTCCCACAAAATCCGTTGCACGAGTGGAGAGATTAAATGAAATGCAAAACCCCGGCGCAAACCGGGGAATTACAAGGCGTTGAGGGGTTAGTTGCGAGGGTGCAACGGACTAGAACGGGATTTTAAGTCCCTTGCGTCTACCAATTCCGCACGTCCGCAGGCCAGTCCTTTTCAGATGCCGGGCAGGGGCCGTCAAGCCGTCTTCTGCCGTAGAGAAATCTGGCACTGGAAGCTAGCGAGGCCGATCACCTACAGTGATACAAACAAAATCGTTTCACCTGGAAATGTTCTTAGCGGCAGCTTCCGCGGCCACCGCGAATGCGCGTCCCCCGTTCGCAGGATGCGTTCGGGCGCTCTGCCCTGATAGACTCCAATTGGCAAGTGGATCGGCGCGCCGATACTCGACGCCGTCCTCTACAGACATTGGGAGATTGTCATGCTCAAGCTTGCCTCTGCCCTGGCACTGCTGCTTGTTGGGACGGCGCCTCTGTTTGCCGATGAGATGCCGATGAACGCCAAAGACATCAAATGGGGTCCTGCTCCAGCTGTCATTCCCGCTGGCGCGGAAATGGCTGTTGTCGCTGGAGACCCCTCAAAGGAGGGCGCCTATGTGCTGCGGTTGAAGACACCTGCCGGCTACAAAATTGCCGCACATAATCATCCCACCACGGAATACGTAACGGTGCTTTCCGGCAACTTCCATATTGGAATGGGCGATAAGCTCGACGAGGCGAAAGGTGTCGAACTGACTGCTGGCGGCTTCGGCGTCGCGCCGGCCGGAATGAATCACTTCGCCTGGACGACAAGCGATACGATTATCCAGGTTCATGGCGAGGGGCCATTCAAGATCACCTACGTCAACCCGGCGGACGATCCAAGCAAAAAGTGACAGTTCGGGATCGAATTGAGTGAACCGGCCGAAGGCTCGAACGATGGAGTGCGTCAAACTCCGCGACCGTCGATTCAGAAGGATCCTCTAACGAGACGAAAGCTGATTGGCCGCAACGGAATCGTATTCCGCCTGGGCCATTTGCCATGAATGGCGCCATAACAAAAAACCCGCCTCGGGAGGACGGGTCGTTGGAGTCAGTAGCATAGCTGCCGGCACAAAGCAAGAACAAAGTTGCTGCGGCCGGCACAAAATGCCCTTGACGATTGGCGAAAGCCATGGCGCATCGATCTCCCTCCTTGAGGGGGAGATGGCCGGCAGGCCAGAGGGGGTCGTCGCGCGTCGAGCGCCAGCCTGTTTTGTTTCGCGGTAAAGGTTCGCGTCAGGACGTCCCGACTCCCTCTGTCGCCTTCGGCGACATCTCCCCCTCGAGGGACCCTCAAGGGGGAGATCTGCAACTTCGCCGTCCGCGCTTACTTCCCCGCTGGTCAAAATCCTCGCGGCTTGGCACAGTCGGGCAAAGAGGAGCCTGTTGATGCCCAAGACCGCCAATGCGACGAAACCAAAACCCTGGGCCGAGATGGCGACGCATCTGGTCGATGTCGCCATGGGCCGCAAGCCCGCCGATCTCGTCATCCGCAACGGGCGCTGGGTCAACGTCCATTCGGGCGAGATCATCGCCGGCACCGACATCGCCATTGCCGGCGGCCGCTTTGCCTATTGCGGGCTGAACGCCGGCCATGCCATCGGCCAGGGCACCAAGGTGGTCGATGCCGGCGGCCGCTATCTGGTGCCGGGGCTTTGCGACGCGCATATGCATGTCGAGAGCGGCATGGTGACGGTGACGGAATTCTGCCGCGCGGTGATCCCGCATGGCACCACCTCGATGTTCATCGATCCGCATGAGATCGCCAACGTGCTCGGCCTGCCGGGCGTGCGGCTGATGCATGACGAGGCCGTCGCCATGCCGGTCAACGTGCTCGTGCAGATGCCGTCCTGCGTGCCTTCGGCACCGGGGCTCGAGCATGCCGGCGCCGAGCTGACCGTCGCCGACGTTGCCGAGGCGATGACCTGGGAGAACATCATCGGGCTCGGCGAGGTGATGAATTTTCCGGGCGTCGCCGCCAACGATCCGGTGATGTCGGGCGAGATCGCGGCGACGGTGAGGGCCGGCAAGACGGTCGGCGGGCATTATGCCTCGCGCGATCTCGGCCTGCCGTTCCACGGCTATGTCGCCGGCGGCCCCGAGGACGATCACGAAGGCACACGCGCCGAGGACGCCATCGCGCGCGTCCGCCAGGGCATGAAGGCAATGCTGCGGCTGGGCTCGGCCTGGTACGACGTGGCCTCGCAGATCAAGGCGGTGACGGAGAGCGGGCTCGACCCGCGCAACTTCATCCTGTGCACCGACGACAGTCATTCCGGCACGCTGGTGCACGAAGGCCATATGGACCGGGTCGTGCGCCACGCCATCAGCCAGGGTTTGAAGCCGGTGACGGCGATCCAGATGGCGACGCTCAACACCGCCCAGCATTTCCGGCTGGAGCGCGAGATCGGCTCGATCGCGCCGGGACGGCTCGCCGATCTGCTGATCGTCTCCGACCTCGCCGAAATGACCATCGACGAGGTCTATGGCCGCGGCGTCAGGCTGGCCAAGGGCGGCAAGCTCGAAATCGACATTCCAGCCTACGACTATCCGAAGACGGCGAAGAACACCGTCAAGCTCGGCAGGAAGCTCAAGCCCGGCGATTTCGATATCGCCGCACCCCTGGGCGCCAACGAGGTGCGGGTGCGCGTCATCGGCGTCATCGAGAATCAGGCGCCGACGCGGGCGCTCGAGGCCGATCTTGCCGTCGAGGACGGGCTGGTCGCCATGGACCGTCGCAACGATGTCTGCCAGATCGCGCTGGTCGAGCGCCACAAGGGCACCGGCGGCGTCACCAACGCCTTCGTCTCCGGCTTCGGCTATATCGGCGACTGCGCCATGGCGTCGAGCGTGGCGCATGATGCCCACCACATCATCGTCGTCGGCACCAACAAGCAGGACATGGCATTGGCGGTGAACCGGCTGGGCGAGGTCGGCGGCGGCGTCGTGCTGTTCTCCAAGGGCAAGGAGCTGGCGCTGGTCGAAATGCCGATCGCCGGGCTGATGTCCAACGAGCGGGCGGAAATCGTCGCCGCCAAGGCGGACCAACTCAGCGACGCCATGCGCCAGATGGGCTGCTCGCTCAACAACGCCTACATGCAGCACTCGTTGCTGGCGCTGGTCGTCATCCCCGAGCTCAGGATTTCCGACGTCGGCCTTATCGACGTGACGACTTTTCGGAAGGTCGATCTGTTCGTTTGAAGAATCATTGAACCCTGGAGGGACAGCGCCCCCCTCTGTCCTGCCGGACAT
Organism: Mesorhizobium sp. M0598; assembly: GCF_040320865.1. Classification (NCBI taxonomy): domain Bacteria; kingdom Pseudomonadati; phylum Pseudomonadota; class Alphaproteobacteria; order Hyphomicrobiales; family Phyllobacteriaceae; genus Mesorhizobium; species Mesorhizobium sp. M0598. Next base: position 121,910 of record NZ_JAMYQL010000002.1, on the reverse strand, counting down.
CTCCCCCTCAAGGGGGGAAATTGGCAGTTTCGTTGATAGCGCCTTGTTCGTCAGAGTTAGAGATTGGCGAAAGCCGAAAGTGGTGGCCAATCTCCCCACTAGAGGGGGAGATGTCCGGCAGGACAGAGGGGCGCGAAGGATCGCTGCCGTGCGCTTTGTTCCGAACTGACGTCAACAGTGACCGCTCATCGATCGCTCACCCGCCGGTGGCGATGGTCAGCACTTTGAACGGCGTGGTGATGACGATTTCGGCGACCGAACCGACGGCCTTGCCGAGGCCCTGGCCGAGATTGTCGAGCTGGGCCGGCGCGGTCTCTTCGGAGGCGAGGCCCGCCGGGGCGCGCAGGCGGTCGCCGAGCAGCTGCACCAGGAACGGGTTGTCGGCGAATTTGGCGTGGTTCAGCCGGTCGCCGCCCTTGGTCTTGGTCAGGTCGACCACCGAGACGCCATAGCTGGCGAGGTCGGCCGCGTCGCCATAGTCGCCGACGCGCGGCTTGTCGCCAGAGATCAGGGTCGACAGCCTGAGCGCCCGGTCGTCGCCCGAAAGCAGCACGGCGAACGGCTTGTCGGGTTTGCCGTAGCGGATCATCTGCTTCTTGAACACGTCGACGTCGATGTCGGGTGAGGCCAGGATGACGTAGCCGAGCTTGCCGCCGAGGTCGCGGTCGCCGGTGATGGCAAGCTGGCGCAATGCTTCCATGGTCACCCAGGTCCCCATCGAATGGGCAATGATGTCGATGCTCTTGGCGCGGCTCTTGGCGAGCATGCGCAGCGTCGCTTCGAGATCGTCGCGCGCCGCACTGGCGCTTTCCTTGTCGTAGATGTAGCCGGTCGTCGTGCCGCTCGACGCCCACGAAAACAGCACCGGCGTGCCTGGGTATTTCGTATCGTGCGCGATCTGCGTCAGCCGGTAGATACCGTCATCGAAGCCGTTGTTGAAGCCGTGCACGAAAACCAGCGCGCGGTCGCCGCGCATGGCGATGTCGGCGCCGACCGCCTTGGCGAATTGCGGCGCGCCTTCGTAGAAGGTGACGCCGGTCGCCGTGAAATCCTTCGCCGGATTGCTGTTGGCCGAGCCCTTGACCCGCTCGATGGCGCCGAGCTGGTGGATTTTGGGCACCGTCACCTCGACGCTGGCAAAGCTGGTGGTCGGCGAACGGTCGCCGTCGAACACCTGCCGGGGCGCTTTCATTGCCTTTTGCCGGGTCGTTGCGACGAAGATTTGATGCGTCGCCGCGATATCGGCAGCAGGCACGGTGATCGTCGTCTTGTTGAGCAGATCGTGCGTGTTCTGGCCGGCGCAGCCGGTAACCGCGAGCGCGAACGCAACGACGAGAAAGATCTTCGAAGGCACGGTCACGCGGGCTCCCGCAAAGGCGACGTCGAGCCGGAGACGTCTTGGCCTATTCGATAGAGGCAGAGGCCGGCACGGTCCAGTTCAAACTGTTCCGATGGTGCGGCAATGGTCAACAATCACTGCCGCGCAATGCAGTTATTGTCCGACCGAGGCGATGCGGTCTGTCACCTCGCGGTCGCTGGCAAACCCGTCATCCTCGCGCAGCTTCTGGCCGATCAACTGCACCAATTCCGGATTATCGGCGAATTTGGTGTGGTTGAAGCGGTCGGCTCCCTTGACGCTGGAGAGATCGACGACCGACACGCCATAGCTGGCGAGGTCGGCGGCGTCCTTGTAGTCGCCGACGCGCGGCCGCGCGCCGGCGATCAGGCCGGAGAGCCGCAGCGCCCGGTCGTCGTCGGAGAGCAGCAGGATGAACGGCTTGTCCGGCTTGCCGTAGCGGCGCATCTGGCTCTTGAACACGTCGACGTCGATATCGGGCGAGGCCAGCACGACGTCGCCTAGCTTGCCGCCCAGATCGCGGTCGCCGGTGATGGCGAGCTGGCGCAACGCCTCCATGGTAACCCAGGTCCCCAGCGAATGGGCGACGATGTCGATGCGCCGTGCGCCGGTCTGCGCCAGCATTCTCAGCGTCACTTCCAGCTGGTCGCGGGCAACGCTGGCGCTTTCCTTGTCGTAGACATAGTCGGTGGTCTTGGCGCCCGACGCCCAGGAAAACAGCACCGGCGTGCCCGGATAGCCGGAATCATGGGTGATCTGGGTGACGCGGTAGACCGCGTCGTCGAAGCCGGTGTTGTAGCCGTGGACGAAGACCATGACACGGCCGCCGCGCGCCGCGATGTCGGCGCTGAGGGCGCTGGAGAATTTCGGCTGGGTGTCGTAGCCGACGACCTCGGAAGCCATGAAGTATTTGGCCGGATCGTCCGACTTGCCGCGTGAGCGCCGCTCGATCTGGCCTGTCTTGTGGATGCCGGGGACGGTGACGTTGACGCGGGCATAGTTCAGCGTCGCCGAACGCTCGCCGTCGAAGACCTTGTTGGGATCGTCGGAGCGCTTGCGCGTCGTGGCGATGAAGATCGAGTGATTGCCGGCGATTTCCGTCACCGGCACTGCCATCATGGCGCTGCCGAGCAGTTCCTCGGTTTGGCGGCCGCCGCAGCCGGCGAGCAACGCGGCAAGGACAATGATGCAAATCGTCTTCAAGGGCACTTAAGCAATTCCACTCCGGCCTGACCAAAGGCCCATCCACCTCCGCCGCACCTCCCGGACAGGCGAAGTGCGGCAGAAGTAAGTCGCAGGCGCCCGAAATGCGCTCAGCGCCCCGCGACTGCCATCGCACTGTTGCGCGAAAGCCAGAACGGCGGCAGGAACGCCGGAATGTTGGAAAACGGCAGCACTTCCGGCTTCAGCCTTATGCCGAGCACGTCGGTCATGAAAGCGCGGCGCGCCTCGATGCGGCGCCAGGCTTCGGGATAGCGCGCGGCGATCTCTTCGCGCAGCGCCTCGTCGGCCAGCGCGATGCCGTCCTCGATGTTTGTGGTGAAATAATCGGTGCCGGTCGCCGGGATGATGTCGACCTGCAAGGCCATGCCCGACTTCAATCTGATGTCGGAGCTGGAAAATACCGGCGAATGCATCCATTCGTCGATATGGATGAGATGGCCGGGGTTGAGCGCTACGCCGAAGAACCGATCGCCGATGCGGTCGTGCACCGCTTGCCACAACGCGCCGCCGGGAACGCCGATGCCGACCGTCTCGTACCAGTCGACGACGGCGCAGAAATAGGGCGCGACCAGCTTCTCGACATAGTCCTGGATGCCCCTCGGAAGCTCGGCCGCATCCTCGACCAGAAAACCGGCGCGGGCATTGAGCGAGCCCTGGATGCCATAGGCCATGGTGATCGGGTCGCCGCGCTTGATGATGTCGAGGCGCGGGCTCGGCAGGCCATAGGCCGCACGCTTGCCGGCCGACAGCATCGGGTGACAGCATTGCGGCAGGCCGTTGATGCCCATCAGCCGCGCCGCCTGCAATTCGGTCATGCCGGGTTCGATGCCTTGCAGGACGTTGCGCAGGCCTTGCGAGGAATAGGTCGCGGCGAATTCGAACGCGGCCAGCTGGTCGGCCTCGTTGATGGCGCGCAGGCCGTCGGCAGGGTTCATCAAAGGGTTCGCCGCATTGATGATCACGCCCCTATCGCCGGCAAGGCTGCGCAACGTGTCGGCGATGAAGGACGGCAGGTCGAGCGTCGTTTCGCCAAAACCCGCATCGCCGGGGCCGAACGGCTTCCAGCCGATGGCGCCGATGCGCTGGCCGGCTTTCAGGCCGCAATCGACGAGGATGTCGGCCAGCGCTTGCGAGCGGTCGCGCGGCTGCGCCGGCAGCGAAAACGTCTGGTAGAGCACGCGCTCGTACGGCCCATCGCAGATCTCGGCATAGCCCCAGCCCTCGTTGCCGACCAGCAGTTTCGGCGGCTTGCCGGGAACGATGATGAGCAGCGTCTCCTCGAAGCGCGGATCGTAGCCGCAGAGGTAGGCGACATTGGCCGCATGTTCGCGGTCGCCATAGACGACGAAGGCATCGAACCCGCCGCGCGCGACCAGCGCCGCGATACGGGCCTCATAGGTGGCGCGCGTAACCAGCGGCATCACCGTCGGCTCGCCGAATTCCGGCAGCGACACGGTTTTCTGGGCCACCGATGCGACGGGCATGAACAGACGCTCCTAACGGCCAACGAGGTTTTGGGAACACCCTTTCGGGTGGCCGGACAATGGCTTCGCGAGGCCGGATATGCAATAGCGGGACCGAACTCGCGTAGCCTGTGGGGTGCTCTTGCCATGACCAGTTTCTCCTCTCGCGTCGCTGCTGCCGTTGCGGCGATCCGCGAGATCTTTCCGGAAACGCCGCTGCAGGAAAACGACTATCTGTCGAAGAAGACCGGCGCGCGGGTGCTGCTGAAGCGCGAGGACCTGACGCCGGTGCGTTCCTACAAGATCCGCGGCGCCTTCAACTTCTTCCGCAAGACGCTCGCCGCCGGCAACGAGGCCGAGCTGTTCGTCTGCGCCTCGGCCGGCAATCATGCACAGGGCTTTGCCTTCGTCTGCCGCCATTTCGGCAAGAAGGGCGTCGTCTTCATGCCGGTGACCACGCCGCAGCAGAAGATCGACAAGACGCGGCTGTTCGGCGGCGTCTTCGTCGAGATCAGGCTGGTCGGCGATTTTTTCGACGACTGCTACCGCGCCGCACTCGAATTCACCGAAACTGCCGGCGCCCACATGGTGCCGCCGTTCGACCATAAGGACATCATCGAAGGGCAGGCGACCGTCGCCTACGAGATATCAGGCCAGATGCCCGGTGCGCGCATGGCTGATATCGTCATGCTGCCGGTCGGCGGCGGCGGCCTGGCCGCCGGTGTCACCCATTATTTCGCCGACCAGCACCGCGAAACGCGCTTCGTCTTTTGCGAGCCGGCCGGCGCCCCGAGCCTGAGCGAGAGCCTTGCCGCCGGAAAGCGGATCAAGCTCGCCAAGGTCGACAATTTCGTCGACGGCGCAGCGGTGGCCGAGATCGGCCGCGAGCCGTTGCGCCACCTCAGGGAGTTTGCCGCCGACACCGTGCGGCTGATCCCGGAAAACCGGCTCTGCGCAACCATGATCGAAATGCTCAATGTCGAAGGCGTCGTGCTCGAGCCGGCCGGCGCGCTGGCGATCGATGCGCTCAAGGATTTTTCCAGGAAGGAAATCAGGGGCAAGACCATCGTCGCCGTGGTGTCGGGCGGCAATTTCGATTTCGAGCGGCTGCCGGATGTGAAGGAACGGGCGCTGCGCTTCGAGGGCTTGAAGAAATACTTCATCATCCGCTTTCCGCAACGGCCCGGCGCGCTGCGCGATTTCCTCGAATTGCTGGGTCCCGACGACGACATCGCCCGCTTCGAATATCTGAAGAAATCGGCGCGCAATTTCGGTTCGGTGCTGATCGGCATCGAAACCAAGGACCGCCGCAATTTCGACCTGCTCAAGGCGAATTTCGACGCCGAGAGCGTCCATTACCAGGACATCACCGACAACGAGACGCTCGCCGGGTTTATCATATGAGCAGCAACGATCTTCCGAACGCTCCGGCGAACGTTTTTATCGCGCTGTTTTCCGGCATCAATGTCGGCGGCAACCGCATCGTCAAGATGGCGGAACTCAGGTCGTTTTTCGAGCAGCTCGGCTTCTCCGATGTCGCCACCTATGTGCAGAGCGGCAACGCTGTGTTCCGGTCGCCAGATGGCGATGCAGCGCTGCTGACCAGGCGGCTCGAAGCGGAATTCGAGAAGAAATGGGGGTTCCATTCGCGCATCATGGTGCGCGACCTCGGCTGGCTCGAGCGACTGGCGGCGGACAACCCCTATCGGGAAATGGCGGGCGAGCCGACCAAGCTGCACGCCTATGCGCTGGAGCGCGCGCCGACCGCCGAAGAGGTCGCCCGGCTGACAGAGAAATGCACCGGTCCCGAACGCTTCGAGATCAAGGGCGACGTGCTCTACCTGCATGCGCCTGACGGGCTCGGCAAATCGGTGTTTGCCAATCTCATTCCGCGCGTTCTGAAGGTGCCGGGCACGGCGCGCAATTGGCGCACCGTGCTGATGCTGCTGGACATGGCCAAGGCCGGCGGTTGACCGGTCGTCTACGCGACCGGAGCGCGTTTCCAGTCGAATGCCAGCTCTTCACGGAAGGCGAAGCGCTTGATGTGCTCGGCGACGACCGTTTCCAGGCGCTCGAGCGAGCCGGCTTCATCGGTCGTCACTGCAATGTGCAGCGCAGCCGGGTCGGCATCGAGAACCGTGCGGCCGAGCGTCAGATCGATGGTGCCGTGGTTCGGGTCGAACTCGACGGGAAACTTGTGCGCCCAATGTTTGCACAGCTGCTGCAGATAGCGGCTGGCATGTTCGGTGGCGACGTCGACATGGCTGGCCGGCATGAATGAATTCTCCTTGGGAATGCGGACGCGAAAACCGAACCAGGGCCCGCCTGCGTCCGTTCAACATGGCGTGATCGGTTACCAGCTGCCGGTGTTCGGCATCGACGCCCACGGCTCGGCCTTCGGCTTGGCCGGACCTTTCTGCAACAGCTCGATCGAGATGCCGTCCGGCGATTTGACGAACGCCATGTTGCCATCGCGCGGCGGCCGGTTGATGGTAACGCCCTTGTCCATCAGCCGCTGACAGGTGGCGTAGATATCGTCGACCTCATAGGCGAGATGGCCGAAATTGCGGCCGCCCTTGTAGTCTTCCGGGTCCCAATTGTAGGTCAGCTCGACCAGCGGCGCTTTCTCGCTGATGCCGCTTTGCTCGTCTTCGGGGGCGGCGAGGAAGATCAGCGTGTAGCGGCCTTGCTCGTTTTCATGGCGGCGCACTTCCTTGAGGCCAAGCTTGCTGCAGTAGAAATCGAGCGAAGCATCGATGTCGGCGACGCGGACCATGGTGTGCAGATAGCGCATGATTTCCTCCTTATGTTGCGTTGCGGCGCAACATAGGGGCGGCCCGGCCAAAGGGCAATTGGCCACGCTTGCCGGCGCCGGCAAACGGCAAATCCGCTATTCCTGTACGGAACCGTGAAAAAAGGCACGTCAGGTCTTGCACACACCGGAAGCCGCGGTGTTAATCTGATACCAAGAATCAGTTGCGGTGTTTGTTGAAAAAAGGGGGCGTTCTTATGGGGGAAAAGGCCTCTTTCATGGGGCGGGACGGGGCCGGTAACGATGCGTTGAAGCGGGATGAGAGCGCCGATACGGCCGATCTCGTCGAAATCGCCGGCGCCATCAAATGGTTCGACGTGGCCAAGGGCTACGGTTTCATCCTTCCCGATGATGGTACTTCGGGCGACATCCTCCTCCATGTGACATGCCTTCGAAAGGACGGTTTTCAGACCGCCTTGGAAGGCGCCCGTGTCGTCTGCCTGGTCAAGCAGGGCGAGCGCGGGCTGCAGGCCTTCCGCGTGCTCTCGATGGATGTCACCACGGCGGTGCATCCGGCGGAGATGCAGGAGCAGCGCACCCATGTCGCGGTGACGCCGGAAAGCGGCCTCGAACGGGCGCTGGTCAAATGGTTCAACCGTACCAAGGGGTTCGGCTTTCTGACTCGGGGCGAGGGCACCGAGGACATTTTCGTCCACATGGAGACGCTGCGCCGCTACGGCATCACCGAACTCCGGCCGGGCCAGGTGGTGCTGGTCCGCTTCGGACGCGGCGACAAAGGCCTTATGGCTGCCGAAATTCACCCCGATATGGGTACCTTGCCGGTCTCGCATTAGTTCCGGCCGAGGATTTCATATGGCTCACAGGAACCGGGTGACGGCGGGCGCGCTCTGCGCCGGGATTTTCCTCATCGTCGCCGCAAGTGCGTTCTTCTATTTTCAGCAACCGAGTTCCGCCGACGGCAAGGCGATGATCCTTCCCGTCGACCCGGCGCCGCTGGTCGCGGTGACGAAGGCCGGCGAGCGTTCTTTTTCCGTCGAAATCGCCGACACGCCCGCCGAGCGCGAGGCCGGCCTGATGTTCCGCCGCCACATGGCCGACAATCACGGCATGCTGTTCGTGTTCGGCGCGCCGCAGGATGTGAGTTTCTGGATGAAGAACACGCCGATGCCGCTCGACCTGATCTTCGTCGGCCAGGACGGCCGGATCCGGGCGATCGAGCAAGGCGAGCCGCAGTCGGAGGCGATCATCTCGCCGGACGAACCGGTGCGCTTCGTGCTCGAGCTCAAGGCGGGCACCGCCGCCAAAAAGGGCATTAAGGACGGCGACCTGCTGCGCCATCCGGCCATCGGCACGGCGCCGGGGCCGGCCATGCCGCCGCCCGACAAGGGCGATGCGCCGAGTGTCGATTCCGACTGAGCGGGCAGGATCTTCGGCCGATGCAGTTCTTCTCCCATGACGGTTTCGACCTTGCTTTCCTTGACCGCCAGCCGGCATCGGGGCAGGGCGATCCGGTGCTGATGATCCACGGCTTTGCCTCGAGCCATTACGTCAACTGGGTGTCGCCCGGCTGGTTCAAGACGCTGAACGATGCCGGCTACCGTGCCATCGCCTTCGACAATCGCGGCCATGGCTCGTCATCGAAGAGCTATGACGAAGCCGACTACACGCCGGCAAAAATGGCGTCGGACGCGGCAGCGCTTTTGAACCATCTCGGCATCGAACGCGCTCATGTCATGGGTTATTCGATGGGCGCGCGCATATCGGCCTTCCTGGCGCTCTCCGATCCGGAGAAGGTGGCGACGCTGGTCTTCGGCGGTCTAGGCATCGGCATGGTCGACGGCGTCGGCGACTGGGATCCGATAGCCGACGCCCTTCTGGCCGACGATCCGGCAGGCACCAGCGATCCGCGCGGCCGCTCGTTCCGCGCCTTCGCCGATCAGACCCGCAGCGATCGCCGGGCGCTCGCCGCCTGCATCGCCACCTCGCGCGAATTGCTGAGCGAGGCCGACATTGCCCGCATTGCCCAGCCGACCTTGATCGCCGTCGGCACCAAGGACGACATCGGCGGCTCGCCGGATGAACTCGCCGCCCTGATGCCCAACGCCAGGGCTTTTCACATCGAAGGCCGCGACCATATGCTGGCGGTCGGCGACAAGACCTTCAAGCAGCGCGTGCTGGAGTTTTATGCCGAGCATCCGCTCTGATGGATGGCTCCCCCAAAAGCGGCCATCCGGCCTGAAGCTGGGGTTCTTAGCGGTTTTGCAACGATACGGGGGTAACTAAGCGTGACGCGTGGATCGGTTCAAACCCGCCACGCGCTGAACGAGGGGCAGAGGGTACGATGGCACAATGGGGAAGAAGCGACGCCGCTTTGCTGGGCGTCGTTGCGAAAAGCAGGTTCGGCGAATGGTCCGTTGTTCTAGGGCTGGCTGCATTGGTGGCAGGCGCGATAGCGATCACCGCGTTGATGGCAATGCCGAGCGACGCGTCCCCACTGCTCCAGAACAGTGCGACGGGCTTCTTCGCTGCGGTATTTTTCCTGGCCGGGCCTTTGGCACATCTTACCGGCGCGGTCTTCGGGCTGATGGCGCTTGGGCGCCCAAACGACAATCGTTTGCTCGGCCTGGCTGGCATCGTGGTCAACGGCGCGTCGCTGGCGGCCGGGGTGTTCATGCTGTGGGCAATGGCATCGACTTTTGGCGCATTCACCTGATTTCGGGCAAATCTTCCGGACGCAAGTGGCCGACGCGTCGGGCTACGATCCGCGCGGGCTGTGCCCCAGCGCCCTGAGCGACCGCGCCATGTTATGCCGGGCCTGGGTTTCGAAGCGCCGGCGGAACTCCTTGCTATGGAAGACATGCGGGCGGGCGAGGAAGCCATTCAGGACAGCGGCACGTCCGGCCCGCCACATCGGCTCATCGACCCACTGATATTCGCGGCGGACCGCCTGTTCATAAGCGTCGAACGCCTCGGGCGCAGCACCCAGGATCGCCAGGTCCATGTCGAGGAACAGCGCCGCGTCGCGAACCGAATGCTGGTCGCCAAGGGGCGGCAATTCGTGGCCGGCGGTGGCAGTGATCATCGCCGCGATGTGGCCGAGGCGTTGTGCATCGGCGCGACCGGCGAGCTTTTCCTCGGCAAGTGCGGCACTCCTCGCCTCATTGTCCTTGGCGCGGCTGTCGTAGATCGCGTCGTGGAACCAGATCGCTGCCTCGACTGCTTCAGGATCATGCAACAACGCCTTGTAATCATTGGCCAGCGCCAGCATCGCCTCGATGTGGCCAAGGTCGTGGTAGTGGCGATCTTCGGCCTCATAGAGCGCGGAAAGCTCGCGCTTCAGGGTCTCGTCCATCAAGGTTGCGTTTTCCATGGCTGCTTGAAATTCCGCCAACCAAATCCATTTCACGAAGCACTAAGGAAAATTGAGTTCACCCGTGCTATGATCTGGCTTATAGGTGCGGCCGGAGAATAGGCAAGCCGCCAACCGAGACATTGGATGGCCGAGACATTGGATGGCCGGAGACATCAGATGAACAGCGTTACGATTTCCCGTCCCACCAGGGTGCAGCCGGTAGATCCGATCTGGCGTTCGATCCGCGACGAAGCGATGGAAGCGGTCAACCGCGATCCGCTGCTGGCGGCGTTCCTCTATTCGACCATCCTCAATCAGGAAAACCTGGAAGAAGCGGTCATTCACCGGCTGGCCGAGCGCCTCGCCCATCAGGACATCGGCTCCGACCTCATCCGCCAGACGTTCAAGGCGATGGCGGCCGACGACAAGGACTGGTCGACGACGGTGCGCGTCGATATCCAGGCCTATTACGACCGTGATCCGGCATGCGACCGCTTCATCATGCCGGTGCTCTACTTCAAGGGTTTTCACGCCATTCAAACGCACCGGCTGGCGCATTGGCTGTGGAACCAGGGCCGCCAGGACTTCGCGCTGTATTTGCAGAGCCGGTCGTCCTCGGTGTTCCAGACCGACATCAATCCGGCTGCCCGCATCGGCAAGGGCATCTTCCTCGACCACGCCACCGGCCTCGTCGTCGGCCAGACGGCGGTGATCGAGGACGACGTGTCGATCCTGCACGGCGTGACGCTGGGCGGCACCGGCAAGGCCGGCGGCGACCGCCATCCCAAGATCCGCTACGGCGTGCTGATCGGCGCCGGCGCCAAGATCCTCGGCAACATCGAGATCGGCCATTGCTCGAAGATCGCGGCCGGCTCGGTAGTGCTGTCGCCGGTACCGCACAACAAGACGGTTGCCGGCGTGCCGGCCCGCGTCGTCGGCGAGACCGGCTGCGACCAGCCTTCGCGGCAGATGGACCAGCTGTTGCCATCGCAGACGATGGACCACGTCGTCAGCTTCGACATCTGAGTGCTCGGGCAGGGGCTTGTCGCGTCGGACCAACTATCAATGTCGGCGCCGCCCCTCATCTGCCTGCCGGCATCTTCTCCCCGTATAGTGACGGGGAGAAGGGGCTGACTGCGGCCTCGGCACTGTTTCTGTAACGCTGGAGATTGGCGAAATTTTTTGCGAAGGCGTCCTTCTCCCCGTCACTATACGGGGAGAAGTGCCCGGCAGGGCGATGAGGGGCAGCGCAAACCTGAGGCGATTGCCCGTGTTCTCTCGCCGGCTTGCCTTTACATGGCCATTGTCGACGTGCCAGAAGCGCGCTCAAACGAAGAAGCCGACGATCGGAGAAGACTGTTGAAGCCGGACGAAATCAGAAAGCTGGACGCCTATTTCAAGCGCACCTTCCAGAACCCTAAACTCGAAGTGAAGGCGCGGCCGCGCAAGGAAGATTCGGCCGAGGTCTATGTCGGCGATGAGTTCCTTGGCATCGTCTTCAAGGACGAGGACGACGGCGATTATAATTTCTCGATGGCGATCCTCGACATCGATCTGGCCTGAGTTGGGAGTTTAGCTGACCGCTACGCCTCAAGCGCTGCGGCGGTACGGAACCTTGCAGGACGCCGGCGGGACAGCGCCCTCCTCTGGCCTGCCGGCCATCTCCCCCACCTGGGGGGAGATTGGCAGCCTCGGCGCTGCACTCTTCCTGCAACATTGGAGATTGGCGAAAGCCAAGATGACGGCCGATCTCCCCCCTCGTGGGGAGATGTCCGGCAGGACAGAGAGGGCGCGAAGGATCGCTACGGAACGGCTCGTTTCGTTGCTTACCGCCCGGTCTTCAGCACACGCGCTGCTTCGGCAGAAATCGCCGCGTCGAGCCCCTGCCAGTCGCCCAGGAATTCCCGGGGGAAGCGGTAGGTAAGGCTGAGATTGTCGCCGACCAGGATGTCGCGCTCGCAGGGCGCCAGCGATTCGTCCGCGCTCGGGCCGCTCAGGCAGCGTGCGACGAACGGATCCTTGCCGGGGCGGTCGGCGACCGCCAGCACTTCGTTCAGATAGCCTGATTTTTCGCTGAAGGCGTAAAGCGTGGTGCCGCCAGGGCCGGGCGTACCCGGCTTGGCGATCAGCGCGCTGTAGATCGGCGCGAAGCGGCCGCTCATGTCGCGCGACATCATCTGCGGCTCGAACGACAGGAAGACGATGTCCTTGCTGGGTCCGGTGTGGTTGAAGTCGTTGCGGGCAGCCTCGCTGTAGCCGTCCATCTCGGGATAGCGCAGATAGAGGTCGAGTCGCGAGGCGATGCCGTCGCGCCGGGCCTGGGCAAAGCGGATGACATTGGCCGGCACGGCGATGACGTTGTTGCCGATGACGACCTTGTGGACCGTGGTGTCGTCGGTGTACCCGGCCATGGCAATCGAGCGGCCGAACCATTTGCCGCCAAGGCTGATCGCCACCGAAAGCAGCGCCAGCGTCGCGAACGCATAAAACACTCGCTTCATCAGCGTCGAATCGACGACGCTGAGTTGCGGGCCCTCTGTGGCGGCTGCCTGCTTCATCGCGACCCTCGTTTACCGTCCATCGGGTGCGCCTGAGCGGCACATCTCGGCCCGGCACGGCTCTTGCTTCGCAGCTTTTGCAGGCGACTTTGCGATTTCATGGTAAACGGAGGGTAAAGATGGGCCCGGTCGAACAAATCATATTCAGTTTTATGGCTGGGCTGACGGCTTGCGGCCTGGCCGGATCGGCGATGGAACTGATCGCCGGCCGTAGGCTTGCCTTCGTCCAGCCGTATGTATCGTCGAAGCACATGCTGCGCTCGCTCGCCGCGACGGCTTGCGCCGGGCCGCTGATGTTCGCCAACGAGGCGCTGGACGCCTGGCGCGAGCGTCGCATCTCGGTGCCGGGGCTGGTCTCCTGCGGCTGTACGGCGACCATCTGGGCGCTGGCGCTGGGCATGGTGGTGATCGCCATTGCGTCCTGGGCGGCTTCGCTTCTAGGGTCTGGCAGCTTGTCGGTGTGAGACAATCTGGAGACAGCAATGCCGATCTACGCGATTGACGGAAAAGCGCCCGCCTTCGAGGACGCCGACAGCAACTGGATCGCGCCCGATGCCACGCTGATCGGCAATATCAGGATCGGCCGCAATGCCGGCTTCTGGTTCGGCGTCGTCGTCCGCGGCGACGACGAGCCGATCGTCATCGGCGCCGACACAAACGTGCAGGAGCACACAATCATGCACACCGACGCCGGCTTTCCGCTGACCGTCGGCCAAGGCTGCACGATCGGCCATCGCGCCTTGTTGCATGGCTGCACCATCGGTGACAACAGCCTGATCGGCATGGGCGCCATCGTGCTGAACGGCGCGAAGATCGGCAACAACTCGCAGGTCGGCGCCGGCGCGCTGGTCACCGAAGGCAAGGAATTCCCCGACAATTCGCTGATCGTCGGCTCACCCGCGCGCGTCGTCAGGATGCTCGACGAGGCCGCAATCGCCAGGCTGCGCGCCTCGGCCGCGCATTATGTGGCCAACGGCAGGCGGTTTAGGGCCGGGCTGAGGAAGGCATAGCCGACCCGGAAATGGCGGAGCCGGGCCTTAAGATATCGAAGCATAACCCCTTCCAAGTCAAACCGGCTGGGCGGTCGGCCGGAACAAGATCTCGTTGATATCGACGTCGTCGGGCTCGTTGATCGCGAAGGCGACCGTTCGGGCAAACGTATCTGGCCCCACGGCGATGTTGCTCACGAAGTCCCTGGTCCCCTGCTGGATATCCTTCTCGCTGATATGCTCGAGCAACTCTGTGCTGACAGCGCCCGGCGAGATCACCGTGGTGCGGATATTGTAGGGTTTCACCTCTTTCCGCAGACCCTCGGATAGCGCACGCACCGCGAACTTGGTGGCGCAATAGACCGCCGCACCCGGGTCGACCACATGGCCGTATACGGATGAGACATTGATAATGTGCCCCGATCGCTGCTCCTTCATGTACGGAAGCGCGGCCGCGATGCCGTAAAGGACGCCCTTGATGTTGACGTCGATCATCCGGTCCCATTCGTCGACCTTGAGCCGTTCGAGCGGGGCCAACGGCATGAGGCCCGCATTGTTGAGCATCACGTCGATGCGGCCGAATTCCCGGACCGCCGTGTTCACCAGGTTCTGGACCTGGCCGGCGTCGGTGACGTCCGTAGTAACGGCCTTGGCTTTGTGCCCAGCGGCGGTCAGTTCCTGGACAAGGGCGTCGATGCGGCGTGACCGCCGTGCACCCAGGACCACGGAAGCGCCTCGTGCGGCAAGATGGCGTGCCGTCGCTTCACCGAGGCCACTGCTGGCACCGGTGATGACGACGACCTTGTTCTCGATTCCTTCGGACATGAGATTCTCCTAGACAAGAATTGAAAGAGTTCAGGTGCGGGGGCCGGCCGAGGCGGCGAGCAAGGCCGAGCCCGTGAGCAGGACGGCGGCGAGAAGGAAGGCGCTCCACCAGTCGGCCACGTCGAACAGCAGGCCTCCTGCAATAGCGCCGCCTGCGATCGCGAACTGGATCAGGGCGACCTGGAGTCCGCCCCCGGCCTCCAGGTCTTCAGGGATGAGCGTGGTCATCCAGGTGTTCCACGCCACCGGGATCGGGGTAGCGAACAGTCCCCAAAGAACCAGCAGGCCGGCCGTGGCGCGTGCAAACGGTCCAAAGGCAATCAGCAGTAGAGCGAAGACCGCGAGTGCACTCGGCAGCCCGATCAGCACGGCTGTGAGGTGCCGCCGGAGTATGAAGCCGACAATCGACAGTCCCGCCACGCCACCGAGGCCGACGCCCAATAGAGCCAGTGAGAGGGTGTTGACCTCAAGGCCCGTCACGTTTTCCAGAAACGGCCGCAGATAGATCGAGAGCGCGTTCTGCCCGATGAAAGCGAGCCCGGTCGCGCCCATGCCGATGGCGAATCTGCGATTCCGCAGCAGGCCGAACATGCTCGACACCGAGGCGATCTCTATCGGCGGCATCTTCGGGAGAACGGCCAACTGCCACACGAGCGCCGCAAGGCCGATGGGGACAGTGACGAAAAAGGTTCCCCGCCATCCGATCAGCGATCCGAGGAAGCTGCCGACGGGCGCGGCGATCACCAATGCGAAGGCAGTGCCACCCTGGAGCAAGGCAATGGCCTTGGGCAGGTCGGGTCCCGCGGCCAGGCGGGCCAGAATGGCCGTCGACAGTGACCAGAAACCGCCGATCGCGATGCCCACCAGCGCCCGCCCGGCCAGGAAGACCAGGAAGTTGGGAGCAAGCGCCACCGCCAGGCTCGATGCGGCCAGCACTGCCGTATAGACCAGAACCACCGTCCGTCGATCGACGTTTCGCAACAGCGAGTTGCCGAAGAGGCTGGTAACCACGGCGAAGAATCCGGATACCGCGATTGCCTGGCCTGCCTGACCCTCGGAGACGGCCAGATCCTGAGCGATCGGGGTGAGCAGGCTCACCGGGAGGAACTCCAGTCCGACCAGAAGGAAGGTCAGCAGCGACAGGCAGACCACCGCAGACCATGGGGTCGTCCCGCTGTCAGCAGCAGTGGCCTCGTCCAGCACGAAATCGATGGTCATAAGGCAGTCTCCTGTCCGTTCCCGAACTAAGTAGTCGGGCTGGCCAAATGCGACTAGCGGGTATAATTTTGATGTGGTTGTGAATGAGGCTCATCAATGCCACGCGACGAGTTCGCCGAAATGCGCGCGTTCCTGGAGATCACCCGGACGCGGAGCTTCACCCGAGCAGCCGCCAAGCTCGGGGTCACTCCTTCGGCCCTTAGCCACACCATCAAGTCGCTGGAGTCGCGGCTTGGCGTCCGTCTTCTGTCTCGCACCACGCGCGACGTGGCCCCGACGGCGGCCGGTCAACGCCTCAAGGAAGGCATCGAACCGCATTTCGAAGGCATCGCGGCTGAGGTCAGCGCTCTCGGCGTCCTTCGCGACAGGCCGTCCGGCAACATTCGCCTAGTGTGCACCGACGATTCGGTCGACATTGTCTTCCGCGCCCGGCTGCCAAAGTTCCTGAGCGACTTCCCCGATATCAATGTCGAGTTGGTGGTCGACAACGCCTTCACCAACATCGTCGAGCGCCAGTTCGATGCCGGCGTGCGTCTGGGCGAGTCCATTGCCCGGGATATGGTAGCCGTGCGCATCGGAGCCGACGTGACCTACACTGTGGTCGGCTCACCCCATTACTTCGCCCACCGGACACCGCCGGAGACGCCGCAGGAGCTGACCGACCATAACTGCATCAACTACCGGCTGCCGACGTCAGGATCGGTCTATGCCTGGGAATTGCGGGAAGGAGCGCGCGAGTTCAGTGCTCGGGTCGAGGGGCAACTGACGCTTAACAACATGGGGCCGGCGATCCAGGCTGCGCTTGACGGAGTGGGCTTGGCCTATCTACCGCGTGAACTCGTCCTTCCACACATTGAGAGTGGCCTTCTCCAGGAAGTCCTCACCAAATGGTGCCCGACGTTCCAAGGTTACCACCTGTACTATCCAAGCCGACGCCATCCCTCTCCGGCGTTTTCCGCCTTTGTCGACGCGTTCCGTATCAGGGGCAGGTAACAGCGTTTCGACGGCAAACGGCAGCTCGTATCCTACAAACGATCGTGAGACAGCTTGGATGACGAAGCGCAGTTGGAGGCAAAGCCGAGATAACTGTATCGAGATGTGTTCCGCCAGAAATGGTGGAGCCGGCCCGGGGACGGGGCCGGCTCCTTAAACCCGGTCGTTGGGGACGGGGAGGGTGGGGACTCGACCGGGTTTCTCCTAAAGCGCGAAGTCATGCGACGCACTTAACCTCTGTTTTATGCATGTCGTTATCCCAAAACCGCTACGCACTTTTGGGCGACATGCCTTGGCGCCCTCAGCGGACGCTGGCGACCGCGTCGGAGCGGCCGTCGTTGATCGTCACCCAGGCGCCGGAATTCCGCTCGGACTGGCGCTTCAGGTAGGTGTAGCCGGTATTGGTCCAGGACAGCACCTTGGGCTGGAGATTGTCGAGGATGAACTCGCCAAGGCTGGTGCGCACGGTCAGCACCGCATGGCCGTCGCCATTGCGCTGGCGCACCACCGTCATCAGCAGATCGCCGGCCGGCACGCCGATGCTCATCAGCTCGCGGCGCTTTTCCAGCGCATAGTCCTCGCAGTCGCCGAAGCCGCTATTGGGAAAGGACCAGACTTCCTCCTTGCCCCACATTTCCATGTCGGTGCGCGGCGCGACCCTGCTGTTGACCGAATTGTTGACCTTGACGATCGTTGCCCACAGCTTGCGGGTCAGCTCGACGGGTGCCCGGCCAGGCGTCCTCTGATTGCATTCCTGCGGAAGCTGCTGGCACATTTCGTAGTGTCCGACCGGCTGCGTGGTGCGGCCGCCGGTGTGCATGAAGGCCGGCTCCGCCGCGTTTACAGTCCCCCAACCGAAAAGCTGCATCGCTATTGCCGCCAGCAACAGCTTGCCCCTCATCCTGTTCATTATTCAGTCTCCCCGTTTGAGGAGACAATGACACGGCTGGATTTATTTGACGCAAAAGCGCGAAGTAGACATTAAGTAAAACGCCAATAGAATATGTGTAAAATTTGATGCAAGTGAGTATAGAATTGTTAGGGTGCCCTTTGGGTGCATCCGCGACAGCGGGACAGCGCCCCCCCTCTGTCCTGCCGGACATCTCCCCCACAAGCGGGGAGATTGGCAGTTCCGGCGTCCCGCTCATTCCTGCGACGCTTGAGATTGGTGAAAGCCGTTTTGAAAGCCGATCTCCCCCCTCGTGGGGGAGATGCCAAGTGGTGGCAAAGAGGGCAAGACAGAGGGGGGCGCGAAGGATCGCCAGCCTCTCTCTTCCCTATAGTGCTGACGCTTCCGCGTCAGCCGCGCGACGAGCTGAATTCGGTATCGAGCGTTTCCGGCCGCTGGATGACGGCGAACTCGATGGCGACGCCATCTTCGAAATGGCGCACTATCTGGCCGCGCATGGTGCCCAGCATCACCTGGACGCCGATGGCCGGCTTGACGTCGATCTCGATCGCCGCGCCCGACAGCGACAGGTCGATGATGCGGCACTGGTACTGGCGCCCGTCGGCAAGCTGCAGCACGCTCGTCGGATTGCGCGGCGCCACGCGTTCATGGCGGCGGTCTTCCGGCAGGTCGAGCTCGTGCTTGTTGGCAAGCCAGGTCAGTTGCGCGGCGAGCTTGTCCCTCTTGCGGTCCGATGCGATGACGGTCATCGCAAAGCCATCCTGCAAAGTGCGGGTGATGACGCCTTCGATGCGGCCGATGTGATCGATATAGGCAATGACCTTTTCGCCAGCCAGGCCGGCGCGCTCGGTGCGCAACGCGACGTTGCCGGGCGACATGTCGACCACCTGGCAGGGATGTTCGGTGCGGTCTTCCAGCATGAAACGTCCGTAAATTTTCACGCGGACGCGCTGAAAGTTACGCCTTTCAGCTTGGGACGGCGCATGGTCGACCGCCGCTGACCTCATCACTGCCATACCCCGTTCGGCATTCCGCGCATGGATGCGGGGAATTTCAGCGGAAAACTACAACAAAGCAGGTTAACAAAGGGGAAAGCCCGGCGCTGTTGCTTTAAGCTTTGGGCATCATTCCTCGCGTCCGCCGTCGAAGACGACCAGGTGACGGATGCGGCGGGCCTGGCCGAGCGCCGAAATCGTCTCGGGCGGGTCGAATTCCGATGGGGCGAGCGAGGGAACCTCGATCGCCGGACGGTTCCCCGGGAACATCGGCTCCTTGTCGGGATCGATGACGCGGATCGAATCGATCAACGCGTCGAGAACCGGGTCGGCGCCCAGCCAGAAGGGCTTTTCGACGGCGCTTATAACACCGAGGCAACGCGGGCTCTCGACACCGCCGTCGAGCGGCAGCGCGAGCAGCTCGAACCTGTTGGAACGGCCGCTGCGGCTGAAACCCTCGTAGGTGATGAGCACCACCGATTTCAGGTCGAAGACGCCATCGGTCAGCTTCGAGATCAGCCGCTGGTCCTTCTCGCGCCACAGCGAAGGGAATGAAAACCCCTTGAGTTCGCGGCCATAGACCGCGCAGAGCCTGGTGCCGGCGAGCCGGAACACCGCTTCGCCGCGCGTGTCCTTTTCCAGGATGAACGTGTCGGCCAGCAGCGACTTGATGTCGGCGGGTTCGACTTCCGAGCGCTTCGGGGCAGGGCGTCCGTCACGCAACCGGTTCCAATAATGGAACAGCGTGATCGATCCGGTCTGGTTCATGCTAATGCTGCTCCGCGCATTCTGTCTTCTGATGTCCCATCGGTGAACAGAAGGGCGCCCTCCGAAGACCTACATGCGTTGCGGAGCAGGATGCGTGCCAGCATCGTTAATACTTGTTCACGGGTCGGGGCGGTTAAGGTTAACAACTGGTTTACGTTGCGCGCCGGCCAGGCCTGTGGCACACCAAAACCACTCCAGAAGCGGTCGTTTTGCGACGATCGGCAGCACTTCAGTCAAGAGTTCAGGGGGAGCAAGGGGGCTCGACCAGCCGTTCAAGGGAAACCTTGGACGGCTTCTTTTTTTGATTCGGGGCTGCTGATTCGCCGTTTGTGATTCGGTTGGCCGTGATCTACATGCTCGCCAAGTCCAATCCAGCGACTGAGTGCAAGCCATATGAGCGACCCAGAAAGCCCACCGGAGATCGAGCAGGGTCAGGGTGGGCCTGCCGCCCGCGAACCGGAGCAGCGCCGCGAACCGGTGTTCAACCTGCCGCCCGTGGTGCTGGCGGTGATCGGCATCTGCGTCGCGGTCCATCTGATCCGGGTCTATTGGCTGACCGACGACCAGGACTTCGAACTGCTTGTCCGGGCTGCCTTTGTCCCCATCCGCTATTCGGGCCGCTTCGATCTGGATTTCTTCGCGTTTTCGAGCCCCTTTACCTATGCCTTCCTGCATGGCGGCTTTGCCCATCTTGCCATCAACATGGTGTGGCTCGCGGCCTTCGGCTCACCGTTGGCCAACCGCTTCGGCGCGCTGCGCTTCAGCCTGTTCTTCGCCGCGACCGGACTGGCGGCGGTGGCGTTGTTCTGGGCCATGCACCCGCTTGGCGAGGCGCCGCTGGTCGGCGCCTCCGGCGCGATTTCCGGCATGATGGGCGCGGCGGCACGCTACGGCTTCCGCATTGACCGATCGTCGGGCAAGGCCGCCTTCGCCGGCCAGCCTTTGCCGATGGCGGCGGTGCTGCGCTCGCGCGGCGTCGTCACCTTTCTCGCCATGTGGATGGTGATCAACCTCGCGACCGGCCTCTTCGGCCTGGCGCCTGGCATTGACGGCCAGATCGCCTGGGAAGCCCATATTGGCGGCTTTCTTGCCGGCTTTTTCGGCCTGCGGTTTTTTGATCGGCGAGAGCAGGTGCCCCGGCAGGCGGACGAGCCGGAGACCTGAGACGGCCGCACTTGAAATGCAACCGTTCGCGGCGCACCATGTTCATCCCAGGGCAAGCCGGCCAGGGCAGGAGCCGGCAGGAAATGCAGAGGAGGACGCCATGACTGTTAAGGCAATTCTCGAGGCAAAAGGCCACGACGTGGTGACGCTCGGGCCGAACGAAAAGCTCAGCGAAGCCATCCGCATGCTTTCCGAACACAGGATCGGCGCGCTGGTCATCACCAACGGCGATCACAAGATCGTCGGCATTCTTTCCGAGCGCGATGTGGTGCGGGTTCTCGCCAAAGAGGGGGCGGCGGCGCTCGACCTTGCCGTCCGCTCGGCGATGACGCCCAAGGTGAAGATCTGCAATGAGAACCACACCGTCAACGAGGTTATGGAGATCATGACCAAGGGCCGCTTCCGCCATCTGCCGGTGGAAAAGAACGGGCTGCTCGACGGCATCGTGTCGATCGGCGACGTGGTCAAGCGGCGCATCGAGGATGTCGAGCGCGAGGCCGAGGAGATCAGGGCCTATATCGCCACGGCATAGGTGACGGCGGCCGGGTTGCCGGCAGGTCGATTTTTCAAGCTGCTATCGCAGTTCGTCGCGGCAGGTGCGGGCCTGTGCCGCGTCGGCGCCTGCGGCTTTGCGCTTGTCTCTTTTGGCGGTTTGCACTAGCGAAGTTGCACATCAAAATATGCGTTCTCGCATATCCGCAATTTCAATATGCAGGCCCTTATGAGCATTATCGACACCCGCACGCCCGACGCCAAGCGCCTGGTTCCCGGCGCCACCGGCGACTGGGAGATCATCATCGGCCTCGAGGTCCACGCGCAGGTGACCTCGCAGGCAAAGCTGTTTTCCGGCGCCTCGACCATTTTCGGCGCCGCGCCCAACGCCAATGTCAGCCTGGTCGACGCGGCGATGCCCGGCATGCTGCCGGTCATCAACGAGGAATGCGTCAAGCAGGCGATCCGCACCGGGCTGGGCCTGAAGGCCGAGATCAACCACAAATCGGTCTTCGACAGGAAAAACTATTTCTATCCCGACCTGCCGCAGGGCTACCAGATCTCGCAGTTCAAGCAGCCGATCGTCGGCGAGGGGAAGGTGATCGTCTCGGTCGGCCCGGACCGGCAGGGCGAATTCGAGGACATCGAGGTCGGCATCGAGCGCCTGCACCTGGAGCAGGACGCCGGCAAGTCGATGCACGACCAGCATGCGACGATGTCCTATGTCGATCTCAACCGCTCCGGTGTGGCGCTGATGGAGATCGTTTCGAAGCCGGATATGCGCTCCGCCGATGAAGCCAAGGCCTATGTCACCAAGCTGCGCACCATCGTGCGCTATCTCGGCACGTGCGACGGCAATATGGACGAAGGCTCGCTGCGCGCCGACGTCAACGTCTCGGTACGCCGGCCCGGCGGTGAATTCGGCACGCGCTGCGAGATCAAGAACGTCAACTCCATCCGTTTCATCGGCCAGGCCATCGACTACGAGGCGCGCCGCCAGATCGCCATCCTGGAGGACGGCGGCAAGATCGACCAGGAAACGCGGCTGTTCGACCCCAACAAGGGCGAAACGCGCTCGATGCGCTCCAAGGAGGAAGCGCACGACTACCGCTATTTCCCCGATCCCGATCTTCTGCCGCTGGAATTCGACCAGGCCTATGTCGACGCGCTGGCAAAGGACCTGCCGGAACTTCCCGATGCCAAAAAGGCGCGGCTGATCGCTTCGCTCGGCCTGTCGACCTACGACGCCTCGATCCTGGTATCGGAAAAGGCGGTCGCCGATTATTTCGAGAAGGTGGCCGCTGGTCGCGATGGCAAGCTTGCCGCCAACTGGGTCATCAACGATTTGCTGGGTGCGTTGAACAGAGCCGGCAAGAGTATTGAAAATGCTCCGGTTTCACCCGATCAGCTTGGTGCTGTCATCGACCTGATCAAGGAAGGCACCATCTCCGGCAAGATCGCCAAGGATCTGTTCGAGATCGTCTGGAACGAGGGCGGCGATCCGCGTCAGCTGGTCGAAAGCCGCGGCATGAAGCAGGTCACCGATACCGGCGCCATCGAAAAGGCGGTGGACGAGGTGATCGCGGCCAACCCGGACAAGGTCGAACAGGCGCGCGCCAAGCCGACCATGGCCGGCTGGTTCGTCGGCCAGGTGATGAAGGCGACCGGCGGCAAGGCCAATCCGCAGGCGGTCAACGAGTTGGTCAAGGCCAGGCTCGGGATCGAGTAGGATGTTCGTCCGCACCGCCGGCGAGCGCGATCTGGCGGCGGTGCGCGCATTGCTGATCGAGACGTGGCATGCCACCTATGACGCCATCTACGGCGCGGCGCGGGTTACCGAAATCACCGATGAATGGCATTCGATCGCCGCGCTCAAGGCACGGCTGACGCGGCCGAACTCGGAGTTCCTGGTCGCCGACGACGGCAAAACCATCGGCGGCATGGCCTTCGCCGCCGCCACCACGGATCCCGCGATCGTCATGCTGAACCAGCTTTACGTGCATCCGGCCTGGCAGAGGCAAGGCATCGGCCAGGCGCTGCTGGACGAGATCGAGGCCAGCTTTCCGGAGGCCCGGACGCTGCGCGTCGAGGTCGAGGAAGCAAATGCTCCGGCCGTCGCCTTTTACCGCTCGCGAGGGTTTTTGCCCGCCGGCAACACGGCCGATTGCGGCGGCGCCTCGGGCTTGCCGGCGCTGGTTTTGGAGAAGGCGATCGGCTAGCTCGTTTGCCTGGCGCTCAGTTGCGTTTCTCAGGCAGGTTGGAGCAGCCGGCAGCGAGAAACTCGCATGGCAGGCTGCCGCCGCCGCCCGACGTGTGCGGGGGCGTGGCGGCTTCGATTTTTTCCACCTCGTAATATTTCGAGGTGACGCCCCATTTTTTGACGCCCTGGCACGTCGAGCGCACGCCAACCTCCGTCGCCTTTGCCGCAGTCTTGTAATAGGTGGTGATCCGGCAGGATTGGCTGACCGGCAGCGCCTTCGCCGGGCTCGTGACCGGCAGGAAGGTCGGGAAGGCAAGCAGCGAGATTGCCGCAATGATCCGGACGGCGGGCATGGTGAGGGGAAGGTGCTGCATCGTTTGTCTCCATCGATGGCGCCGCTCGCTCGTGGCGCAGCGGCGCGTTTGTTCCGGCAAGATCAGGCCATGATGCCGGTGCTGCCGCATCTGCCGCGCGGGGGAAGGCGGTAGCGGTCTGAACCGCCGCCGTCATCCGCGAGCGGCCGCGTCAGGGCGTTTTCGGCTTGATGAGCGTCTCTATCGGAACGGCGACTTTTGGAGGCCGGACCGTACTGGTTCCACCGTCGACGGCCAGCCCGCCGCTGTTGAGATAGCGCACCGTATAGTGCAGCTCATAGCCGGGAACTCTGATCCATGTAGGCTTGGGATTGAACTGGTCCGGCGGCCTCGAATACCACTTCGGGATCTGCATGATCTTGGAACCGGCACCGAATCCCGCAGTCTTGGCCGCTACCGCGAAGGCGCTGTCTCTGGGATCGTTCGGCGGCTGGTCGACATTGCCGATGACGACCAGCGAATCGTATTTTCGCGCGTCGAGCCTGAGTACGGGAAGGTTCAGCGCAGCCACGTCGCCTTCGCGCATCGTTAGGGCTTTCTGAACGCCGTCCTCATTGGCATAGACGTTGAGGTTTATGGCCTCGGATTCCGCATAGACGACATTGTTGTGGAAGTCGCGGGCTGGCAGGCGTGTGAGGCTGTCGAAGGTCACTTCAACCGTCGGCTTGGCTATGGCGTCCGTCACCACCAGGTTGCGCCGCGGCACCGTCCAGAAGATGAGATCATCGCCGGTGGCCTGTGTGCCGGCATCGGAGCCGTCTATTGCCGAGCATTTCGAATTTGGAACCGGCGTCGTCACCGGCAGAGGTGCCGAAAACGAGCTGCGTACCTGAGCGTCGATGTAATTGCCGACGTTGAAAACGTCTTCGAGGATGTTGCCGCCCTCGAAGCTCGCCGGGCCGGGTTGCGAGCGGATGATGACCTGGCTGGAATCGGTCTGCCAGCCGCTGCAGAAGACGTTGACGTCTATGGGAATGCCGATGTGGCGGTCGGAGGTCACCGGGATCGAGACTTTGATGGTCAGGATGTAAGGAACTTTGACAAACCAGCTGTTCGGCTGGTTCAGCATCTGCGTCGCAAAGCGCGACGGCCGCCATTGCTTCAGCGATTCGATCGATGCGCGTGACGATCGTCCCTGGGCGGCCAGCTGTGCGTTGGTGGCGTCGACCTTGGCTTGCGCCAGGTTGCGGACGGTATTGGTGATCAGGAACACGCCGAGTTCGGCTTTGCAGGGCCTGTTCGATTGTGTGGCATTGCATGGGGCAAGTGCCGCACTGGGAACCGGCGGCCCCGAAGGCGGCGGCTGGGCGGCCGCGGTGGCCGCCATCAGGCCGAAGAACAGCATCGTGCAGGTTTTCAACATGGTATCCTCGCTCTTTCGGTTGGAAACCACCCTCCGGCTAGACAGCAGCATTTGTTCGATGGCGGTTCATCGCCCGCACGGGGGATGAACCGCGAAACATCGGGCCGGCCCAGCGACGTCGAGCCGCCGTCCTTTCGGATTGGATATCTACTGCTTCACGACGCCTTTGGTTGTCACCTTCGGCGCGACGACCTTGGGCTTGGGGGTCTTCGGGCCGGGGTCGACTACCAATGCGGCCGTGCAGGAGCATTTGCCCGAACCGCAGTTCAGGTCGCCCTTGCACATTTTGGAATGCCGCATATCGGTGCAGTCGGCGGTCCCGGAGCAGGAGCAACTGCCTTGCCCAATCGTTCCGGACTGACATTTGAAGCTCCATGCCGGATCGGCGGCAAGGCCGGCCACAGCGAGCGATAAGGCAAAAAGCGTCGTCGAGATGAGCTTGCGCATGAATACCTCCCGGTTCTATCGAGCGATGGAACCACGAAGCAGCAACGCCTTCATCTCCCGCGCGGGGGACGAACTCGCATACCGGTGACGATCGTCAATTCTGTCCCTTCAGCACGACGAGATAGCCGCGTTCGACGCGAAGCCGGAACGCGATTTGCCCTGCAGTGCCGGGATCCTTGGAAACTTTGTCGATGACATAGCCGCTGGGATGCGAGCCAAGCCATTCTTCCGGTTTGTCGGTGGTTTCGAATGGCTTTTGCAACCGGGCCAGGAAGCCGACTTCGCCTTGATAGTCGAAAGCTACGGCCCAGTCCGCATCCTTTCGCTCGTCGATGAAATTGGCGAGCGGCGTCAGATCATAGCGTTTGAACGCGGTTGCCGATGCCACCGCGTGGCCGATGCCGAAAATGACAAGCATGACGATGGCCGAGCTCTTCAGCCTGGCGAGCGGGATCTCCGCCATGAAATAGCCGAACAGGATGACCACGAACGGCAACATCGGCACGACATAATGAGGCTGCTTGCCGGATATCGCGCTGAACACGAGAAACACGGCAACGAACGAGAATGACAGCAGGCGCAAGGCGCGCAGATCCGGCGACTTCTCGTCGATCAGGCTGCGTATCCGCGTGCGCAGCTTCAACCGCCACACCTCGGGTATGAAGATCCACGGTATGAACATGACGGGCAGCAGCAGCAGATAGAAATAGAACGGCCGGCCATGCGAATTGCGCAAATTGCCGGTGACACGTCCCGCCGACTGGTTCCAGACGAGATCGTAGACGAAATTGCCTTTTGTCAGGATGGTCGCCGGCACCAGCCAGATCGCCACCGGAATCAGCGCGGCGAGCACTGCCAGGCCCACTCCAGCGAGGAAGTTCGGTGTCGTCAGTCCCGCCCGCCGGTCGCGCCAGAACGGGTAGAACAGGATGGGCGCGCCGATATGGATCAGCACCACCGGGCCTTTCGTCAGCACGCCCATGCCGATGAACAGCCCGGCCAGAACGGCCTGCCAGCGGTTGCCGCTGCGGGCAAAGGCAATCAACGACAACAGCGCGGCGAGCACGAAGACCGTCAGCAACAGGTCGAACAGGATCAGCGTCGAATAGATGACGAACACGCTGCTTCCGGCAACCAGCCAGGGGATGCGCCGCGCGATGTCGTCGCGGCCCGGAAACAGGGTCTTTGCCAACGCCGTCGTCAGCCAGATGACGAGCGAGGAGGCGGCGAAGATGACCAGCATCGCCGCCGGCCGGCTGGCGCCGAAAATGTTCCAGACAAGGTCGATAAGCCAAAACAGCAGTGGCGGCTTCTGCAGATAGGGCGCGAAATTCATCGTCGGGACGAAGATCTGTCCGCTCAGATACATTTCCCAGGTGACGCTGAGATATCGCGTTTCGTCGACGGGCAGCAGTGGCCGGAAAGCGACCGCGATTACGATCAGCCCAAGCAGACAGAGGTAGGGGAGCAGCCGCTCGGTAGATGTCGGTGTCAAAGATCGAGATCCGCGCCAGAAACCATTTTCATTCCAGCCGAGCATAATGCCGCGTTTCTGGACCGCGAACGACCGCACCATGATTTTGGCCGAATTGCAACGATGCCGGTTTCGTTTCGCAGATTTTGCGGACGATGGTCTCAAGGGCTTGAAAAACTTGCCGGCCGAGTCTTTTGGACCGCTGCCGGTCCGGGGAACCTGAGCAAAATCAACTGGAGCGCAAGGGTGGCGACAATTCGCGCATCAACAGTTCGAGCTCGCGCTGATCGCCTGTACCGGTCTTGTCGAAGATCGTCGCCAGCTGCGACTTGACGGTGCCGTCCGAGACGCCGCCGGCCGCGGCGATTTCCTTTCGCGTCAGGCCGGCGGCAACGTGACCGGCGACGCGCCTTTCTGCCGCGGTCAGTCCGAACAGCGCCGCAATGGCGTCCAGCGCCGGGGTCGGTGTCGAACCGGCCGCGGCGATGAAGATCGCTGCGGCGGCGCGTTGCGAGATGCGCGCCGAGATTTCACGCCGCGCCAGCGGCATGACATGGGCCACCGCCGGAACGACCGTCCTGGCCAGGGGAATGTTGATGCCGCAAGGTCCGAGCGCGAATTCGTCGCGCGTGCCGAGCTGGACGGCACGGCCGATCGCGGCGTTGGCTTTGGCATAGGTGAAGGAAAGCTGTCCGCGCACGCAAGAGACCGAGATATTTTCGGCGAGCAGCGCTTCGGCTGACGGGTTGGCGAAGATGATGGTCATGTCTTCGGCGACGATCAGCACCGGATGGTCGAGGCTTTCGATGATGGAGCGGAAGATTTCGGCCTTGCGCCGCTCGGCCTCGAACAGATCGCCGATGGTCACCGCGCGCCGCACATGCGGTGCCAACAGGCAGACAAGCTCGATATCCTCGCGGGAAATCTGGCGCCTGTCCTTGTCGGTCACCACCATCAACGTGCCGATCCGGGTCGGCCGCTTCATCAACGCCACCCAGAAGAAATCGTCCAGCCGGTTGGGTTGCACCCATTCGCGCACGATGCGGCTTTCCAGCCATCTCTGTCGCGTATCCGGGCCTTGCAGGGCGTAGATCGAATCGACGGTGAACGGCACGTCGATCTCCATCTTGGGAACCGCCGCATAGAACGGCACTTGCGAGCCGTAGTCATGCTTCAACGGCTCAAGAACTGCGGGATCGCCGCAAGACACCGAAAACCGCGCGGAGCTGCTGATCGTGTCGATGACGGCGAGCATGGCAAGCTGGCCTTCCGCCAGGTTGCAGATGGCCTCGAGTGTCGCCTGCCAGCGGTCGACGTCGGCAATCGAATCGTAGATCGCCTCAACGACCTGCGGCAACGCGCGACCGGCCGTGCCCGCCAGCGATGACATGAGCCCCTCTCATTTGCCTCCTTGAGGCAACGAAGCATCAACTGCTAGAATAACGCTGCGTAAGGTTGCCAACAACCTATTTCATCTGCTTCGGACGGCCGCGAAAATAACATGATCGTTTCGCTTTCCCGTCAGCCATTTGCTCGCCGGTTGCGGCAAGACCCTTGCCTTCGCAATGCCGTGACGCCATAAGCAGGAACAGGCGCCGCAGCCGCCGCGAGGACTTGCCACAAGGACTTGCCACGAGGATTTGGATGAAAACTTTCCTTCTGCAGTTTTTCACCTGGTGGAATAGCCAGACATTGGGAACGCGCTTCCACACCTGGCGGCACGGCAAGAAGGTCGGGCAGGACGAGGTCGGCAACGTCTACTATGAGGGCGGCGTCGATTCGGAAGGCCGCACCCGTCGCTGGGTCATCTACCGCGACTATTCGGAAGCCTCGGCGATTCCGCCCGGCTGGCATGGCTGGATACATCATCGTGTCGACGTTGCGCCGCCAAGCGAAGACTACAAGCCACGCGACTGGCAAAAGCCGCATGTGCCGAACCTCACCGGCAGCCCCGCGGCCTATCGCCCGAAAGGCTCGGTGCTGACCAACCAGCATCGTCCGCAGGTGACGGGCGACTACGACGCCTGGACGCCTGGTTCGTGATCGATCGCCGCGACACGCGCGCGGTCCCCACGGAGGCGGTCCGCACGAGGGCGGTCCTTTGTCGCCACAATTGCTGTTTAGCTGTTTGCTGATCCGACAGCAGCAACTAGCCTTGGCGTTAAGAGAATCACCCCGGGCGCAAACCACCGGACCTTGCATGAGCATGTTCAGTCGAATGTTGACGGGCGGATTAACCGCGGTCGTTCTCGCTTCTATGGTGGCGCTTGCTGCTGCGCAGGAATTGGTGCCGCCTGCGCCGGACGCGTCGGTGGCGCCTGCAGCACCGGCAGTATCCGAGCGCATCACCAATCCAGTCGCTGAATTCGCCGGCATCGACAAGATCACCGGCCGTATCATCACCTTCGATGTTTATATCGACGAGACGGTTCAGTTCGGCGCTTTGCAGGTGACGCCGCGCATCTGCTATTCGCGGCCCGAAAACGAAGAGCCGAAGACGGATTCGTTCGTCGAGGTCGACGAGATCACGCTCGACCGGAAAATACGCCGTATCTTCACCGGCTGGATGTTTGCCGAAAGCCCCGGGATCAACGCCGTCGAGCATGCCGTCTATGATATCTGGCTGAAGGGCTGCAAGCAGAAGTCCGATGTGCCGGCACCCGCCGCCCCCAAAACCAACTAGAATCTGTCAGTGCGCGGCGGATACCGCGCCCTGCGGAACCGCCGCGTTGCCCGAGCGTTGGTGCCTCTCTACGGAGGAGGTTGCCATGATGATGGCCAACAAGAACGAACTTCTCGACATCGAAAGGGGATTCTGGAGCGGCGGTGCCGACTATTTCAAGGCCAATGCCGATACCGACTGCCTGGTGGCCTTCCCGCAGATGGCGCGGGTGATGAGCAATACCGATCTGGCCGCAACTGCCACGGACCCGAACCGCTGGCGCGATCTCGACATCGACCTCAAGGGCATCATCGAGCCGGGCAGCGACATCGTCATGCTGACCTACGAGGCGCGTGCGACGCGGCGAGATGGCGAAGCCTATGCGGCGCTGGTCAGCACCGGCTATGTCCACCGCGTCAATGGCTGGAAGATGATGTTCCACGCACAGACGCCGCTGGTGACGGCAGCAAAAGGCTGACCGGCCGCAAGAGCAATTCCAGGAAAGTGTGAACGGCTTTCCGTCCGGAATTGCGTTTCTGTGAAACGATGAACCATTCCAAGTTATGGAAAAAACACGGCCTCGCCCTTCAGCGCCTCGGCCAGCATCTTCTCGTACTTGCCGCGCGGCACGTCGATTGCACCGAAGCGTTTGAGATGCTCGGTGGTGAACTGCGTATCGAGCAGTGCAAAGCCACGCGCCTTCAGGCGTTCGACGAGGTGAACCAGGCAGGCCTTTGACGCGTCGGTCTCCCTGGCGAACATGCTCTCGCCGAAGAACACGCGGCCGAGCGATACGCCGTAGAGCCCCCCGACCAATCGGTCGTTGTGCCAGGCCTCGACCGAATGGCAATGGCCCATCCGATGCAGCTCGATATAGGCTTCGCGGATCGGCGCGTTGATCCAGGTTGACCGACGTTCTTCGCGCCTTTCGGCACAGGCCTCGATCGTCGCCTCGAAGTCGAAATCGATGCGGAACTCGAACAGGTTCTTGCGGATCGTCTTTCTCAGGCTTTTCGGTATGTGGAACCCGTCGAGCGGAATGATGCCGCGCGTCTCCGGCCGCACCCAGAATACTTCGGGGTCATTGGCGCTTTCGGCCATCGGGAAGACGCCGGAGGCATAGGCTTTGAGCAAAAGGTCGGTCGGGATGCGATAACCGGGTGCGTAGGGACGGGTCATCGCTTCGCCCCTGTGTCACTCGCCTTCGGCCAGGTATTTTTCCAGCCAGTGGATATCGTAGTCACCATTGGCGATGTCGGCGTTGCCAACGAGGTCGCGAAACAGTGGCAGCGTCGTCTTGATGCCGTCGACGACGAATTCGTCGAGCGCGCGCCGCAGCCGCATCATGCATTCGACGCGGTTGCGGCCATGCACGATCAGCTTGCCGATCAGGCTGTCGTAGTAGGGCGGGATCTTGTAGCCGGAATAGACGCCGGAATCGACACGGATGCCGAGGCCGCCCGGCGTGTGGAAATGGGTGATGGTGCCCGGCGAGGGGGTGAAGGTGCGCGGATCCTCGGCATTGATGCGGCATTCGATGGCATGGCCGTGGAAGCGGATGTCCTCCTGGCGCACCGAAAGTCCGCCGCCCGAGGCGACGCGGATCTGCTCGTGCACGAGGTCGATGCCGGTAATCGCCTCGGTCACCGGATGTTCGACCTGCAGGCGCGTGTTCATCTCGATGAAATAGAACTCGCCGTCCTCATAGAGGAATTCGATGGTGCCGGCGCCGGAATAGCCGAGATCGGCGATCGCCCTGGCGCAGACGCCGCCAATATGCGCGCGCTCCTCGGCATTGAGCGCCGGCGAGGGCGCTTCTTCCCAGACCTTCTGGTGGCGGCGCTGCAGCGAGCAGTCGCGCTCGCCGAAATGCACGCCGCGCCCGGCGCCGTCGCCGAACACCTGCACTTCGATATGGCGCGGCTTCTGCAGATATTTCTCGATATAGACTGCGTCGTCGCCGAAGGCCGCACCCGCCTCCGAGCGTGCCGTCTGCAGCGCCACCTCGAGATCGGCCTCGCTACGCGCCACTTTCATGCCGCGCCCGCCGCCGCCGGCCGACGCCTTGATGATTACGGGGTAGCCGATCGCGGCGGCAATGCGCTTGGCTTCCTTATCCTCGGTGACCGCGCCGTCGGAGCCGGGCACCACGGGAATGCCGAGGCGTTTTGCGGTACGCTTGGCCTCGATCTTGTCACCCATGATTCGGATATGGTCGCCGGTCGGGCCGATGAAGGTGATGTTGTGCGCGGCGAGGATGTCGGCGAACTTGGCGTTCTCCGACAGAAAACCGTAGCCGGGATGCACCGCGTCGGCGCCGGTGATCTCGCAGGCGGCGACGATCTGGTGGATGTTGAGATAGCTGTCGCGCGACGGCGGCGGGCCGATGCAGACGCTCTCGTCGGCGAGACGCACATGCATGGCGTCGGCGTCGGCGGTCGAATGCACCACCACCGTCTGGATGCCGAGCTCCTTGCAGGCGCGCAGCACCCTGAGGGCGATTTCGCCGCGATTGGCGATGAGGATTTTCTGGAACATCTTTCGCCTGTTCCCGGCTCTACTCGATCACGACGAGCGGCATACCATATTCGACCGGCTGCGCATCTTCAAACAGGATCGCCGTCACCGTGCCGGCGCGCGGCGAGGGGATCTGGTTCATCGTCTTCATTGCTTCGATGATCAGCAGCGTCTGGCCTTCCTTGACCTTCTGGCCGATTTCGATGAACGGCCTGGCGTCGGGCGACGGTGCCAGATAGGCGGTGCCGACCATCGGCGAGGCAACGGCGTTCTTCGACACGTCGGGCGTCGCCGGCGCGGCCGCTGCCGCAGGCTGCGCGGCTGCCGGGGCATAGGCCGGCTGAGCGGTGGCGACGGCATGGACGGCCGGGGCCTGCCGCGAGACGCGCACCTTCAGATCGCCCAGCTCGACCTCGATCTCGGTCAGGTTGGTGTCGTTCAGTATGCCCGCCAGATCGCGGATCAGCTGCTGGTCAACACCGTTCTTCTTTATCGACATTTTCGAGCCTTCTGTTTGTTGGCCGGTCATAGGCGTGCAGCCAGCGCCTGCAGCGCCAGCGTGTAGCCGAGCGGCCCGAACCCGCAGATCATGCCGACGGCGACCGGCGCGACCATGGAGACGTGGCGGAATGGTTCCCGCGCGTGGATGTTGGAGAGATGCACCTCAGCGACCGGCAGCGGCGCGACAGCGCGGATGGCATCGTGAATGGCGATCGAGGTATGGCCGTAGGCGCCCGGATTGATGACGATCGCGGCGGCCTTGTGGGCGGCCTCGTAGATCCAGTCGACGAGGTCGCCCTCATGGTTCGACTGGCGGAAATCGATCTCCAGCCCAAGTGCAGCACCCGTCTGCTTGCAATCGTCGGCGATCGCGGCAAGCGTCTTGCCGCCATAGATGCCCGGCTCGCGCTTGCCGAGCGCGTTGAGATTGGGGCCGTTCAGGACGAAAACCGTTTTCAAAAAATGCCGACCTTTCCCGGCGCGGCTAAGCCGGCGCGCCGGACCCTCTATAATGGGCATAGACGCTGGCGAAAAGAGCGCAAGTGCGTTCTTTCGCCGTCCACAGCAGCCGGAAAACGGCCGGTGCCGGAAACCCGCAGCCTAATCGAAACCCGAACGCTGATCAGAGCGCGGCCTTCGCCGCCTCGATCTTTTCGGCCAGCACTTCCTGGCCAAGCGCGCCGAACACCACCTCGTTGCCGACGACATAGGACGGCGTTCCGGTGATGGCGAGCTTGGTGGCGAGGTCATAGGTCTTGGAGAAGGCCTCGGTGATGCTCGGGTCCTTCATCTTTTCGCGCAGCGCCGCCTCGTCGGCGCCGAGCGACAGCGCCACCTTGATTGCCGCCGCCTCGGTGGCGCGCCCCTGGCCGCCGAGCAGCGCATTGTGGAATTCGCCGTATTTCTCCGGCTTCATCAAATGGAAGGCCATCGAGACGACGCTCGCCTTCTGCGAATCCGGGCCGAGGATCGGGAACTCCTTGAGTACGAAGCGCAGGTCCGGATCGGCCTTGGTCAGCGCGCGCATGTCGTCGATGGCGCGTTTGCAGTAGCCGCAATTATAATCATAGAATTCGACGATGGTGACCTTGCCGTTCGGATTGCCGACAACACCGTCGAATGAGGAATTGAAGATCTGGTCCTTGGCGTCTTTGATGACGCCGAGACTGGCGACGCGCTGTTCTTCCTTCTGCTTGGCCTCGAGTGCCTGCTGGGCCTCCAGAAGCACTTCCGGGTTCTTCAGCAGATAGTCGCGGACGATACCTTCGACTTCGGCACGGTCGAGCTTGGTACCCGAGGACGCCGTCTGGGCAAGCTGCGCCGTGCCGGCCTTCGCCGTCTGCGGATTGCCGGCGACGAAGCCGAACGCCAGCATGGCGAGAGCCGCTGCCACTCCGGTAGTGCCCAGCAGAATTGCCTTGGTCATGATCCTCGATCCTCTTGCCCGTGTTCCGGTCCGCTCGCTTTGGCTGTGTCGCAGCCTGCGTCCGAAAGGTTCACTTCTTCTTACCTGATGGTGCGTAGTTTATAATGTCCTGCGCGCGAAGCCAGCCCGGCTCGCCCCGCTTCATGCTCTGCTGCGCCCGCATGGCGAAGATTTTCGCATTCTTGTAGTCGCCGGAATAGAAATGCCCTTCGGCGGTTGCAAGCTCGGCGGCCGGGATGTTGCCGAGTTCCCCGTAAGCCTGTGCCAGATAGCGGTATCCGGCGGCGTTTTCGCGATCCCGTCCGAGGCCGGTGTTGATCTGCGCCACCGCCTTCTTCAGCGAATCCTGCGTGCCGATCGCCATCAGCGCCTGGCCGTAAGAGACCGGCAGCAGCCCGGATCGCGCCGGATCGAGGCTGACCGACTTGGCATAGGCGTCCGCCGCATCCTTCGGCCGGTTCGCCTTCATCAGGATGTCGCCGCGTAATTCTTGGAAATAGGGATTTTTCGGCTGTTCCTTGATCAACGCGTTGGTCTTGGTGAGCGCCGACGCCAGATTGCCGAAAAGATAGGTCATCTGCGCGTCGCCATAGCGTGAGGCGAGGCTGCCGGGGTTCTTGCGCATCAATCGCGACGCCGCCGCCTGGCCCTGCATGTAGGCGGCGATCTTGATGCGCATCATGTCGTGGCGCTGCTGCAGTGCCGGTGGGTCGACCTTGTCGACGTAAGGGCTCTGCTTCACCAGCACTTCGAGATTGGCGATACGCTCCTGCGGCATCGGATGGCTGATCCTGTAGGGATCGACTTGCGCGCCCGAGAGCGACAATGCGTTCTGGAAGCGGCCAAACGTCTTCAACATGCCCATGCCGGACTGGCCGGTTGCATTGAGATAGGTGATCGCCGAACGGTCGGCGGTCATCTCTTCGGTGCGCTGATAAGCGAGGATACTGCGTTGCGCCATCTCGCCGCCGCCGGCCACCACGCCCATGCCGGCGCCGGCGAGACCGCGGCTGTTGCTGGTGGCGCCGGCCACCATGGCGCCGGCGCCAAGCAGCGTCGCCAGGATCGCCATCGTCTTGGCGCGCTCGAGCTGTTCTCGCAATTTCTGCTGGTGTCCGCCGGCGATATGGCCGGCCTCGTGGGCAATGACGCCAATGATCTCGTTGGGCGTTTCGGCCGTCATCAGCGCGCCGGTGTTGATGAACAGGCGGCGGCCGGCAACAAAGGCGTTGAAGCTCTGGTCGTTGACCAGCACGATGTTGATGGCGTCGCCCGACAAGCCCGCCGCCTTGAAGATCGGCCGCGCGTAATCGCGCACCAGCGCCTCGATCTCGGCATCGCGCACAACCGGCACATTCTGCGCAAAGGCATTGACCGAGCCGGCCATGGCGACCACCGCGGCAAGCGAAAGCGTCGCGAGGGCGCGCGCTGTTCTGGCGATCGTCGATTTGGGTCGGCTCAACATGGCAGGTCCACTGGTAGACGAGTGGGCGAAGGATGAAAAGTCGGCAGCCTAAACTTACCGAACTTGTGATCCCCACACCAATCGGGCATTTGTGCGGCGCGGCCAGCATGGCCGGCACGTGCGGACAAGTGTGGTGGATTGAAAAATGGTTGTTTCGCTTTCGCGCCGCGGCGCGGTCGAACCGTTCCATGCCATGGACATCCTGGCCGAGGCGAATCGGCTGAAAGCCAAGGGCCTGCCGGTCGTTTCCATGGCCGTCGGCCAGCCTTCCGATCCGGCGCCGGCCGGGGTTCGCGAAGCGGCGGCCAATGCCTTGAAAGCAGGCCGCATCGGCTATACCGACGCGCTGGGCCTCGCCGGCCTGCGCAAGGCGATCGCGGCGCATTATGGCGAGCACTACGGGCTTGACGTTTCGCCCGAGCGGATAGCCGTCACCACCGGATCGTCGGCCGCCTTCAACCTCGCTTTCCTGGCAATGTTCGATCCAGGCGACCGCGTCGCCATCGCTGCGCCCGGCTATCCTGCCTATCGC
Organism: Mesorhizobium sp. M0598; assembly: GCF_040320865.1. Classification (NCBI taxonomy): domain Bacteria; kingdom Pseudomonadati; phylum Pseudomonadota; class Alphaproteobacteria; order Hyphomicrobiales; family Phyllobacteriaceae; genus Mesorhizobium; species Mesorhizobium sp. M0598. The sequence goes on along the minus strand of NZ_JAMYQL010000002.1, from coordinate 85,868 downwards.
AACATCATGGCCGCGCTCGGCATCGACATCGCCGAGATCGAGTTGGACGGCGCCGCCTATCTGCATGCCGAGCACCTGCAAGCCGCGCATCGCGAAAAACCGCTGAAGGGCGTGCTGTTCGCCAGCCCGGCCAACCCGACCGGCGCGGTCATTCCCGCCGGCGATCTCGAGGCGCTGGTCGAGACGGCGCAAGAGCTCGGCATCGCCGTCATCTCGGACGAAATCTATCACCGGCTGGCCTATGCGGCGCCCGACACGACGGCGCTTGCTTTCGGCGCGGATGTGACGGTGATCAATTCCTTCTCGAAATATTATTGCATGACCGGCTGGCGCATCGGCTGGATGGTGCTGCCGCAGGAACTGGTGCGGCCAGTCGAGCGCATCGCCCAGAGCCTCTACATCTCGCCGCCCGAACTGTCCCAGATTGCCGCGATCGAGGCATTCAAGGCGACGCCAGAGCTGGAAGCGGTGAAGGCGCGCTATGCCTGGAACCGCGAGCTCCTGATGCAACGCCTGCCGGAGCTCGGCTTTGCTTTGGCCGCGCCCATGGACGGCGCGTTCTACGCCTTCTGCGACGTCACCAGGCACACCAATGACAGCATGGCGTTTGCGCGCCGGATGCTGGCCGAGGCGCATGTGGCGGCGACGCCGGGCCGCGATTTCGACCCGCTGCAAGGCCATCGCACGATGCGCTTTTCCTATGCCGGCAGCCACGACGACATGGTCGAGGCGATGGCGCGTATCGAACGCTGGCTGAAGTAGCGGGGGCGACGATGCTGGAGCTTGATCAGGCGCCCCAACTCGAACATGCGTTGCGCGAGGTCGCTGCCGAAATGGCGGAGCGTACCGATCGCGGCGACGTCGCCAGCTATATTCCCCAGCTCGGCAAGATCGACCCGAAAAAATTCGGCATTGCCGCGGTGACCAATGACGGCCGCGTGCTGACCGCGGGCGACGCCGACGAGGCGTTTTCGATCCAGAGCATCTCAAAGGTGTTCACGCTGACGCTGGCGCTCGGCAATGTCGGCGACGCGCTGTGGCAGCGGGTTGGGCGCGAACCTTCGGGCAATCCGTTCAACTCGATCGTCCAGCTCGAGCACGAGAACGGCATTCCGCGCAATCCGTTCATCAATGCCGGCGCCATCGTGGTCTCGGACATCCTGCTCGCCGGCCATCAGCCGCGCGAGGCGATCGGCGAGATCCTGCGCTTCATCCAGTTCCTGGCCGATGACGACACCATCATCATCGACCGCGAGGTCGCGGCGTCCGAACGCGCCACCGGCTTTCGCAATTTCGCGCTTGCCAATTACATGAAATCGTTCGGTAATCTCAATCACGCGCCGGAACTGGCGCTGGGCGTCTATTTCCACCATTGCGCTATCGCCATGAGCTGCCGGCAACTGGCCCTGGCCGGCCGCTTCCTTGCCAATGGCGGCAAGAACCCGGCGACTGGGCATTCCGTCGTCTCGGCAGAGCGCGCCCGCCGCATCGGCGCGATGATGCTGACCTGCGGCCACTATGACGGCTCCGGCGACTTCGCTTTCCGCGTCGGCATTCCCGGCAAGAGCGGCGTTGGCGGCGGCATATTGGGGATCGTGCCGGGCGTCGCCTCGCTTGCCGTCTGGTCGCCTGGCCTTAATGCCAACGGCAATTCCAGGCTGGGCTCGATCGCGTTGGAAAAATTGGCGAAGACGATGAACTGGTCGATCTTCGCGCCATAAGCATTTTGCAGCCAAATGGAATCATTTGGCGTCCGCACAAATGCGGCAAAACAAACAGTTAGAGCGGAATGCCCCATTCAATTTGAATGCATTCCGCTCTGGTGCCTGTCGCCTGAATTGGGACAAAAAAATCCCGCGCAGCCGATCGGCAGCGCGGGATTTTTTTAATCAGAAAGTCTGGCTAATGCACGGAAAGGCTTAGAAAAAGCCCTTCCGTTGCCACCAGCCGGCACGCTTCGGCTTGTCCTCGGCCTTTGCTTCCTCGGTCTTTGCCTCGTCGGTCTTTGCCTCGTCCGGGACGATCGAGGAGACGACCGGCACGACCGGAGCATCCACCGGTACGGGCTTGCGCCGCGACGGCCGGACCTTCGGCGTTTCCTCGGCAGCCGCCACTTCAGTCTCCTGCGAAGCCGGCGCAGCGGTCTCGCCGGAAGCCACGGAGGCGGCCTCGGCAGCCGATGTCTCGGCGCCCGCAATCTCGGCAACTGCATCCGCCGCAACCTTCTTCGGCTTGGCGGCACGGCGCGGCTTCTTCGGCTTTTCGGCGCTCGGCATGTCGTCGTTCGCCGGAGCGAGCACCGCAAGCTCTTCGGCCGGCGGCGCACCTTCCGGCTCGCCGGTTACGGGCTCTTCTTCCGACACGGCACCTTCCGTCATGGCGGCTGGCTCGCCGGGGGCAGCTTCCAAGCCGTCCTCGCCGTCCTCACGGCGATTGCGCTTGCCGCCGCGCTTGCCGCGCCGGCGCTTCTTGCCGTGACCGTCGTCCGCCGCTTCCGCCGTTTCGGCAACACCGGCCGGCGCTTCACGTTCCGCTTCGGCGCCTTGATCGCCGGCGGCTACGAAGGCATCGTCTATCGGCGCCGAAACGGAAGCACCTTCCACAGCAGCGCCATGCTCGCGATCGCCATGTTCGCGTTCCCCGTGTTCACGATCCCCGTGTTCACGATCCTTGCCGCCGCGCCGTCTGCGGCGCTTGCGGCGCTTGCGATCGCGGCCTTCGCCGTCCTCGCCGGACCTTGGCTGCTGCGGCTGCTGGGCAGGGCGTGGCTGCTCGGCCTGCACCGGTGCCTCGTCTTCCTCTTCGATGACGATCTCGTCCTCGGGTTCTTCCGGCTCAACATAGGCCGGGAACGTGCGCGCCTCGACAAAGCCTTCCGGCTTTTCGGCCAGCGCGCCGCGGAAGATGGCATAGTGTTGTGCACCGACCGCGTCATCGGCTTCGATGGTGATGGTCACGCCGAAGCGGTGCTCGAATTCCACCAGCGTGCCGCGCTTGTGATTGAGCACATAGAGCGCGGTCGCCGCCGGCGTCCGCACCGTGATGTGGCTGCGCGAATCCTTGAGCAGGAATTCCTCGATTGCCCGCACCACCAGCAGCGCGACCGACGAATCGGAGCGCACATGGCCGGTGCCGCCGCAATGCGGGCAAGGCTTCATGGTCGATTCCAGCACGCTGGCACGGATGCGCTGGCGCGACATCTCCATCAGGCCGAAATGCGAGATGCGGCCGACCTGGATGCGGGCACGATCGTTCTTGAGGTGATCCTTCAGCCGCTTCTCGACGGAGCGGTTGTTGCGGTTCTCCTCCATATCGATGAAGTCGATGACGATCAGGCCGGCGAGATCGCGCAGCCTCAATTGCCGGGCGACTTCCTCGGCGGCTTCCAGATTGGTGTGAAGTGCGGTGTCCTCGATCGAGTGCTCCTTGGTGGAACGGCCCGAATTGACGTCGATGGCGACCAGCGCTTCCGTCTGGTTGATGATGATGTAGCCGCCGCTCTTCAGCGTCACCTGCGGCTGCAGCATGCGGTCGAGCTGCGCTTCGATGCCGTTGCGCACAAAGATCGGCGTCGTGTCGCGGAACGGCTGAACCACCTTGGCGTGGCTCGGCATCAGCATGCGCATGAAGTCCTTGGCCTCGCGGTAGCCTTCTTCGCCGGAAACCAGGATCTCGTCGATATCCTTGTTGTAAAGGTCGCGCACCGAGCGCTTGATCAGGCTGCCTTCCTCGTAAACCAGGGCAGGGGCCGTGGATTGCAGCGTCAGATTGCGGACGTTTTCCCAAAGCCGCATCAAATATTCGTAGTCGCGCTTGATCTCTGCCTTTGTGCGGCTTTCGCCTGCCGTACGCAGGATGACACCCATGCCTTGCGGCACTTCGAGATCGGCGACCACTTCCTTCAGCCGCTTGCGGTCCTGCGCATTGGTGATCTTGCGCGAAATACCGCCGCCGCGTGCCGTGTTCGGCATCAGCACCGAATAGCGGCCGGCCAGTGACAGGTAGGTGGTCAGCGCTGCACCCTTGTTGCCGCGCTCTTCCTTGACGACCTGCACCAGCAGGATCTGCCGGCGCTTGATCACTTCCTGGATCTTGTACTGGCGGCGCACCGGCTTGCGGCGGTTGCGTACTTCTTCGAGCGCGTCTTCAGCGCCGACCGATTCGATCTCGTGATCGTCCGGATGCGAGGATTGGACCTCCTCCAGCATGCCGCGATCATTGTCTTCGGACGTCGCTTCGCCGCTTGTCTCGGCCCCGCTTGTCTCGACTTGCGGGACGGCTTCGGAGATTACGTCGGCATCGACGCTGGCAGCGATGGAACTCGATCCGCCTTCGGAAGGCTCGGTCTCGCCGCTATCGGCGACTTCTTCACTCTGTCCAGCGGCATCCTCGCTCTGTCCGGCAGTGTCGGACGTGGTGTTGTCGGCAACGGCATCCAGCTTTTCTGCGACGGCACCTTCGCCGTTCTCGCTATTCTCACCGTCGGCCGCGCCTGCCTCGCGCCTGTGCTCGCCGCGGTCGCGGCTCTTGCCGCCGCGCCGGCGTCCGCGCTTGCCACGGTCGCGGCTCTGGCGGTCCTCGCCTTCGGCGGCTTCCTCGTCCTCTTCGTCCTGGGCTTCCTGGGCTTCCGCACGCAGCAGCGCCTGACGGTCGGCGACCGGAATCTGGTAGTAGTCGGGATGTATTTCACTGAAGGCGAGGAAACCGTGACGGTTGCCGCCATATTCGACAAAGGCTGCCTGAAGGGAAGGTTCGACGCGCGTTACGCGGGCGAGATAGATGTTTCCTTTGAGCTGCTTCTTGTCCTGGGATTCAAAGTCGAATTCTTCAATACGGTTACCGCGAACGACGACAACGCGTGTTTCCTCCGGGTGGGAGGCGTCTATCAGCATTTTGTTGGGCATTATTTCGTTTCCTCCCGGCAGCCGTCGGCCGCAGCTTGCAGGACACTGCCCGCTGCCGTGGACCTGGAACATGGGTGCCGGACAATTGAACGTCCGCCGGCCGCTGCCTGAGCGCCATGGCGGTGCCGCCCGCAGCCGTAGTGGCGCGGTTTGTTGCGGACCTTTCCATGATTGCGCTTGAAGCCATCGTCACCAGCAGAACCTTTTGAACCAAAGCCCGGGAAAAACCGGACCAGCTTGTTTGCTCATACAGAGCCGGCACGGGACAATCCCGGCCGTTTTGCTCACGCAGGCGATTCCCCCGCCACGGGAGCACGCCTGCGAAAATCGTCGCGATCACCGATGCCTTCTTCGCCTGAAGCGAAAGGAGCCGTCTTGCGTCTGACCTGTAGCAGGAAGCTGCGGAGGAGGACGGTTCCAGGATTGCAGTGATCCACCATCGCTTTTATGATTTGGCGGGTTGGAAGGCAACCCCGATTCCCGATGCCGGCAAAAAGCCGTTCCGCAGTGGAAGCCCCGGTCCCAAGCCTTCCATGAAAAGGCTTGGTTAACCTTCTCTGGATACCAATCGTTAATCGAGTTCGCGGCCTGCCAGCACTTTGACAAGCAATAAGGCACTTCGACAAGCGATCGGGCATGACGCCAACGGGAGCGATTGGTAGAAAGATGGGACTGGCAGGCTTCGCAGACAAGGGCCGTCATCATGGAGGCTGGTTCTTCCGCACCGCCTGCCTGCTGCCGCTGATCCTGGCTTGCCTGGTCTTTTCGCCGCTTTCGCGTGCTGCCGACGCACCGCTCGGTGCCATAAGCTACAAGATGGCCGGCGATGCCACCAAGATGCGCATCGTCATCAATTTCGACCGCGAGCCCGACATCAAATGGTTCCTGCTGCGCGGCCCCAATCGCCTGGTCATCGATCTCCCGGCCACGAGATTCGCCCTCAATGCCAAGGATATGAAGCCGCGCGGGCTTGTCCGCGCCGTGCGTTACGGCGGACTCGGCGAGGGGAAATCGCGGCTGATTCTCACCGGCAAGGGACCGTTCGCCGTCGACAATCTCGACGTGCTCAAGAACGATGACGGCAACGGCTACCGCATCGCCATCGACATGTCGGCGGCCTCGCAGCGGGAATTCGACGCAGCGCTCGCCAATCAGGCGCTGACCACCGGTTCGACGGTCTCCGCCGACAAGGCCGGCAGGGTCGGTACCGGGCCGGTATCCAATCCGGGCCATCGTTTCACCGTCGTCATCGATCCCGGCCATGGCGGCATCGACGGCGGCGCCGAGGGCCTGAACGGGACGGTCGAGAAGAACGTGACGCTCGCCTTCGCCATGGAACTGCGCGACAAGCTCGCCGCCGGCGGCAAATACGACGTGTTCCTGACGCGCGAAACGGACGTGTTCCTGCGGCTCGACGACCGCGTGCGCATTGCCCGCCAGCATGAGGCCGACCTGCTCATCTCGATCCATGCCGACACGATCAGCCTCAAGGGCATTCGCGGCGCAACGGTCTACACCGTGTCCGACAAGGCTTCCGATCCCGAGGCGCAGGCGCTTGCCGACCGTGAAAATCTTTCCGACCAGTTCGCCGGCATGGAGATCAAGGACGACAGCAAGGAAGTGACCGATATCCTGATCGACCTGATCCGCCGCGAGACGCATAATTTTTCGATGAGCTTCGCCCATACTCTCGTCGGCCAGCTTTCCACCAGCGTCGGTCTGATCAACAACCCGCAGCGTTCTGCCGGCTTCAAGGTGCTGAAAGCGCCGGACGTTCCATCCGTGCTGGTCGAACTCGGCTATCTGTCGAACGCCAAGGACGAAGCGCAATTGCTCAGCGCCGATTGGCGCAACAAGGCGACCCAGAGCATAACCAACGCCGTTGCCCTGTTTGCTTCGGCCAAGAGCGGAACGGGGGCCGGAGGCTGAAATGTCCGCCGGCGCCCACAACCTGAAGCAGCGTTGCACGGCGACAACACCCTGTGCTTTTATTTCCGGCATTCGAAACCGAAATTCCACGCTGCCGTATTTTGCCCACATGGTCGCGACATGGGTTTTGCGATTACGGTTTGGGATTGGCCCGAAAGCTTGCGCGAAGGGCGGCTTCGTTTAGGAAATTCCCGAACCAAGGACTGGAGCGGGTATGATTCGTCTCATTGGCTATTTCTTCGGCATCGGCACGACGCTGGCCCTTTTGGTCGCGGCGGGCGTGGCGATCTATATCGGCCATTTGTCGAAGGACCTGCCCGACTACGAGGTGCTGGCCAAATACGAGCCGCCGGTGACGACCCGCATCCACGCGTCGGATGGCGCGCTGATGGCCGAATATGCGCGTGAGCGGCGGCTTTATCTGCCGATTCAGGCGATCCCGGACCGTGTCAAGGCGGCCTTCCTGTCGGCCGAGGACAAGAACTTTTACAATCACCCCGGCATCGACGTGACCGGCCTTGGCCGGGCCATTGTCGTCAACCTGCAGAATGTTGGCTCGGGAAAGCGCCAGGTCGGCGCCTCGACCATCACCCAGCAGGTGGCGAAGAACTTCCTGTTGTCTTCAGACCAGACCTACGAGCGCAAGATCAAGGAGATGATCCTCGCCTTCCGCATCGAGCAGGCCTACTCGAAGGATCGCATTCTCGAGCTCTATCTCAATGAGATTTTCTTCGGCTTCGGCGCCTATGGCGTCGCCGGTGCTGCGCTAACCTATTTCGACAAATCGGTGAACGAGCTCACCGTGGCCGAAGCCGCCTATCTCGCCTCTCTGCCGAAGGGGCCGAACAACTACCATCCCTTCAAGCATGCCGATCGCGCCTTGGAGCGCCGCAACTGGGTGATCGACCAGATGGTCGAGAACGGTTACGTCACGCATGAGGAAGGCGAGAAGGCCAAGGCCGAGCCGCTCGGCGTCACGCCGCGCCGCACCGGCAACTATCTCTTCGCCGGGGAGTATTTCACCGAGGAAGTGCGTCGCCAGATCATCGCGCGCTATGGCGAGAATGCGCTCTACGAGGGCGGCCTTTCCGTCCGTACGACGCTCGATCCGAAGATGCAGCTGATTGCCCGCAAGGCCATGCAGAACGGACTTATGAAGTTCGACACGCTGCGCGGCTACCGCGGGCCGGTCACGAGCATCGACGTTTCCGGCGACTGGGGCGTGCCGCTGGGCAACGTCAAGCGGTTGGAGGACGTGCCGGAATGGTCGCTCGCCGTCGTGCTCGACAGCTCGGCCACCGGCCTGTCCATCGGCCTGCAGCCGACGCGCCAGATCTCCGGCGAAATCGTCAAGGACCGCGTCGAAGGCACTGTCAGCAAGGAAGACATGAGCTTCGCCATGCGCCACGTGGTCGACGGCAGGACCGTCAAGGCGAAGTCGCCCGCCGACGTGCTGAAGCCGGGCGATGTGATTTTCGTGCAGAAGAACGACGGCTCGGACAACAGCTACAGCTTGCGCCAGGTTCCCGAAGTGGAAGGCGGCCTGATCGCCATGGACCCGCATACCGGACGCGTCCTGGCCATGGTCGGCGGTTTCTCCTACGCGCAGTCGGAGTTCAACCGGGCGACGCAGGCCATGCGCCAGCCGGGATCGTCGTTCAAGCCGATCGTCTATTCCGCCGCCCTCGACAATGGCTATACGCCCGCCTCGGTGATCATGGACGGGCCGATCACCATCCAGAGCGGCAACACGACCTGGACGCCCAAGAACTACGACGGAACGGTGGCCGGCCCAGCGACCTTGCGTTCCGGCATCGAGAAATCACGCAACCTGATGACGGTGCGGCTTGCCAACGACATGGGCATGAAGCTGGTCGTGGAATATGCCGAGCGTTTCGGCGTCTACGACCACCTGGCGCCGTATTTGCCGATGGCGCTGGGATCCGGCGAGACGACGGTGATGCGCATGGTGTCGGCCTATTCGATCATGGCCAATGGCGGCAAGTCGATCAAGCCATCGCTGATCGACCGCATCCAGGATCGCTACGGCAAGACCGTCTTTAGGCAGGACGAACGCGGCTGCTCGAACTGCAATGCCGCCGAGTGGCAGGACCAGCCAGAGCCGGAACTGGTCGACAACTCCGAGCAGGTGCTCGATCCGATGACCGCCTACCAGATCACATCGATGATGGAGGGCGTCGTGCAACGCGGTACCGGCGCCACCATCAACGAGCTCGGCCGTCACATCGCCGGCAAGACCGGAACGACCAACGACGAAAAGGATGCCTGGTTCATCGGCTATACGCCGAACCTCGTTGTCGGCCTTTATATGGGCTACGATCAGCCGAAAGGTCTTGGCAAGGGCGCGACCGGCGGCGGCCTTGCCGCGCCGATCTTCAAGGATTTCATGCGCGTGGCGCTGGACGGCACGCCCAATGTCGACTTCAAGGTTCCGGAAGGCATGAAGCTGATTGCGATCAATCGCAAGACCGGCATGCGGGCCAACGCGGGCGATGCCGGAACCATCATCGAAGCCTTCAAGCCGGGTACCGGTCCCGCCGACAGCTACTGGGTGATCGGCATGGGTGCGGACGGCTCCAACGCCACCGGCGGAGCGCTGTCGCCGCAGGCCAACCAGGCCATCCAGTCGGGCGGCGGCGGGCTCTACTGACAATCGCTACATCAGGTCGGGCCGGCTTGACGATCATGGTCGAGCCGGCCCATTCCGCTTTACAGGGGCCGGTGCCGTCCCTATGTATCGCGCCATCAAGCCGCCATCCAGCAACAGGACAGAACAGCCAGCCATGCGCGCGGAAACGCAAAACATTGTCGACGAGATCAGGCAGGCAATCACCCTGCTGAGGAGGCATCTTTGACTGGGACCAAGCCATAAAGCGGCTTGAGTACCTGAACGTCCGTGCCGAGGATTCGAGCCTCTGGAACGAGCCGCTGGAAGCGCAAAAGCTGATGCGCGAGCGTCAGGGCCTCGAGGAAGGCATTGCCGCGGTCAAAGGCCTCACCCAGGCCCTGGAAGACAATATCGGCCTGATCGAGCTTGGCGAGGAAGAGGGCGACGAGGGCGTCATCGCGGAGGCCGAAGCGGCGATCCGCTCGATGCGCGGCGAGGCCAAGGCGCGCCAGATCGAAACGCTGTTGTCGGGCGAGGCGGACGCCAACGATAGCTATCTGGAAGTTCATGCCGGCGCCGGCGGCACCGAAAGCCAGGACTGGGCCTCGATGCTTCTGCGCATGTATACGCGCTGGGCCGAGCGCCGCCGCTTCAAGGTCGAAGTGCTGGAAGTGCATGACGGTGAAGAAGCCGGCATCAAGTCCGCCACGCTGCTGATCAAGGGCCACAACGCCTACGGCTGGCTGAAGACGGAATCCGGCGTGCATCGTCTCGTGCGGATTTCGCCCTATGACAGCAATGCGCGCCGCCACACCTCCTTCGCCAGCGTCTGGGTCTATCCCGTCATCGACGATACGATCGACATCGACGTTTCCGAATCCGACGTCCGTATCGACACGTATCGGTCGTCGGGATCGGGCGGCCAGCACGTCAACACCACCGATTCGGCCGTGCGCATCACCCATCTCGCCACCGGCATCGCGGTCGCCTGCCAGGCGGAGCGCTCCCAGCACAAGAACAAGGCCAAGGCGTGGGAAATGTTGCGCTCGCGGCTTTACGAGGAAGAGCTGAAGAAGCGCGAAGCCGTGGCGAGCGCCACGGAAGCGTCGAAGAGCGATATCGGCTGGGGCCACCAGATACGGTCCTACGTGCTGCAGCCCTATCAGCTGGTGAAAGATCTGCGCACCGGTGTCGAGAGCACCAGCCCGTCGAGCGTGCTCGACGGCGACCTCGATGATTTCATGGAAGCCTCACTGTCGCAGCGGATCGAGGGTGGCGCCGGCGAAACGGTGGCCGATATCGACTAAGGCCGCCGGGCACCAATCCGGCAGGAATGTGGGTTCATCACGCGAGAGTTACGGCCATCGTGCGAGAGTGACGAGCTCTCAATTTGCACCTACCTGTCGTTCTACAACTTTGTTTTTCGTAGAGTTTTTCAAAATCGATTTCGGCTTTTGACGCGGATGCCTCGGGCCTGCCGGTGCCAAGCCTGGAACCAGCGCGAGCCAAATGCCGTTATTGGCGATCCCGCTGCCGGGGTTGACCAGGTTTCGTCAATCAGGACGGCAGGTTGGTTCCGGCTGCAGAGGTCGGCGTTCGGTTGCGACAGCAATTCCTTGCGCCAACCAAGGAATCAGCCCAGCATTCATGCGCTGGGGAGGAAAAAAGCATTTATGGCCGGACGCGGCGTATCTGCGACCTGACGATCCGGCCACTGGGAAGACACGTTCCGGGAACGGGCAAGCGAAATGCTTGACAACCGTTGATAGGAACTGCGCTCATGCCTGCTCTCACAACCAGACCGGCCCCAGTCGCCCGCACGGCGCGCCGACTCCTGAATTCACTTGTCGCGGCAGTGGTTTTGATTGCTGCCGCCATTCCATTTGCGGCGCCTGCTCTGGCGCATGATGCCAAGCCGACCGCGGCAATGCCGCAAGGCTGGAGCTATCCGTTCTCCTGCTGCTCGGGCTATGATTGCCGCGAGGTCTCTCAGACATCGATCAGCGAACGTCCCGAGGGTTATGTCATCAAAGGAACCGGGGAAGTCGTGGCCTATAGCGACAAGCGGATCAAGAATTCGCCCGACGGCGAATATCATTGGTGCTCCGTTGCCGGTGCCAATGACGGAAAGACCATCTGCCTGTTTGTGCCCCCATCGTCCTACTAGCGCATGACGCCCAAAAGCTTGCCCACGGGCTGACCCGAGCGCGTGCAGCGGTTTTGGATCGATGGGCCTTCGATCTGTGCATCGCAGGCTCACAAGCCTGCTGACCGGCAGTTGTCAGGAGCGTTTCTTTATGCTGCCTTTGCCGTACGGGGCGGCGGCATTGTGAGGGAATTCATGACCATCAAGGCAAGCTGCCACTGCAAGGCGACGACGTTCGAGGTTTCGCAAGCGCCGCAGACAGTGACGCGATGCACCTGTTCCTTCTGTTCGAAACGCGGTTCGTTGTGGGCCTATTACACCCCTTCGCAATTCAGGCTTACCAGCCCGCCGGAGAATGTTTCATTCTACCAGTGGGGATCGAAAACCATAAAACACGGTTTTTGCGCCACCTGCGGCTGCGGCACCTTCACCGAAACGCCGGACTGGTCGACAGGCGAGCCGAATTTCGACAATCCGAAGATCAGCGTGAACTCGCGGCTGTTCGACGATTTCGATCTCGACAAGGTCGAAGTGGTGGTCATCGACGGCAAGAATCTCTGGTAGCCGGTCGAATTGGGGTGGTCGCGCGAGCCGCTGCAGGCATGTGGAATTGAGCCGGGGAAAGCCGCGGCAACGGCTTTTGCTGGTCCGCTTTTCGCCGCATTTCATGGTACAAGTCGCTGGAAGGGGCTGATGCGGTGCGCCGTTGCGCGGCCGTGGAATGGAGAGGGACCACCATATGAAAAAGATTGTGCTCGCCATCGTGGCGACGGCTGTGCTCGTGAGCGCATGCACCACCGATCCCTACACCGGGGAACAGAAGGTTTCCAACACCGCTGCCGGCGCCGGTCTCGGTGCTTTGGCGGGTGCCGGGCTCGGCATGCTTGCCGGCGGTAACGACCGCCGCAACGCGCTGATCGGCGCGGGCATCGGCGCGCTTGCCGGCGGTGCCATTGGTGCCACCATGGACCAGAATGAGGCCGAACTGCGCCGACAGCTTCAGGGCACCGGCGTCAGCGTCACCCGCACCGGCGACCAGATCATCCTCAATATGCCGTCCGACATCACCTTCAACGTCGACCAGGACGCGGTGAAGGCCGGTTTCTATCCGGTGCTGAATTCGGTTGCCCTTGTGCTGAAAAAGTTCCGGCAGACCACGGTCGACGTGTTCGGCCACACCGACTCGACCGGCGGCGACGAGCACAATTTCGACCTGTCGCAGCGCCGTGCTTTGGCGGTCGCCAACTATCTGTCCGGACAGGGCGTCGATTCCCGCCGCTTCGCCGTCACCGGCTTCGGCAAGACGCGTCCGATCGCCTCCAACGCGACGGCTGCCGGCCGGGCTCAGAACCGCCGCGTCGAGATCCAGCTGTCGCCGCTTACCTGAGGCAAGCACATGAACCGAGAGCGGCCCCGCAAGGGGCCGCTCTAATGGTTATGCCGGACCACCGGCCGCCGGGGCCCTTCGTTCGCGATATCAGGACCGGGCCGGCTGATCGACAATTGCGGCAACGATCCGGCGCACGATCGGAAGCACAATCAGCAGGCTGGGAAACGCAACAAGCCATGAAGCGCCCCACGCATAGCTCCAGGCCACTATGAACCCGTTCGTCCAGCCTGCGCCGATTGCCGTCGAAACCGCCGAGACAATCGAGGACATCAGAATCGAAAGAACCAACGGCATCACCACCGCGCCGTAGGAGGGCGGCAGCTTTCTCAACTTGAAGGCTCGATCCGGTGATGCTTGCATCGAAATCTCCCAATCAAAAAATATGCGTCAGCGTTACTGTGAGGACGATCAGGCGGCATATGCCGCCTGCAGCGCCAATTCCCGAATGAAGCTTCGCAGCGAACGCGGCTCGCGGCCAAGCGCGGCACGCAACGTCAGGCTGTTCCCGCCGAGGCCGTATTTGGCGTAGTGGCTGTGTACTTTGGCCAGCATCTGCAACTGCCGGTCGGTATAGGGAAGGCGGGCCTTCGCCGCCCAGTCCTGAAATGTCGGCTCGCCGGCCGAAACCGGCCGGCCAAGCGCTTCGCTCATCATGGCGACGACCTCTTCGCGGCTGTGCATACCGTCGGCGCACAGCTCGAGGGTCGCATAGGACAAACGCGCTTCGGTCAGTGCGATTGCCGCCACTTCAGCCACATCGCGATAGTCGACGCGGGCGAGCTTCGCCGTCCTTGGAAACGGCTCGGCGAAAACGCCGTGCTCGACGACGGACGGCCAGGCCGGCGCGATATTTTGCATGAAATTGGCCGGGTGCAGAACGGTGTATTCCATGTTCGTCGAATAGAGGGCAGCTTCGACGGGTACCTTGCTTGCATGGTTTTCCAGCCTCGTATTGGTCGGCTGGATCACGGACGAAAAGACGAATTTTCGAACGCCTGCTCGCGCCGCCGCCTCAACCATGGCAACCCCCATGGCGGCTTCGTCGGGAGCAAAGGCCGGTCCGATGTGAAAGACACCGTCGACACCTTTCACGGCCTGCTCAAGGCTCCGATGGTTGCGCAGATCTCCGATCGCGATCTCGGATGCGCCGGCTTTCCGGGCTTTTTCGGCACTCGCGGCGTCACGAACAAGCGCCCGAATCCTGGCATTGCGGCCGACGAGTTCAGGCACCACCAAACCGGCAACGCGGCCTGCGGCGCCTACGACCATGACCGTTGGACTGGGTGTTCGCATGATGATCTCCTTCCCTCGAGTCTGCCTTTCGGCCTGTGCAGAGAAGATAAAATCTAGCGAACTGCGTTACAATTGATCGAGTTTGCGATAGTTTATCCCGATTGTCGGGAGAATGAGCGATGAGCGATGAGCCGGATAGATGATTTCGAAGCCTTCATTGCCATTGTCGAGCATGGCAGCCTGACGGCTGCCGCACGCCGGCTGAACCGCTCGCTGCAGTCGGTCAGCCGGTCCTTGGCAACGTTGGAGGAATCCATCGGGGTCGAGCTTCTGCACAGGACGACACGCCGCTCGACGCCGAGCGAAGCCGGAGCGGCCTTTTTCCAGCGCATCAAACCCGCCGTCGAGGAAATTAACGAAGCCAGGCTTCAGGCGGCCAACCGACGGTCGGAGCCGTCGGGCATCCTGCGTGTGAGTGCCCCTGTTCTGTTCGGCCCGGACTTCCTCGTGCCGGTTATCGCCGACTATATGCGGACATATCCCCGGGTTGAGGTTGACCTCCAGCTTTCCGATGAATTTGTCGATCTTGATGCCGAGGGTCTCGATTTGGCGGTCCGGATCGGCAATTTGCCGGATTCCAATTTACGTGCGAAGCGGCTGGGGGCGTTGCGGCGTGTCGTGTTCGGCGCACCTGCCTACTTTCTGCAACGCGGCCGACCGGCCCATCCGCTTGAATTGCCTCGGCATGATTGCATCGTACGAACGGTCGATGGTCGCCCGGGCGAATGGATGTTTCAGATTGAAGGCAAGCCCCGGCCGGTGAAGGTCGCTGGCACTTTCCGGTCGAATTTGATGATATCCATCTATGCGGCCGCGGTTCACGGATTGGGTCTGGGCTACTCGCCGCTTTGGCAGATAAAACACCTCGTGGACGATGGCCGCCTGGAACTGGTTCTAACCGAATTCGAGCCGGTACCGGTGCCGATACACGCCGTGTGGCCGGAGGGCAGGTCGTCCTCCGCCAAAGTTCGCGCTTTTCTGGACCTGCTGGCATCCCGCCTGGAGCTCAAGAACCTTTAGGGCGCAAAACCAATTTGAGCGCCGATCTTACCTCATCGACATCAAGTTCGTGATCAGAACTGCCTTGGCGGCGTTGACCACGGGTTGATGGACCTCCGAATGGCCGATGTCATTCAGCTGATCGGTCGTCAAATTTGCCAATGCCCTGCGTCTTGCGACGGTCCGCCGCCACCCCGTGAAGGCAGTGATCATCATTGCTGCGCTTTTCAGGCCAGACCCAAGCAAGCGGCGTTTGGACGCGCTGCTGCCGGCGCGAGTTCCCGTGTGAGCCATTTCTTAGTCTCCCGTTTCGAGTTTGCGGGTGGGAGCGTGCCACGCAGGTGTTTTCGGGCTGTTCGGCTGTGCGTGAACAATTGGGAGGAGTCCGACGATCCGCCGTTAAATCGGTGTTAAATCGATCCGCCGAGATGCTATTCTGTCGCTGCGGTCGAAGTCTGGAGACGATTTGTGCGCATCCGGTTGCTTGGTGGCCTCGAGGTTGCTTCCCCGGAGCAACGGCCCGTCCGGTTCGCCACACGCAAGACTTCGCTTCTTTTTGCTGCTCTGGTTCTGGCAGGCCGCCGCGGCCATCGTCGCGAGCAGCTTTCCGAAGCCTTTTGGCCGGGGCGAAGCAATGGGCAGGCCCGCAATAGTCTGCGGCAAGCGCTTGTCGACATTAGGCGCTCGTTCCCGGCCAGCTTGGATGCCACCGTCTACATCGATGGGGATCAGGAGACCGTCGTGCTGATTGCCGGTCCGGATGAGGCGGACATCTCGGTGTTCGACCGGAAGCTGGAGGAGGGCCGGACCACCGATCTCGCCTTCGCTGCGGATCTCTATCGCGGTGAGCTGCTTGCCGGGCAAACGATTCCTGACGAACTGGACGAGTGGTTTGGACCCTTTCTGAGTAAGTATCAGCGCAAGGCGCTGCAGTTGGTCGATCGGCTGAGCCTGGCGCTGCCCGCACCCGGCTCAGCGGAAGAGACGGCCTGCGAAGGGCTCGCGGAGAGATTGCTCGCCTCGGATCCGACGGCGGAGGCAGCCCATCGGGCGCTTATCCGCATCCACGCTCATCGAGGTCACGAAAACGCGGCCTTGCGCCAGTTCGAGCTGTGTCGGGCAGCTTTAAAAAAACATCTGAATGCGGACCCAGAGGAGCAGACAAGCTCACTTCCGGCTTCCCTGCAGTCCCGTGAAAGAACTGAACGTCAGCGGCCGGAGCCAAGCTCTGGCGCCGCATCACTGGCGCAGGTTCTGGCGGCCCCGACGAGGCGCGACGACCAGCCGTCGATTGCGGTGCTGCCGTTTCAGAATCTAAGCGGTGATGTGGAGCAGGAATATTTCGCCGACGGCATGGTGGAAGACATTGTCACCGCCTTGGCTCACTTTCGTCACCTGTTCGTGGTCGCACGGAATTCGAGCTTCACCTACAGGGGACGGTCCATAGACATAAAGCAGGTCGGGCGTGAGCTGGGCGTGCGCTATGTGGTCGAGGGAAGTGTTCGCCGGGCGGGCGACCGCCTGCGCATCGCCGGGCAGCTCATCGACACCTCGACGGGGGCCTATCTCTGGGCCGACCGTTTTGATGGAACGCTCGCCGAAGTTTTCAATCTGCAGGACCAGGTCGCCTCGAGCATTGTCGGCGCAATCACGCCGAAAATGGAGGAGGCTGAGATCGAGCGTGCCAAACGCAAACCGACAGAAAGCCTCGACGCCTATGACTACTATCTCCGCGGGCTGGCGGCCTTTGACCGGACGATCACTAGTAGATCGGCCATTGACGATGCCTTGCGCCTCTTCATGAAGGCGATCGATCGTGACCCGGAGTTTGCCGCAGCCTATGCGCGGGCGGCGCGGTGCTACGCTACCCGAAAAAGCAACGGCTGGATGGTCGACCGCGCGAAAGAGAATGCCGAGGCTACTCGACTGGCTAGGAGAGCGGTCGAACTCGGAAGGGACGATGCGATTGCGCTTTCCTTCGGTGGATACGTGCTCGGCTACGTAGGTGGCGACCTTGACGACAGTGCGGCTTGCATCGATCGCGCGCTCGTTCTCAACCCGAATCTAGCGGCCGCGTGGGGCCTAAGCAGCTGGGTCAGGGCTTGCTTTGGCGAGCCAGGCAAGGCCGTCGAGCACGCCGCGCTTGCCATGCGCCTAAGCCCATTGGATCCACGCCTGTTCGCTTGGCAATTCAACACCGGGCTCGCTCATTTTTGTGCCGGCCACTACGATGACGCCGCCGCTTGGGCGGGAAAGTCGCTGCGGTACCAACCAAACTACGTGAGCGCGATGCGTGTAGTGGCGGCGAGTCATGCCCTTGCGGGGCGCCTGTCGGAAGCGCAGCAGATGATGGCCCGGGTCTGCGAGCTCGATCCTTCGCTGCGGCTTTCGAATCTCGCCGAGGTGCTGCCGCCGTTTTATCGACCGGACGATCGCATCAGATATATCGAAGGCCTTCGCAAGGCGGGCCTGCCGGATTGACTGGCGACAATGCTTCGCGCGTCGGCGGGGCCGCGCGCGAGCCGTGTCAGACCTTGGCGACGATCCGCATGAAGGCCGGCATGTCGTCGCCGAAGCCGACGGTCGCGTCATTGTCTTCCTGGCGCTGGCGGGCAGGGCGCTCGCGCTGCGGCCTGGTGTCGCCCCGTTCCGGCGCGCGCCGTTCGTTGCGATCGGGCGAAGCCTTGCGTTCAGGTGAAGCCTGGCGCTCGCTGTTTTCCGAGCGGATCGCCTCTTTGCGGGTACGCCGCTCGTCGATGTCGGCGACGGTGGCTTCGGCCACGACCGGCTGTTCCTCGCTAACTGCTTCTGGCGCTGCTTCTTCGCTGCGCTTGGCGTGGCGTTCACGCGGTTTGCGCTCGCCCCTGTCCTTGGCGTCGTCCTTGCGGCCGGCACGGCGTGGCGCACCGCGGCCACGGCGCGGGGCCTCATCCTCGCCGCCTTCGCTGGCAACGACCGTCGACAAATCGCCGTCATGCCACTCGATCTTCGTGCCGATCAGCCGCTCGATGGCGTCGATGTATTTGGTGTCCGACTTGGTCGCGATGGTGAAGGATTTGCCCGAGCGCCCGGCGCGGCCGGTACGGCCGATGCGGTGGACGTAATCCTCCGCGTGGATCGGCACGTCGTAATTGAAGACATGGCTGACATCGGGAATGTCGAGGCCACGCGCCGCGACATCCGAAGCAACGAGGTAGCGCAGCTTGCCGTCACGGAAATTGGCCAGCATCTGCATGCGCGCGCGCTGGTCCATGTCGCCGTGCAGGGCGCCGGCGTCGAAGTCATATTTCAGCAGCGAGCGGAACAGCTCCGATACCTCGATCTTGCGGTTGCAGAAGATGATGGCGTTCTTCAGCTCGGCATCCTCGGCTTTCATCAGATTGCGCAGCGTCTCGCGCTTGTCCCAGGGTTTCGGGCCGGATTTCACCAGCCGCTGGATGATGTTGGTGGCGGCCGATGCTGCCTTCGACACTTCGACGCGCACCGGTGCGTGCAGGAATTTCTCGGTGAGCTTGGTGATTTCCGGCGGCATCGTCGCCGAGAAGAACAGCGTCTGCCTGGTGAACGGGATCATCTCGCAGATACGCTCGATGTCGGGGATGAAGCCCATGTCGAGCATGCGGTCGGCCTCGTCGATGACGAGGATCTCGACGCCGTTGAGCAGGAGCTTGCCGCGCTCGCGATGGTCGAGCAGGCGGCCGGGGGTCGCGATCAGCACATCGGCGCCTCGCTCGAGCTTCTTGTCCTGCTCGTCGAAGGACACGCCGCCGATCAGCAGTGCGATATTGAGCTTGTGGTTCTTGCCGTATTTGACGAAGTTTTCCTCCACCTGCGCGGCGAGCTCGCGCGTCGGCTCGAGGATCAGCGTGCGCGGCATGCGGGCGCGGGCGCGGCCCTTTTCCAGCCGGGTGAGCATCGGCAGGACGAAGGACGCTGTCTTGCCGGTGCCGGTCTGGGCTATGCCCAGCACGTCCTTGCCGAGCAAGGCGTGCGGGATAGCACCAGCCTGGATCGGCGTCGGCTCGGTGTAGCCGGCATCGGTAACTGCGGAAAGGACCTTCGGCGACAGGCCGAGGTCTGCGAAGGTCAACGCTTCTTGAGCGATCTGGGTGTCTGAGGACAAGTTTGGCTGTCTTTGGCTGGTTCGGGGGCGCAACATATGCAGTCGCGGCAAGCGCCGCGCGCCTGCAAGATTGGTATTGCAGGTAGGCGCAAGCCCACGATTTGTCAACACAAACGGGCGGCATTGGCGCGATTGTGAAGTCGTAACCTTAATCGCGATGCTTAATTTACGCAGTGGCCGCTACGCCGGCTCAATACCTGAACTGTTCGGCGAGAATGCGCTCGTTCCACGAATGGTTGGGATCGAACAGCAGCGTCGCCGTTGCCGTCGGCGATTCCCTCACCGTGACCGTCGTCACCGCCTTGACCTCGGTGTGGTCGGCGGCGGCGTTCACCGGCCGCTTTTCCGGCTCCAGAATGTCGAAACGCACGATCGCCTTGTTGGAGAGCAGCGCGCCGCGCCAGCGGCGCGGACGAAACGGGCTGACCGGGGTCAGCGCCAGCAGCGGAGCGTCGAGCGGCAGGATCGGCCCGTGCGCCGACAGATTATATGCGGTCGAGCCGGCCGGCGTCGCAATCATCACGCCGTCGCAGTGCAATTCCTCCAGCCGCTCTTGCCCATCCACGGTGATGCGGATCTTGGCCGTCTGATACGACTGGCGCCAAAGCGCGACCTCGTTGATCGCGAGCGCCGAAATCGTCTCGCCTTCGGCCGTCACCGCCTGCATCTCCAGCGGACGGATCGTTTCGGCAACGGCCGCCGCGATGCGCCCGGTCAAGCCGCTGGCGCGGTATTCGTTCATCAGAAAACCGATGGTGCCACGGTTCATGCCGTAGACCTTCTTTCCCGTGCTCATCGTCTCACGCAGGGTCTGCAGCAGAAAGCCGTCGCCGCCGAGCGCCACGACGATCTCGGCTTCTTCGACGGATGCCTGGCCGTAACGCGCAGAAAGGCTTTCCAGCGCTGCATTGGCGTCGGCTGTACCGGATGAGACGAAGGCGAAACGGCTGGCGGTTTTGCTCATGGCTCTCAACGACAACCGATTGGCGACGACCGTCTGGCGACCGATTGGCGGCGACCGGTTGCTGGGCCGCGCCAGCGCCGGGTTAGCATGGGTGGGCATTTCTGCAAAGGGAGGGAGGTGCCTGGAGATGGCGACCAAACAAGCCGCACTCGCGCATCATGTCGGAGGACAAAATGATGTGATGGTTAAGGCCCGCCTTAAACTCTCGTAAAGCCGGATCGATCATGTTAGCCGGCAGCGGACGGGCGGCGTGGGGGCTAACCAGTCGAGGCCGATCTATTGCCGCTGGCACGCTTGATTATTGTCTTCCTGATGCTGGCAAGTTTTGCCCTGGCTTTTGCGGAACTGGTGCGCCAGTCGGAGGAAAAGAGCTTTAGACCCGAGCCCACGGCCTCACGCTGCGGCGACGCGGCGGGGACACCCTGTCCGCAAAGGGCGCTTTGACGCCACAGCGCCAGTGCTTATCGGGCTTGCAACAGATGGCAGCCGGCCTGGCGCTTTTGCGCGAGATACTCGTCGACAAGCTGGCGATAGCGAACTTTGCCGAAACTCGGGAAATGGCCGCCGTGCACGACCGAGACATCGAGATCGCGCATGCGCAGCAGCGTTTCGACATAATCGTCGATATCGGAGTGATAGACGTCGTCGATCAGCGGGCCGTCATAGATGATGTCGCCGGAAAACAGGATGCCCGTCCTGTTTTCGTAGAGCGCAATGCCGCCGGGTGAATGGCCGGGCGTGTGGATGACCTCGAAGGCACGGTCGCCGAGATCGACGATGTCGCCTTGCTCGAGCAACCGGCCGGCTGGTGCGGGCAGGATCCGGTAGCGCTTCGTGTCCCAGCCTTGCGGCATGCCGTCGAACATCTCGTCGGTGGCATAGCGGTCGGCAACCGTCCATTCGTTGCGTGGATCGGCGAGGATTTCGGCCTCGGCCGGGTGGACGCAGCGGTCGGGAAATTCGTGATGGCAGCCGATATGATCGAAATGCGTGTGGCTGGCCACGCAGGTGAGCTTGCGCTGCGTGACCAGCGGCACGTGGCGGCGCAGGCTGAAATGGCCGAGGCCGGTGTCGAACAGAAGATCGCGGTCGCGGCCGCGCACATGCCAGATGTTGCAGCGGAAGAACGGCTTGATCCACGGCTCGTGGATCAGCGTCACGCCATCGCCCATGCGGATAGTTTCGTACCAGTCAGGAGCGTCGATGATTGGAAGCGTGCTCATGTTTGGTCCGCAAGCAGGATGATGTCGCCAGCATCGCACGATACCGCGACAACGTCGCCCGGCTGGACGGCCGATGCGGCCGCGACCTTGGCGATGAAGTGCAGCGCCGGGTCGGTCGTGGAGGTCCCCAGCACACGCTTGAAGCTGCCCTGGAAGACGACGTCGCTGACCTTGGCCGTACCGAGCGCCACGGCACCGCCAGCAGCGCCGAAGACAAGATGCTCCGGGCGGATGGCCAGCGCAACGGTCGAGCCGGCCGGCAATGTGCCGGGCAGCGACAGCGACCCAAGCTTCGTGGTGACGGCGATTTTGCCGCTCTTCGCCTCGGTCACCGTTCCCGATATCAGCGTGCTTTCGCCCATGAAAGTCGCGGAAAAGCGCGTCGCTGGCCGGGCATAGACGCGCTCGGGCGGTCCTTCGTCCTCGATGCGCCCGTCATTCATCACCACGCAATGATCGGCCAGCGCCATCGCCTCTTCCTGGTCGTGGGTGACGTGGATGAAGGCGGTGCCGACGCGTTTCTGGATCGCCTTCAATTCGTCCTGCATCTGCCGGCGCAATTTCAGGTCGAGCGCGCCGAGCGGCTCGTCGAGCAACAGCACCGCCGGCTCGACCACCAGGGCGCGCGCCAGTGCCACGCGCTGCCGCTGACCGCCGGAAAGCTGGTGCGGCTTCTTGTCGAAGGCGGTGGCGAGCCCGACCAGCGCCAGCGCCTCGCGCGCCCTTGCTGCCCGGGTTGCGGCATCGACACCCCGCATGCGCAGGCCGAAGCCGACATTGCTGCCGACGCTCATATGCGGAAACAGCGCGTAGTCCTGGAACACGGTGGTCGTCGGCCGCTTCGCCGGTGGCACGGCGGTGCAGTCCTCGCCGCGGATCAGCACCTTGCCTTCGCTCGGCGTGACGAAGCCGCCGAGGATGGACAGAAGCGTCGTCTTGCCGGAGCCGGACGGCCCGAGCAGGATCGTGTAGCTGCCCGGCTCGATCGTCAGCGAGACGTTCTTCAGCACGGTGTGCTGGCCGAAGCGATGCGAGACAGAGCTTATATCGACCAGTGGCGCGGTCATGCCGGCTTCCTCCGCAACAGCATCAGCTCGAACAATACCACCAGTACGATGGAGACGGCGAAGACCAGCGAGCCGACGGCGTTGGTCTTGGGATTGAGGCCGGAGCGGAGAAGGTTCCAGATCTCGACCGGCAGCGTCGTGTCGAAGCGCGTCAACAGGAACGAGATGACGAATTCGTCCCAGGAGAAGGTCATCGACAGGAAGAAGCCGGCGAAGATGGCCGGCGCCATGACGGGCACGGTGATCAGCAGCAGCACCTTCCATTCGGGCGCGCCGAGGTCGCGCGCGGCGCGCTCGATGTTGATCTGGTGGTCGCCCATCTGGCTGTAGACGACGGCAAAGCAGAGCGGCAGGTTGATCACGACGTGGCCGATGCCGGCGGCAGTGAGCGACTTCGGCACGCCGGCCCAGTTGAACAGCACCAGCAGCCCCATGCCGATGATGAGATAGCTGACGGTCAAGGGCAAGGTGATCAGCCCGCGCATCAGGCCCGAGCCCGGCAAGGCGAAGCGCGCAAAACCCCAGGCGGAGAGAAAGCCCAACGTGACGGCGGCACCCGAGGAGACGACCGCCACCAGCAGCGAATTGACCAGAGCCGAAGTCAGCCGCGTGTCGGCGAGCACGGCCTCGTACCAGCGCAGCGACGGCCCGGTGAAGGGCGGGATCGGAAACGACGTTGCCTGCAGCGAAAACAGCACCAGAACGATGACCGGCAGAAAGATGAAGCCGTAGATTGCGATGGCGTAAAGGCCGGAGACGAGGCGGATGAAAGCGCGCATGGTCAGGCCCGCTCGATCTTCAGCCAGCGGGCGCAGGCGAGGTAGGCGATGGTGACCACCGCCATCAGGATGATCGACAGCGCCGAGGCGAGCGGAAAGTCGCCGCGCCGGCCGATCTGCATCATGACGAGTTGCGGCATCAACAGCTCGTTGTTGCCGCCGAGGATCTGCGGCGTGATGTAGTCGCCGATGCATAGCACGAAGGTGAGGAAGGCGCCGACTATGATGCCTGGCAGCGTCAGCGGCAGAACGACATGCAGGAAAGTCCGAACCGGCCCGGCGCCGAGGTCGGCGGCGGCCTTGCGATAGCTGGGGCTGAGCTGCTTCAGATTGGCGAAGATCGTCAGCGTCAACAGCATGACGAAGAAATGCACGAAGCCGATGACGGTGGCCAGCCGCGTATTGGCGAGCTGCAGCGGTTCGCTGAACAGGCCGGAGCCGGTCAACGCATGGTTGACGACGCCGTTTTGCGCCAGCACCAGCAGCCACGAATAGGAGCGCACGACATAGGAGGTCCAGAACGGCAGCACCGCCAGCATCAGCGCCAGCCGCTGCCAGCGCTCCGGCACCTGTTCGGCCAGGATCCAGGCAAAAGGATAGGCAAGCAGCACCGAGATCACGGTGACGATCGCTGTGACCTGCAGCGAGTTCACCATCGCCTGCCAGTAGGACGGATTGGCAAAGAACTGGCTGTAGTTGGACAGCGTGAAGCCGCCGCCTTCATGTGCCGTCAGGCTGGATACCGCCATGGCGACGAAGGGCAGCACAAAAAACAGCAGCGTCCAGCCGAGCGCCGGCGCGACCAGCGCCCAGGGCAGGGCACGCCCACCGTTGACGGCGTTCACGACCGGCAGCCGGTCATTGCGCCTGCAGCATTTCGGTCCAGACGTCCTGCATCTTCTTGTCGAGGTCGGCGTTCGGCGCCGGATAGGACTGGGCGCGGGCGAGGAATTCCGGCTGCTCGTCGAAGCGCAGGATCTTCTTCTGCTCGTCGCTCAACGCCGCCTTGCTGTTGGCCGGCATGCCCCAATAGCAGGACGAGGTGGCGAGCCGCGCCTGGCCTTCGGGGCTCATAATGTACTGGATGAATTTAAGCGCCAGCTCCTTGTTCTTGGAATCCTTGAACATTGCCAGCGACTGCGACCACAGCACGGCGCCTTCTTTCGGGATAGAGAAGTCCAGGGCAGGGTTTTCCTTGGCCAGCCCCGCCGTCACCCATTCGCCGCCGCCGACCAGAATGTCGACCTCGCCGGTCGCCAGCGCCGTCTGGCTGGCGGTCACTTCGCCGACCAGCTTGGCGTTGGCCTTCATTTTGAGCAGCTCTTCCTTGATGGCGGGAAGGTCGGCTTCGGTCAGGTCGGCGGTCTTTTTGCCGATCGCCAGTGCGGCCATGCCGATGACCGGCAGGTAATAATCGTAGATGGCGATCTTGCCCTTGTATTTGTCGCCGGTCAGCGCGGCAAGCGACTGCATGTCGGCCGGGTCGACCTTGGTCTTGTTGTAGCCGATCGTGTTGTAGCCGAACTTTTCAGTGATGCCGTAACGCTTGCCGTCGACGACGGTGGAGCTATCCATCTTCACCTGCGGAAACAGGTCAGCCAGCGGCAGCTTGTCTTCCGGTAGCGGCTCGAACAGGCCTTTTTCGACGCCGCGCGGTATGTCGATGCTGTCGATCACCATCACGTCCCAGTCGCCGGGCTGTGATTGATCGACGATGGCCAGGCCGGCGCCGGTGCCTTCAAACTCCTTGACATTGACCTTGACGCCGTTCGCTTCCTCGAACGGCTGCAGCAGCGCCGGATCGGCGTGATCGCACCAGATCAGCGCGTTGAGATCCTGCGCCTGAGCGAGGCTGCCCGCCGCCAGCAGCAGTGCTGCCGCGGCACACGCGCCTTGGAGATGGCTCTTCAGAACGGAAAGCGGATTCCTGACTGTTAGATTGGGGGTCTTTGGATTGACGGACATCGAGTGTTCTCCCTTGCCTTTTTGGCTTGTAGGAAAAATTGAACCAATTCTAAAATTGAGTCAATTCTGTTTTTGTGGCAAACAGCCGTTATGAGCGGATTGCGGGCAAGGCAGAAGGCGGATCGGCACCGCCGCATCATCGAGGCGGCGGCGGCGCTTTTCCGCGATGCCGGTTATGAAGGCGCCAAGATCGAGACCATCGCGGCGCAGGCCGAAGTCTCGGTCGGTACCATCTACAATTACTACCAGAACAAGGGCGACATCCTCGGCGCCATCGTCTCGATGGAGGTCAACGAGGTGCTGAATGCCGGGCGCGGCGTCGTCGCCAACCCACCGGCCAATGTCGGCGACGCTCTCGATACGCTGCTCGGCATCTATATCGAGCACTCGCTGCATTATCTCAGCAAGGAGATGTGGCGGCAGGCGATGGCGATCTCGACGCAACTGCCCGACAGCCCGTTCGGCCAGGCCTATACGGGGCTGGACCGCGCCCTGACCGAGCAGATCCGCGCGCTGATCGTCCGCCTGCAGGCGCTCGGCCTGGTGCGTCGCGACATCGACGGGCCGGCACTCGGCGAGCTCATCTTCAACAACATGAACATGATGTTCATCGAATTCGTGAAGCGCGAGGAGGCGAGGATTGCCGAGTTGCGGGCGGCGATACGACGGCAGAACCGGATTTTGGTTGCGGCGATCGGAGTGTAAGAAGGTCAAGGGCGAGTTGGGCCTGCAACACAAATCGCCGCAGCCGGAGCATCGCCTACCGGTTGATCAGCCATAGAATGGCCGAGAGCACGATGCTGACCAGTATCCCCGTGGTAATAGGGACATAAAGCCTGAAGTTCTCACGCTCGATCACGATATCGCCGGGCAGCCTGCCAAGGCCGGTCCGGGCCAACCAAGGCCACAGCAGGCCTATGGCGACTATGCTGAGACCAACGACGATCAGAGTTCGCGACATGGCAGCATCCTGCCGGAAATAGTATCATGCCGGAAATATAGTGTTGACGGGTCTTGCAAGCAGCGCTTCCTTTCGATGTTGCCTCTTGAGTTGAGGATGAAATCTGATACAACCTAAAAGGGTATCAAGGGAGGGATTGGATGCAGATTTCCATCTGGCATTGGGCTATAGTGCTGCTGCTGATCGGCGTGCCTGTTTTCTTTGCCGTTCGGTCAGCCGCAAAGCCATTACAGGATACTTCGGCTCTCGTAGGTTTCGGAGGCTGGCTTATGCTGCTTGCGATTCTTCAGGCTTTCTCCCCGCTACGCACGCTCGTCTCATTGGGCTCATCGAGTGAAGGCTACCGACAGCTCATGACGCTCCCGAATGGCACCTTGGCGGTCTACGGAGAGATTGCCCTCTTGCTGGCGTTTGTGGTGTTCCAGGTGGTTGTGCTCTTTGCGATGCTGCTGCGGAGTTACCGCTTCAAGCAGCTATTCCTGTATCAGTGGTTTGCAATACCAATCGTGTTTATTCTGGACGCGGTATGGATCTCAGCGGTTATGAGCGCTCCCGTGAGCTTGGTGCTTGCATGGGATGCGCTGGTAATGCCCGCAGTTTCTTTTGTCCTGACCGGCATCTGGGTCGCCTACGTCTACAAGTCGGTCAGGGTGAGAAACACGTTCGACCGGGTCGCCATATCCGGTCAGGTCGCGAGTGCTTCATAGAGCTTGCCGCGAGTCCTATGTGTGGCTGCCGACAAAAATGCCGGGCGCCCAATATGGACCCGGATCATCCGGCTACTAGGCCTGCTCGAGCGAGGATTTCAGGAGCCGGCATGACATGCCCGTGCGGCTTGCAGTAGACGGGGTCGATCGCGTGATAGCCAAGCAGATGGCCGAGTGGCGCCAGGAACCCCAGCGCCACTCGCTGAATCGCAGGTGGCGGGTGCGTGAAGACGATCACGTCGGCAAATTCTCTGGCGATGACTGCTGCCTGAAGCGGCGAAGGTCTACCTTTTCTGTCCACCTTGCCGGCATTGGCCAGGCCGAAGAGCATGCCGATCAGCAGCTCGAAACGGTTCGGGTCGACATTGTCCGCACCTGGCGCCCGGTCGACTTCGACCAGGACATGCGCTTCTTCGGTTTTGCTGCTGTTCCACCAATCATGTGCGACGCCTGCTTCGACCGTGGCGGATTGGCCAGGCCCCAGGGACAAAGTCTTCCCGGCGATGCAGGCGTCGAGACGGCCACGGAGGACGGCAAACCGTTCCGTCAGATTCGGGTGGAAGTGCTCGCCCACCACTGCGGCTCCCGGCCGGGCGGTCAGATGAGCGATGCCAGGTCCCTGGCCGCGGTCTTCGGTGCCACGCAGGATGACCGCATATTCGCCGGTCACCTTGTTCTCGTAGACATCTCCACAGCGTGACATGGATCGGCTCCGGAGTTTCAGAGCACCAATGCCCGGCAACTCTATCGTCAAAGGCTTGGTCGTTCAACGACGCTCCAACGGGCGATTGCGGAAACACCAGTTGCCGGCTCTTCGTCAACGCGGGCGATCAGCGCTCTACCGAACATGCTTAGGCGGCCGCGCTCGCGGAAACGGCACGACCGTCAGTGGCGCCTTGCGGAATTCCGCGATGGCTATTTCTTCAATCAGCGCGTCGAGGGCCTCGTTGACGCGTCGGCTCGTTTCATCCGCACCGCAGAGGCGGTTTTGTGCGCACTCCAAAAGCTCGCGCGCCGCGGCGAAATCACTTCGCATGACAACACCCTTTGGTTTTTGGCCCGCCGCACCGACATTGTCGGCGCGCTTAATTGAGCGAGTGCTAATATACACAGGAGCAATTTAATCGAATGGTACGAGATGGCCGAGGTCGGGAGAGAGGGCCGAAATGACGGCTCTGCAACGGCGAAGTCACGCCCGGGCTCAGCGTCTCTAGATATGAGATGCTAACTCGTTGTCTGGCGACAGATTGTGCCAGCAATTTCACGGAAGTTTCTGGTGACCCGACGAGGACGGTCCCGACACGTACGCCCCTAATACGATCTTGGGCGGCTTATATATTCTCTGGCGGCGGCAATCTGGCGCCGGTGCTCGCGGAGGAAGGCTGCGCCGAAACAAATGGCAAAGGCCAGTACTGAAAGGCTTGTCGTTGCTCTTGATGTTGGATCGGGATCGGGACTTAGCAGGAAACGGAAACCGAACGCGAAGGCGAAGACGATAAATCCGCCAAATATGCCGTTGATGAAGGGGGCGGTCGTGCGTTTCTGCTCCAACGAAGACTCCTAGGTTTTCCGCTAGGGAACTATGGTTTCCGCTAGGGAATATATGCGTTGAAGCTGATGTGCTACCGATCCTGACGGCCTCGGCCTGTGGATATCGGGGATGAGCAGATATCAAGCGCCCCGGAGGTCTCAAGAAGCCCGTACTGGTGCCCCCGGACGGAATCGAACCGCCGACCTTCGGTTTACAAAACCGCTGCTCTACCAGCTGAGCTACAAGGGCACGGCGCTCCGGTTACCATATCTGCCGCGCCAGTAAAGACAAAACTCCGTTTTCGGCTGCCGCGAACGCGCCGGTTCTGCCGCCAGGGCGTCCTGAAAACGGCCAATTCGCTTCCTATATTGATCGAAGGTGCAATCGCATCAGCGAGGCAGTCGCATGATCAGGTTTGTCATCATTCTCCCGCTCGTCGTCGTGGCCTGGGTTCTCCTGGTGAAGCTCATCAAGGACCTGAAGCGCGCCAATATCGACTGGACCGGCGTCACCACCATCATCGGTTTCATCGCGCTCGCCTTCTGGCTTCGCCATATCACCGGCATGGGCTGAGGCCTGCCGGTTGTTCCGGTGAACTGTCGACGGCGTGACCGTTCGTGGTCGCGCATCAGACCGCGCGATTTCTCCCGCCGAGAAAAAATCCAAAAAGACCTTCGAACCTTTTTCCTTGTTGCGACGACTGATGGTCAAGAGGCGGTTGGATCGCCTCCCACAACAAGGAGATCGTCATGTTCAAGCGCACCATCATTTCGGGCCTCGTCGCCACCACTGTCGCCGCCGCCATGCTGGTCGGCACCGTTCAGCCGTCGGCCGCCCATCACAAGCACAAGCACCTCGGCATCGGCATTGCCGCAGGTGTCGGCGGCTTCCTGCTCGGCAGCGCGCTGGCCCAGCCGCGCACCGTCTATATCGAGGAAGACGGCGGCTCGTGGCACGTCCGGCGCTGCCTCAATCGCTACCAGAGCTACGACCCGTACTCGGACACCTATGTCGGCTACGACGGTTATCGTCATCGCTGCCGGCTTTGAGAGCCACTACTGCCAATTTTGAGAGGAGGTGACCGTTTCATGCAACCGGAAGAAGGGCGCCCCACTGGCCCTTTTTCTGTTGTTCGGCGATAGGCTTCTTGTCGAAATCGACTGACTATCAGTGTCGGCGCTGCCCCTCATCTGCCTGCCAGCATCTTCTCCCCGTATAGTGACGGGGAGAAGGGACGCTCTCGGCGATGATTTCGCCAGTCTCCAGCGCTGCAAGAGGGCGCCAAGGTCGCGGTCAGCTTCTTTCTCCCCGTCACTATACGGGGAGAAATGCCCGGCAGGGCAATGAGGGGCAGCGCCAGCTTCAGTCTCCAAGCAATTGAGCTATCATTTTGTCTCTGATTTCACCAGGAACCCGGCAGTATACAGCGATTTCCCAACAGCCTAATCTGCACCGATACCGAAACAGGGAGAGGGCGCTTGGGCGAGCACGATCCGAACGAAGAGCCGATCGAGACGGTTTTCCGCAACGGCACAATCACCACAGTCGGCATCCTGCTGGCGTTCTCGCTGGGCTTCATCACGCATTGGGCCGCCAACCCGATACCATGGGAAATCTATCACCTGGCCGCCGTCGTGCCGATTTTGATCGGCATTGCCCTGCAGATACGAGCGCTGCGGTTGCTGCTCGACATAACGTCTCTACAACGGCGCGTTTATGAACGCGCCAATCGTATCTTCATTGCCGGCCTCATCTTCACCGCCTGCGGAGTTGGGCTGGCGATGCTGCTTGATTTCTACGACCTATCGACCAAGAGCGCGGTGCCCGGGGCCTAGCTCTGGCCATCCTGGCAGATGTCGCACCATTCCGCGCTGGTCAGCGCTGCTATGCGCTCGGCTCGCTGCCAAGGCCGGGAGGGGTCGGCAGTCCGCCGATCATCCTCGTCACCTCCGCCGCCGCATCGTGCACCAGCGGCCCGATCTCGGCCAGCCGTTCCGGCGTGACCCGTACTGTCGGCCCGGAGACCGAAACGCCGCCGATCGGCTCGCCGAATTCATTGAAGATGGCGGCGGCAACGCAGCGCATGCCCGGATGCCGCTCCTCGTCGTCAACCGACCAGCCGCGCAGCTTGATCGTCACCAGGTCGCGGGCGAGAGCCGAGATATCGGACAGCGTGTTTTCGGTGAAGCGCTCCAGCCCGGCCCGGCGCAGGATGGTGGCGACGCGCTCCGGCTCGAGATACGCCAGCACCGCCTTGCCGATGCCCGATGCATGGAAAGAGCTGCGCGTGCCCGGCCGGAAAAAGGCGCGGATCGCCTGGTGCGTCTCGACCTGACTGACGAAGACGACGCAATCGTCCTCGGCGACGCCGAGATTGGCGGTCTCGCCGGTCTTCTCCATCAATTCCTGCATGACGATACGGGCGCGGTCGACCAGCTTGCGGCGGCGCAGGAACGCCGCCCCCATGCGATAGGTCTCGACGCCGATCGACCACAGTTGGTCAGGGCCGTCGAACTCGACCATGCCGTGGTTTTCCAGCGTCGTCAGCATGCGGTAGGCGGTGGATGCCGGCAGACCGGAACTGGCGGCGATCTCGCTCAGCGACAGGCCACTGCCATCGGCGACGATTGCCAGGATCCGCAGCGCCCGGTCCAGCGACTGCACCGAGGCGGCCTCGGACGGCCCGTTGAAGGCGCGCGGCCGGCCGCGCTGGCGTTTTTCGGTGGTTTCCATCGGGCCATTCTTCGCCCTGTTCGCCCAAACAGGCAATGAAAAAGTTTTCCAGTGATTTACGAAGCGAATTCATGGAAAACAAAAAGGCCAATCAATTCAACCAACAAGAGCTGTTTTCTAGAAATGGAAAAATATTCTGAAAAAATTGAAAAATCATTGGTGCGCTGGCATCATCGGCTATCAACAATTCCGTGGAGGCTGACATGGCCAGGATGCGCGCAGTCGACGCAGCGGTTCTCGTTCTCGAAAAGGAAGGCATCTCCTGTGCCTTCGGCGTGCCGGGTGCTGCGATCAACCCGCTCTATTCGGCACTGAAGGCGAGGGGCAGTATCCGCCACATCCTTGCGCGTCACGTCGAGGCGGCCTCGCATATGGCCGAAGGGTTTACCCGCGCCAGATCGGGCAATATCGGTCTGTGCATCGGCACCTCGGGTCCTGCCGGCACCGACATGATCACCGGCCTCTATTCGGCCGCTGCCGATTCAATTCCCATCCTCTGCATCACCGGGCAGGCGCCGCGCGCGCGT
The DNA here is from genome assembly GCF_040320865.1 of Mesorhizobium sp. M0598. Taxonomy (NCBI): domain Bacteria; kingdom Pseudomonadati; phylum Pseudomonadota; class Alphaproteobacteria; order Hyphomicrobiales; family Phyllobacteriaceae; genus Mesorhizobium; species Mesorhizobium sp. M0598. Next base: position 53,998 of record NZ_JAMYQL010000002.1, on the reverse strand, counting down.
CTCAACAAGGAGGATTTTCAGGCCGTCGACATTGCGGCGATCGCTGCACCCGTCGCCAAATGGGCGGTCACCGTCATGGAACCCTATCTGGTGCCGATGGCGCTGCAGAAAGCGTTCCATCTGATGCGCTCGTCGCGGCCGGGGCCGGTGCTGATCGATTTGCCTGTCGATGTGCAACTGACCGAGATCGAGTTCGACATCGATGCCTACGAGCCGCTGGTGCCGTTCAAGCCGGCAATGTCGCGCGCCCAGGCCGAGAAGGCGTTGACGATGCTGAATGCGGCGGAAAAGCCTGTCATCGTCGCCGGCGGCGGCATCATCAACGCCGATGCGTCCGATCTGCTGATCGAGTTCGCCGAGGTCGCCGGCGTGCCTGTCATTCCGACGCTGATGGGCTGGGGCGCGATCCCCGACGACCACCGCCTGATGGCCGGCATGTGCGGGCTGCAGACCTCGCACCGCTATGGCAATGCCACGATGCTCGAAGCCGATTTCGTTTTCGGCATCGGCAACCGCTGGGCCAACCGCCACACCGGTTCGATCGACGTCTATACCAAGGGCAAGAAATTCATCCACGTCGATATCGAGCCGACGCAGATCGGCCGGGTCTTCGCGCCGGACCTCGGCGTCGTCTCGGACGCCGGTGCGGCGCTTAAGATGCTGCTCGACGTCGCCACCGAGTGGAGGACGGCCGGAAAATTGCGCGACTGGTCGGGCTGGGCCGGCGAATGCCGGCAGCGCAAGAAGACGATGAAGCGCAAGACCCATTTCGACCAGGTGCCGCTGAAGCCGCAGCGCGTCTACGAGGAGATGAACAAGGCGTTCGGCCGCGACACCACCTATGTCACCACGATCGGCCTGTCCCAGATCGCCGGGGCGCAATTCCTGCACGTCTACAAGCCACGCAACTGGATCAATTGCGGCCAGGCCGGCCCGCTCGGCTGGACATTGCCGGCAGCCCTCGGTGTTCGCGCCGCCGATCCGGACCGCACAATTGTGGCATTGTCCGGCGACTATGATTTCCAGTTCATGATCGAGGAACTGGCGGCCGGCGCACAGCACAAATTGCCCTACATCCATGTCGTCGTGAACAATGCCTATCTCGGCCTGATCCGCCAGGCGCAGCGCGGCTTTTCGATGGATTTCGAAGTCAGCCTCGCCTTCGAGAACGTCAATCGACAGGGCGATCCAGAGGCGGGCTACGGCGTCGACCACGTCGCCGTTGCCGAGGCGATGGGCTGCAAGGCCGTCAGGGTGCGCCGGCCGGAGGAATTCGCCGGTGCCTTCGAAGAGGCAAAGCGCCTGATGGACGAGCACCAGGTTCCGGTGGTGCTCGAATTCATCCTCGAGCGCGTCACCAACGTTTCGATGGGTACCGAAATCGACAAGATCACCGAATTCGAGGAGCTTGCCGAACGCCATGAAGATGCCCCCACGGCGATCGTCATGCTCGATTAAGCCGCATATGAGGAACTACTGCCATGCCACGGTTCTCAGCCAATCTTTCGATGCTCTTTGGCGAGCATGACTTCCTCGACCGCTTCGATGCCGCCGCCCGCGCCGGCTTCAAGGGCGTCGAGTATATCGGCCCCTACGACCATGCGCCGGATGTCGTCGCGGCCAGGTTGAAGAAGAACGGGCTGACGCAGGTCCTGTTCAACCTGCCTGCCGGCGACTGGGCCAAGGGCGAGCGCGGCATCGCGATCCTGCCCGACCGCGTGCCGGAGTTCCGGCAGGGCATTGCCAAGGTCGTCACCTATGCCCATGCGCTCGGCTGCGAGCAGGTCAACTGCCTCGCCGGCATCGCGCCGCAAGGCGTCGACCGCTCCGTGCTGGAAGACGTCTTCGCCGAAAATCTGGCTTTCGCGGCCGAAAAGCTGGAGCAGGCCGGCATCAGGCTGCTGATCGAGCCGATCAACACCCGCGACATTCCGGGTTTTTTCCTGAATTACTCGGATCAGGCCCTGGCGCTGATCGACCGCGTCGGCTCGAAGAACCTGTTCCTGCAATACGATATCTATCACATGCAGATCATGGAGGGGGATCTCGCCCGTACCATCGAGGCAAACCTCAACCGCATCGCGCATATCCAGCTTGCGGACAATCCCGGCCGTCATGAGCCGGGGACGGGCGAGATCAATTTTCCCTTCCTGTACAACCACATCGACCGCATCGGCTATTCCGGCTGGGTCGGTGCGGAGTACAAGCCCAAGGGCGGAACGGAAACCGGGCTCGGGTGGTTTCGGGACGCGGCCGGGCAGGGCAGCGCGGCGGCGTAGACGCTGCGTATCGCACGTCGCGTTCCTGCGCGCCCCCCTCTGGCCTGCCCTCTTTGCCAAAACTTGGCATCTCCCCCACGAGGGGGGAAATTGGATGTCGCCGCCGCTTTCGCCAATTTTCGAGGTTTAGAAAGTTACAAGCCGACGCCGAAATTGCCGATCTCCCCACCCGTGGGGGAGATGGCCGGCAGGCCAGAGGGGGCGCGAAAGAACTCGGCCTTAACAAGTACGACGGAGAACTAAAAATGGAAATCATCGGCTTCATCGGCCTCGGCATCATGGGCGCGCCGATGGCGGGGCATCTGCTAGACGCCGGTTATCAGGTCGTCGCCAGCGACCACCGCTCGAAACCGCCGGCCGACCTCGTCGCCAAGGGCCTGAAGGTCGTCACCGGCCATGATGCCGTCGCACGTGCCGCCGACATCGTCATCACCATGGTTCCGGATACGCCGCAGGTCGCCGACGTGCTGTTCGCTGAGAATGGCGTCGCGTCAGGCCTCACTAAAGGCAAGCTGGTCATCGACATGAGCTCGATCTCGCCGATCGAGACCAAGGAATTCGCAAAAAAGATCAACGATCTCGGCTGCGACTATCTCGATGCGCCGGTGTCGGGCGGCGAGGTCGGCGCCAAGGCGGCTTCGCTGACCATCATGGTCGGCGGTGAGGAAAAAGCCTTCGAACGCGCCAGGCCTATCTTCGAGAAGATAGGTAAGAACATCACTCTGGTCGGACCGAACGGCGTCGGACAGACCACCAAGGTCGCCAACCAGATCGTCGTCGCGCTGACCATTGAGGCCGTCGCCGAAGCGCTTGTTTTTGCATCGAAAGCCGGCGCCGACCCGGCCAAGGTCAGGCAGGCGCTGATGGGCGGGCTCGCAAACTCGCGCATCCTGGAAGTGCATGGCGAGCGCATGATCAAGCGCACTTTCGCGCCCGGCTTCCGCATCGAACTCCACCAGAAGGATCTGAATCTCGCCCTTGAAGGCGCGAAAGCGCTCGGCGTCGCCCTGCCCAACACTTCAACGACGCAGCAATTGTTCAACTCGTGCGCGGCGAATGGCGGGTCAAAGGAGGATCATTCGGCGCTGGTTCGGGCGCTGGAGCGGATGGCGGGATGTGAAGTGGGTGAATAGTGAATAGTGAATGGTGAATGGTGAATGGTGAATGGTGAATAGGTAGTCAGTTGCAGATAGGTGAGTAGTTGGTAGTGATTGGTCACGACTTACGTACAGTCTCACCATTCACTATTCACCATTCACTCTTTCAAAAATTTCCTCGCCGCATAAAGCGCCACCGCCGCGGCATTCGACACGTTGAGCGAACGGATGGCGCCGGGCATGTCGAGCCGGGCGAGCGTCGTCACCGTCTCGCGTGTCTTCTGGCGCAGGCCTTTGCCCTCGGCGCCAAGTACCAACGCGATCTTTTCTCCGGCAAAGCTCGTTTCGAGCTCCGCCGGCCCGTCCGAATCCAGGCCGATCGTCTGGAATCCGGCCTCGTGCAGCTGCCCCAGCGCGTCGGCGAGGTTCTTCACCTCGATCTGATCGATATGCTCGAGCGCGCCGGAGGCCGATTTCGCCAGCACGCCGGATTCCTGCGGGCTGTGGCGCGCCGTGGTGATCAATGCACCGGCGCCGAAAGCCACCGCCGAGCGCAGGATCGCACCGACATTGTGCGGATCGGTGATCTGGTCGAGCACCAGCACCAGCCTGGTGTCGCCGAGCGCATCGAGCCGCTTCGGTTTCAGCGGCTCGGCCTCGATCACCACGCCCTGGTGAACGGCATCCGAGCCGGTGACCTTGTCGATGTCCCTGGGTTCGACCAGTTCCGCGTTGAAGGGCAAAGCGCCAAGGTCGGCGATTGCCAGTCGCTCGGCAGCGTTGCGCGTCACCAGCATCTTCTTGATTTTGCGGCGCGGATTGTCGAGTGCGGCCCGCACCGTGTGCAGCCCGTAGAGCCGCACCAGCCCATCCGCCGGGTTCTCGCCGGGCGGCACCGGCTGGCGTGGCCTGAATGCAGGCGCGCCACCGCTCTTCTCGTCGCGATGCGCGCGGCGCAGCTTCGCGTAGTGGGTGTCTTTAGGGGTCTTCGATTTGTTGTCGTTGCTCATGGCCGGCTTCTATAGCCGTGTCGTCCGGCCATGGATACAGCTGCATAAGCTGCTTGTCGGGCGAGGCGTGAGATTCAGCGCTTTTTGCCGGACTGTTGCGGTTGACAGTTTTGGGCGCTGCCGCCATAAGGCGCTTCGCGGAAGGGCTGCTTTGGCGGCCGCGACGCGTCGATGCCTCGTTGCATGGCTCCGGCGGCAGACTGGAGAGGTGCCCGAGTGGTTAAAGGGGACGGACTGTAAATCCGTTGGCTATGCCTACGTTGGTTCAAATCCAACCCTCTCCACCACTGCCGGCCCGGAAGCCCTGAAACGCAGAGCGAGCGTCGGAGCGGATCCGATGCTTGACTGAAAGGCGCGGGTATAGCTCAGTGGTAGAGCAGCAGCCTTCCAAGCTGAATATGCGGGTTCGATTCCCGCTACCCGCTCCAGATTTCCCCTAAGCCGCGGCGCACCTCGCGCACGATGCCGAAGCAGGCAGCCCCAAGCGAAGCGCTTTGCCGATAGTTCAAAGTATTCGTTGCGCGTCCAGACGGACGCGCATCTTAATCTGTGTTACCGTTGTCCCGAACCGCAGGCGGCGTTGGGACAGGCGTCAGCTCGCGAATTTGCTGAATATGGACGCGAGCTGGTTCTGCTGCGGCACTTGCCCGTTCGGCGTCAACTGGTCGACAAGCCCTGGCAAGGCCGCGGACAATTGCTTGAGCAGATCCTGCTGGTTCAGGCCCGTCCTTTGCGCGATCTCCTGAATGATTTGTGGCCCGAGAGCACTGCCCAGATCGCTGGGGTTGATCGGCTGGTTCTGACCGGTACCGACCCACGAATTGGCGACGTTGCCGTGGCCGGCGTCCTTCAGTTTGTCGAGCAGTCCGCCCAGACCGCCGAGCAGTCCGCCGTCGGCGGATGCGGTTGTATCAGGCGAGACGGGGGCAGGGCTCTGCGCCGCCTCCGGCTGGGCGGAACTTCCACCGCTCAGCATTTTTCCCACCAAAAGTGCGCCGAGCGCGATCATCAGCGGCTTGGCGACGTTGCCGCCGGGAACGGCATTGTCAAACAGTCCCATTGTGGATCTCCATGTCAAATTGCCCGTCCGTCTCCGACAATGACGCATTCATGGCGAATTTCAAGCCGGTTTGAGCTTTCCGTAATCATGATTTTCAAGTTGGCTTGAGCTTTGCTTAATAATGTGGAAGTAATCGAGCGCGGGGAACGGAGAGGAAAAATGTCAATATTAAGCTGGATTATTCTCGGCGTCATCGCCGGCTTCATAGGCAGCAAGATCGTCAATAAAAGCGGGCAAGGCCTTGTGCTCGATATCGTGCTTGGGATCGTCGGCGCCATCGTCGGCGGGCTCATCTTTAGCGCCTTTGGAGCGTCGGGCGTTACCGGGCTCAACATCTATAGCCTGATAGTCGCCGTGGTCGGTGCGGTGGTGGTCCTGTGGGCCTATCACCAGTTCAGCGGCAAGAGGGCTCTGTAGAAGCCGCTCGGCAATTGCGTCGGCATTCACCCGAATGCCGACCGCCTATCTGATCCTTTTGAGGATTTCGCGGATCAGCGTGTTGAGGCCGGCTTCCAGCCCTCTCACCATGATCGGCCATAATTCCTCGAGCAATCGCTGCCATACCGCATCGCGCCCAATCCTCACCGGTAGATTTGGCATCGCGCCCATTGCCACCGTCACGTCGCGGCGCAGCCGCTCGCCACAGGCGCTTGCGCCGCTGATCGTCGGATCGAAGGGCAGCCGGGTGAAATCCCATTTTCCGCGCTGCTCGATGCCGAGATTACTCTCGACTTCGGCATGCGACAGCACCGTTTTGGGCGTGACCTTGATGCGGTAGTATTTGCAGAGTTCGGCGACGACGGCGGCCATCGCGTCCCACTGCGCCCTGGTCATCGGATAGCGGCCGGCATCGAACGGCCTTTGCTCCGCCCCGGCCATGCAGCAGAGCGAAACCCCGATCGAGCCGCCGTTGCAGTTGAGCGTGTGCGCGGCATATCCCGGTTTTACCCGGCCTGAATTGAGCGCGATCGAAGGCCGGCCCCTGACCAGGCGGCCATTCCCCTCGACCAGTATGTGATACGCATCCCTGTCGGTATCGCCGGCCGAATGCGAGCCCGCCGTCCAATGGCAAATGACGCGCTTCATCGCAACATTGGGCAACCAGTCGGGCGGCAACGCCACAGAAATCCCCGCGACATAAGTTCAGTGACGGAGCACAGTATAGTTTCGTTGGCGGCCGACGCGAAAACGAAACGATAATTTGGTTGAGCGTTTTCTAACGGTCAGCTATTCGCCGGCATCTCCGGCGACCGCGTGTTCTCTGTATTGCGGCAGATCGTCGGTGATCGTGAACCACTTCGCCTTCGAGCCGACGAAGATGTGCTGCGTCGGGCGGATGGTCGGCTCGTCGACGAGGGTTCCCATGGCGACATGCACGAAGGCACCGTCGCGGACCACGGAATAGAGCAACGAGCCGCAAGTCCGGCAGTGCGCGTCATGGCCGGTTTCGTCGCCGAAGATCATGAGATTGTCCTCGCCCTTGGTCAGGCTCAGCCTGTCGCGTTCGATGCCGGCGAATGGCTTGAACGCCGAGCCGGTGGTGCGCCGACAGTTCGAGCAGTGGCAGTTCGCGGCATAGATGAACGCGTCCGCCACCGCGTACTGAACGGCGCCGCACAGGCACTTTCCGATAAGCCTGCGGTTGCGTGAATTCTGGTTGTCATCCGGGCTTGCCACGCGCTCCTCCTATTGTGCAGGCCGATTTCAGTTTCAAGCGACGACGGTCAACCGGCGCTTGCGCTCGTCGAGCGAGACGATGGTCAACCCGCTGGCCACCACCAGCAGGATGCCGCAGATGGCCAGCGCATTCGGGAGCTGCCGGAAAACCACCAGGCCTGAAATCACCGCCCAGACGGTAAAGCAATAGTAGAACGGCGCCACCACGCTGGTCGGCCCGACGCGATAGGCCATGAAGATGAAGAAGTGGCCGAAGATCAGGAACAGTCCGGCGCCGCCCATCAGCAGCAGGTGACGGATTTCAGGCACCACCCACTGCTCGGAAAGCAAATGAGCTGCCCCGGCGCCCGCGAGCACCACAATCACCGCGGAAATAGCTACGACCATTCCCGGCACGTCGGCGGCGACCTTGCGTCCGGCCAGATCGCGCGCCGCGGACAGGGCGGCATTGCCTAGCGCCAGCAGGGCATAGACCGAAATCCCCTGCATTGTCGGTTGTGCCACCATCACTGCGCCGATAAAGCCGAGCCCGATCAGCGCCAGGCGCAGCCCACCGATCCGTTCGCCAAACAGCATCGAGGAGCCGACCAGCATCAGCAAGGGCGTGATCTGCCCGAGCGCGGTCGAATCGGCGATCTGCATGTTGGCGAGCGCCACCACGTAGCAAAGGATCGCACCCAGTTCGAGCATGTTCCTGCGCAAAACCTTGGCGTCGAGGATCAGCGGGATCTGCTTGCCATAACCCAGCATGAACAGCAGCGGAATGCCCCACAATGTTGCCGCAGCGCCGCGCAGGAACAGCACCTCATAGGGCGGCAGTCCCGCGGTTGCGAGTTTCATCATCGTGTCGTTGACGATGTAGGACCCGGTCGAAACGACCATGAACAGCGGGCCTCGTATGGCAGTCGGGATGAAATGCATCGGCCCACGAAATCAGACCGGCGCCAGGGCGGCAATGGGCCAGATCCGGCTGTAAATCCGTCAAAGCCGTCAGCCGCCGCCGCAACCATTCCATTTGCCCTTGTTCGTTCCTATATCCGCGCCACATTCTCCGAAACCGGATCACACGTTCGGGCCGGGCGAGCGCGCTCGGCGACAAGGCACTTGTGTTTTTCGGCCTTAGTCGCTAATCGCCCCGCATTCGACTGAACTGAAGGTCCAGGCCGTCCCCAGGCCGTCCAAGGAAAGAGACTATGGCAAAAGGTAAATTCGAGCGCACTAAGCCTCATGTGAACATCGGCACGATTGGTCACGTCGACCATGGCAAGACGTCGCTGACGGCGGCGATCACCAAGTATTTTGGCGAATACAAGCGCTACGACCAGATCGATGCGGCGCCCGAAGAGAAGGCGCGCGGCATCACCATTTCGACGGCGCACGTCGAATACGAGACCGCCAACCGCCACTATGCCCATGTCGACTGCCCCGGCCACGCCGACTACGTCAAGAACATGATCACCGGTGCCGCGCAGATGGACGGCGCGATCCTGGTGGTGTCGGCCGCCGACGGCCCGATGCCGCAGACGCGCGAGCACATCCTGCTCGCCCGCCAGGTCGGCGTGCCCTCGATCGTGGTGTTCTTGAACAAGGTCGACCAGGTCGACGACGCCGAGCTGCTCGAGCTGGTCGAGCTCGAGGTGCGTGAGCTTTTGACCAAGAACGAGTTCCCCGGCGACGACATTCCGATCGTCAAGGGTTCGGCGCTTGCCGCACTTGAAGACAGCGACAAGAAGATCGGCGAGGACGCCATCCGCGAACTGATGGCTGCGGTCGATGCCTACATTCCGACGCCGGTGCGTCCGCTCGACAAGCCGTTCCTGATGCCGATCGAGGACGTGTTCTCGATCTCGGGCCGTGGCACGGTGGTGACCGGCCGCGTCGAGCGCGGCGTCGTCAAGGTCGGCGAGGAGCTGGAGATCGTCGGCATCCGTCCGACCACCAAGACGACCTGCACGGGCGTCGAGATGTTCCGCAAGCTGCTCGACCAGGGCCAGGCCGGCGACAACATCGGCGCGCTGTTGCGCGGTGTCGACCGTGAAGGCGTCGAGCGCGGCCAGGTCCTGGCCAAGCCCGGCACCGTCAAGCCGCACAAGAAGTTCGTTGCCGAAGCCTACATCCTGACCAAGGACGAGGGCGGCCGCCATACGCCGTTCTTCACCAACTACCGTCCGCAGTTCTATTTCCGCACGACGGACGTGACCGGCATCGTGTCGCTGCCGGAAGGCACCGAGATGGTGATGCCGGGCGACAACATCACCGTCGATGTCGAGCTGATCGTGCCGATCGCCATGGAAGAGAAGCTGCGCTTCGCCATCCGTGAAGGCGGCCGCACCGTCGGTGCCGGCATCGTCGTCACCATCAAAGAGTAGTCGCCGGCGCTGCCGGTTGAGATCGGATGCAAAGGGGCGGTCTTCGGGCCGCCCTTTTTGATTCTGATATTCTGGCAATGGATTAACCGCATTGCTTCAAATCCTGTTGCAAGCGCCTCTGCCATAACTAGTATAGGTTGCATCGAGGGGGATGCCCGAATGGTTCCATGGCGCCGTTTGCATAGTCAGGCATGGTGGTCGCTAGGGCTGATCTGCCTGGTGTCGTTGCTTGCCATGGGCCACGCTGCCTTCGCAGCGGATGCAAAGAAATCCACGCCGGAAAAATCCGCGCCGGATTTCGGCCCGACGATGCGGTTCGTCGTCGTCCGCAGCAGCGCGCCGGGCTGCGAGCCGACCTGTCCGGAATGGATATCGGCGGAAGGCTCGATAGAAGCCGGCACGCCGGCCCTGTTCAAACGCGCGCTGAAAGCGCTTGGCGGCCGAAAGCTGCCGATCGTCGTCGATTCCCCCGGCGGCAATGTCGAAGCGGCGCTGACACTTGGTCGCCTGATCCGCAAGAACAAGCTCGATATCGCCGTTGGCAAAACCCGCTTCGTCGGCTGTCTGCCAGATGTGAAGAACTGCAAGGAAAACGACGGCAAGGGCGCCGTTTATTTTGGCAATGCTTATGCCGATGGCGCCATCTGCAATTCCGCCTGTCCGTTGATGTTTTCCGGTGGCATCCGGCGCGTGGTCGGGGAATGGGCCTTTCTCGGCGTCCATCAGATCACCACGACCTATATCCGGACGAAATTGCTGTACCGCACCACTTATCGCATGGTGAAAGGCAAGAAGAAGATACTCAGCACCAGGGTCGTCAGCCGGAAGAACGCCGGCAGCTACAAGACCTATGAGATGAACAAGCCGCTGGAGCGGAAGCTGGCGGCCTATCTGAAGGAGATGGGCGTCGGCCTGGGTGTGCTCGAGACCATGAAAAGCACACCGGCCAGCGGTATCCAGCAATTGGCTCCCTACGACATGCTGCAAATGAATCTCGTCACCAGCCGGGATGCCGTCGACCTGCTGACCGCGCCAACCCTATGCACGTCCGATCCGTTGCCGGCGAGTTGCAGGGAGGTGCCGGCGCCGGCGAATATCACGAAGCCGGCCGGCGAAGTGGTGGCGAAAGCCGAGCCTGCACCCGCAGGGCTCGAAACCCCGCGGCCGAAGGAGGTCGCAGACATGCGCTTCGTCCTGGTCCGCGGCAGCAACCCGCTTTGCAATCCAAACTGCCCGGAATGGATCTCGGCCGAAGGCGCGATTGCGCCTCAGACCCCGCAGAAGCTGCGCCAGTTGCTCGCCATGCTTGGCAACCGACGGCTGCCGGTGGTGGTCAGCTCACAAGGAGGCGACCTGTTCAGTGCTCTGGCGGTGGGGCGACTTATCCACGAAAAGAAGCTCGACATCGCCGTCGCCCGCACCGATTTCGTTGGCTGCGACCCGGGAGAGTGGAGTTGCTTGGCTAAAGAGGGCGCCTATGCCGGCCTGACCGTCGATTCGGGAGCGGCATGCGATTCGGCCTGCGCGCTCATGCTTGCCGGCGGCGTCAGACGGTTTGTCGGTCCGCAAGCGCGGCTCGGCATGTACCTGATGGGACAGCAGCAGATAATTAAGACCTATCTCGAGGACATGGCGATTGGTCCCGGTCTGTTCGCCGCGCTCGAGCAGCGCTCGGTCGAGCGCCAGCTCGAACCAGACCTAATGCTGAAGGTTGGACTGACGACGGGGCCGCAATCGGTGGACGCGCTGACGGGCGCCACCATCTGCAAGTCGTCGCCGAAGCCCGACAACTGCCGCGTTCTGCCGTCCGCCAGCGCCGAGGCAGAGACGCCGGCGAAGCTTTAGCGCAACCTTGCACTGGCCATCGAGGCAGGTTGAGCGGCGCTCGATGTTTCCGCTATCGTCCAGCGCGGTTGAAGACCAGCATCGGAGGGATCGCGAATGAGCCAGGATGTCCCGACATTGTTTGAATGGGCAGGCGGCACCGAAGCGCTGAACCGCCTGACCCAAACCTTCTACGACAACGTCTCTCGGGACCCCATCGTCGGGCCGGTGTTCAAGCACATGTCGCCGGACCATCCCGCTCACGTCGCGGCTTTCATCGGCGAAGTTTTTGGTGGACCGAAAACCTACAGCGAAAAGCACGGCGGCCATCGCGAGATGGTGATGCACCATCTCGGCAAGCATCTGACCGAGGAGCAGCGCCGGCGCTGGATCAACCTTCTCGCCGACGCCGCCGACGAGGTCGGCCTGCCTGACGATCCCGAATTCCGCTCGGCTTTCATGGCCTATGTCGAATGGGGATCGCGGCTGGCCAAGATGAACTCCAACAAGGGCCCGACCTGCGACCCCGAGACGGAACCAATGCCGGCCTGGGGCTGGGGGGTGCCGGGCGGCCCCTACAAGCCGCCTTCGGGAACCTGACCGCGCGCGAATCGGTCGAAAGCCTGCCGGCCAGGAAAACGGGTGGCTATGGAGGTCTCGGTCCTCCAGGCTAACGGTCTAAGGTCGCCGTCGAATGGCGGGGCCACATTGAAAACCGGAGGCTTTGCGATGAGATCGGAAGGCAAGAAAAATTCAGACAGCGTCTTTGACAGCGACCGCGGAATCCGAAATCCGTTTGGCTTCATGGACGTCCCCACTCCCGACGACGAGGAGGTGTCGGCGTTCGCCGCCGGCGTGAAACTGGAGGGAACTCCAAGCGATGAAAATGCCGAGGCATGGGGCACCGACCGCGACCGCGACCGCAACGACACCATCGAAGGCAGCTGGTCCAGCCGATGGAACGGCGGTGCCGATCCCACGATCCCGGGCGATACCGAGGATAAATGGAAGTCCGGCCGGGGCGAGGTGAAGACGGCGGGAGAGAGAGTTTACCTGCTGTTCGATTGGCATAATGGCGTGCGCAAGGGGCTCATCGATGCCCGGCGCCAGGGTGCGAAAGGGCTGGCGGGAAAATACATCAATCTGACCGACCCGGAAATCGTGCGTCCCCGGGTCGGCTTGATCGTCAGCAATCAAAGGATCGACGGGAAATGGCCGGGAGGACGCCTGGACTTTCGAAGATGAAGGCCGGGTAGCGCACGTCGCTCTTTACAGAGCGCGCGGAAGCTTTTAGGAAGCGCCTGCTGCGCCGACATGCGCATACGGGCATAGCTCAGTTGGTAGAGCGGCGGTCTCCAAAACCGCAGGTCGTAGGTTCGAGCCCTGCTGCCCGTGCCATTCTTCGAATGGATACCTAAAAGCAATTCTTTTGCAGTGCGGCCTTTGAAAACCGGCTTGTGACTTGCCATATAGCATAAGTTGCGGCATAAGGGCCGCATAGCCGGGACGGAACGACTGGATGGTTCCGAGGCGGCGTTTGGCCATAAAGCGGACACTTGCCACTTGCGTGGATCAAGAATCGGTTTTATGTAGACGAAACAGACACGCGACGCGTGGAGCTGGGAAGCCGGCTTTACGCGTCTGATTTGCATGGGCGAAATGATTGCGCTGATTCGGCGCGAACGCACGCTCAAGCGGCACGTCCCGGCCAGCGGGATCATCCAGGAGACCCGGCCAACGGGTCTTGCAGACAGAGCGGCATATGGCTTCGAAAACCACAAATCCTTTCACCTTTCTCCAGCAGGTTCGCGCGGAGACCGCCAAGGTCACTTGGCCGTCGCGGCGCGAAACGATGATCTCGACGGTGATGGTCCTTGTGTTCGCGGTCATCGCGATGATCTTTTTCTTTACCGCAGACGTGGCCATGGGCTTTGCGGTCGAAAAAATCCTCGGCCTCGGACAGTAAGTCCGGCGATTACGGAGAAGTCTTGAAATGACCGCGCGGTGGTACATCGTCCACGCCTACTCGAACTTTGAAAAGAAGGTCGCCGAGGACATCGAGAACAAGGCCAAGCAGAAGGGCCTGTCCGCCGACATCGAGCAGATCGTGGTGCCGACCGAGAAGGTCGTCGAGATCCGCCGCGGCCGCAAGGTCGATGCCGAGCGCAAGTTCTTTCCGGGCTATGTGCTGCTGAAAGCCAATCTGACCGATGCCGTGTTCTCGCTCGTCAAGAACACGCCGAAGGTCACCGGTTTCCTGGGCGACTCCAAGCCGGTGCCGATCACCGAAGCCGAAGCCCAGCGTATCCTGAACCAGGTTCAGGAAGGCGTCGAGCGGCCGAAGCCGTCGGTGACGTTCGAGATCGGCGAAGCGATCCGCGTTTCGGATGGACCATTCGCGTCGTTCAACGGTTTCGTCCAGGAAGTGGACGAGGAGCGGGCGCGGCTCAAGGTGGAAGTATCGATCTTCGGGCGCGCCGTGCCGGTCGATCTGGAATTCGGACAGGTCGAGAAGGGCTGATCCGAAATCCCTGCACCGGTTTCGGCGGCAGGGAAGGCGGCGCGGAGATCGCGCGGCCAAAACGGGTGGGAGGCGAATGCGGCTTTAGCCGGCCGCGCGGACCGCACCACCAGACTGCAACCGCCGGCAAGACCGGCATGAGAAAAGGCAGGAAGAGAGATGGCTAAGAAAATTGCAGGCCAGCTCAAGCTCCAGGTTTCCGCGGGATCGGCCACGCCGTCGCCCCCGATCGGCCCGGCGCTTGGTCAGCGTGGCATCAACATCATGGAGTTCTGCAAGGCGTTCAACGCGCAGACCCAGGAAATGGAAAAGGGCTCGCCGGTTCCGGTCGTCATCACCTACTACCAGGACAAGTCGTTCACCTTCGTCATGAAGACGCCGCCGGTGAGCTACTTCCTGAAGAAGGCTGCGAACCTGAAGTCGGGCTCGAAGGAGCCGGGCAAGGTCAAGGCCGGCACGATCGGCCGCGACAAGGTGCGCGCCATCGCCGAGCAGAAGATGAAGGATCTGAACGCAAACGACGTCGAGGCGGCCATGCGCATGGTCGAGGGCTCCGCCCGCTCGATGGGTCTGGAAGTGGTGGGCTGAGATCATGGCAAAGATTGCAAAGCGTGTATCGAAGACCCGCGAAGGCATCGATCCCAACAAGGCTTATGCTTTGGGTGAGGCGCTGAAGCTGCTCAAGGATCGCTCCTCGGTGAAGTTCGACGAGACGATCGAAGTCGCGATGAACCTCGGCGTCAACCCGCGCCATGCCGACCAGATGGTCCGCGGCGTGGTCAACCTGCCGAACGGCACCGGCCGCAGCGTTCGCGTCGCCGTCTTCGCGCGTGGCGACAAGGCCGAGGAGGCCAAGGCCGCCGGCGCCGACATCGTCGGAGCCGAGGATCTGGTCGACATCGTCCAGAAGGGCACGATCGACTTCGACCGCTGCATCGCCACGCCGGACATGATGCCGCTGGTCGGCCGTCTCGGCAAGGTGCTCGGTCCGCGCGGCATGATGCCGAACCCGAAGGTCGGCACCGTAACCACCGACGTTACCGCCGCCGTCAAGGCATCGAAGGGCGGCGCCGTCGAGTTCCGCGTCGAGAAGGCCGGCATCGTTCACGCCGGCGTCGGCAAGGTCTCGTTCGACGTCAAGGCGCTGGAAGAAAACGTCCGTGCCTTCGCTGATGCGGTGACCAGGGCAAAGCCGGCTGGTGCCAAGGGTAACTACGTCAAGAAGGTGTCGGTCACCTCGACGATGGGCCCGGGCCTCAAGCTCGACGTCTCGACGCTCGCAGCGTCCTGATACGAACAATTGGATCGGCCGCTAAAACGCTGATCCGTGAAAGAATTCCGGGCCTCCGACCTGTCGGCGGCCCGGTACCGGAAGTCGAAAGGCTTCCGGACATCCTGTCCGAGATTGCAGGCGGCCCCCAAGCCTTAGGTGATGTGGGCCTTAATTCATGCGGGCCTGCATGAGACGGGTGAAGACCGGACAAAGGAGCCACAAGCTCCAATGAAAGGTTCGAACCGTGTTTGCCTTTTGTCTGCGCACCGTCCGGCTTGCCGGCAGGTGTGGCGAAAGGGGGCAGGATCCTCGAGCGTCGTTCGGGAGATCCGTTACTGGATGGCCCGGCCGGCAAAAGGCAACCCGACGCCTGTCCTTCGTAGAGGGCAGGGGTCAACTGGAGATAGGCAGTGGACAGAGCGGAAAAACGCGAACTCGTCACGGGCCTGAATGATGCGTTTTCAAGCGCTGGTTCAGTCGTCGTGGCCCACTACGCCGGTATCACCGTCGCGCAAATGAACGACCTTCGGTCGAAAATGCGCGCCGCCGGTGGCACCGTCAAAGTCGCGAAGAACCGTCTCGCCAAAATCGCTCTTCAGGGCACGGACTCCGCATCGATCATCGAGCTGTTCAAGGGGCAGACGCTGATCGCCTATTCGGAGGATCCGATTGCGGCGCCGAAGGTCGCGTCCGATTTCGCCAAGGGAAATGACAAGCTCGTCATTCTCGGCGGCGCAATGGGTACCACCTCGCTCAATGCCGACGGTGTGAAGGCACTCGCCACACTTCCGTCGCTCGATGAGCTGCGCGCCAGGCTGGTTGGCATGATCGCCACGCCGGCAACCCGGATCGCCCAGATCGTCAATGCGCCTGCGGCTTCGGTCGCGCGCGTCATCGGCGCTTACGCCCGGAAGGACGAGGCGGCATGAGGCCGTTCCTCGCTATCACAAACACACGTTCGAACCTTATGAAGGAACATTGCAATGGCTGATCTGGCAAAGATCGTAGACGACCTTTCGAAGCTGACCGTCCTCGAGGCGGCCGAGCTGTCGAAGCTTCTTGAAGAAAAGTGGGGCGTTTCCGCCGCTGCTCCGGTGGCGGTTGCCGCTGCCGGCGGCGCTGCGGCCGCTGCTGCTCCGGTCGAGGAAAAGACGGAATTCGACGTCGTCCTCACCGAGGCAGGCGCTCAGAAGATCAACGTCATCAAGGAAGTTCGCGCCATCACCGGTCTTGGCCTCAAGGAAGCCAAGGACCTGGTCGAGGCGGCTCCGAAGCCGGTCAAGGAAGCCGTTTCCAAGGCCGACGCGGACAAGTTCAAGGCCCAGCTGGAAGCAGCCGGCGCCAAGGTCGAACTGAAGTAAGCGTTGAGTACCGGCGGACGGCGTCGCGCCGTCCGCCACTCCTTTCGCGTCGAAGGGAGGCTGCGTAACGCGAAGAGTGCGAAAACCTCTTTCCTGAGGGCCGCAAACCGGCCTTCAGGAAACGGGTTTTCTCCCGTTTCTGGCCCGCCGCCAATTGGCGGCGGGTGAAAAGACAAGAAGCCGCCGACAGGCGGCGGGCAACAAGACAGGGCCGCCAAGGTGGCCCGAGATGCAAGGCGAGCCGCGGCGAGGCTCGTCCCGAGAATTGAGCTAAGGAGCGACGATGGCCCAAACCCAGACTTTCAATGGCCGCAGACGCGTACGCAAGTTTTTCGGAAAGATCCCGGAAGTTGCGGAGATGCCGAACCTGATCGAGGTTCAGAAGGCATCCTATGACCAGTTCCTGATGGTGGAGGAGCCCAAGGGTGGGCGTCCTGACGAGGGACTGCAGGCAGTTTTCAAGTCGGTCTTCCCGATTTCCGATTTTTCCGGCTCCTCGATGCTGGAATTCGTGAAGTATGAGTTCGAGGGACCGAAATTCGACGTTGACGAATGCCGTCAGCGCGATCTGACCTATGCGGCGCCGCTCAAGGTGACGCTGCGCCTCATCGTGTTCGATATCGACGAGGATACCGGCGCCAAGTCGATCAAGGACATCAAGGAGCAGGACGTCTACATGGGCGACATGCCGCTCATGACCTTGAACGGCACCTTCATCGTCAACGGCACCGAGCGCGTCATCGTCTCGCAGATGCACCGTTCGCCAGGCGTCTTCTTCGACCATGACAAGGGCAAGTCGCACTCGTCCGGCAAGCTTCTGTTTGCCGCGCGCGTCATTCCCTATCGCGGTTCGTGGCTCGACATCGAGTTCGATAGCAAGGACGTCGTGCATGCCCGCATCGATCGCCGCCGCAAGATTCCGGTGACGTCGCTGCTGATGGCGCTCGGCATGGACGGCGAAGAGATCCTGTCGACCTTCTACAACAAGATCACCTACAAGCGCGCCGGCGACCATTGGCGCATCCCGTTCAACGTCGAGCGTTTCCGCGGCCTCAAGGCCGTTGGTGACCTAGTCGACGCCGACACCGGCGAAGTCGTCGTCGAGGCCGGCAAGAAGATCACCGCCCGCCAGGCCAGGGCACTTGGCGAAAAGGGTCTCAAGGCGATCAAGGCGACCGACGAGGATCTGCTCGGCAACTACCTTGCCGAGGATATTGTCAACTACGCGACCGGCGAGATCTTCCTCGAAGCCGGTGACGAGATCGACGAAAAGACGCTGAAAGTGCTGCTTGGCACCGGTGACGATGAGATCAAGGTCCTCGACATCGACCACGTCAACGTCGGCGCCTACATCCGCAACACGCTCAACGTCGACAAGAACGAGAGCCGCCAGGACGCGCTGTTCGACATCTACCGCGTCATGCGCCCCGGCGAGCCGCCGACGCTGGAAACCGCTGAAGCCATGTTCAACTCGCTGTTCTTCGACAGCGAGCGCTATGATCTGTCGGCCGTTGGCCGCGTCAAGATGAACATGCGCCTCGAGCTCAAGGCCGAGGATACCGTGCGCGTGCTGCGCAAGGACGACATCCTGGCCGTGGTCAAGACGCTGGTCGAACTGCGCGACGGCAAGGGCGAGATCGACGACATCGACAATCTCGGCAACCGCCGTGTGCGCTCGGTCGGCGAGCTGATGGAGAACCAGTACCGCGTCGGCCTGCTGCGCATGGAGCGCGCGATCAAGGAACGTATGTCCTCGATCGAGATCGATACGGTGATGCCGCAGGACCTGATCAACGCCAAGCCGGCGGCTGCCGCCGTGCGCGAGTTCTTCGGTTCCTCGCAGCTGTCGCAGTTCATGGATCAGACCAACCCGCTGTCGGAGATCACCCACAAGCGCCGTCTTTCGGCGCTTGGACCGGGCGGTCTGACCCGCGAGCGTGCCGGTTTCGAGGTGCGCGACGTGCACCCGACGCATTACGGCCGCATCTGCCCGATCGAGACGCCGGAAGGACCGAATATCGGCCTGATCAACTCGCTTGCGACCTTCGCGCGCGTCAACAAATACGGCTTCATCGAGAGCCCGTACCGCAAGATCGTCAACGGCAAGCTGACCAATGAAGTCGTTTACCTGTCGGCTATGGAAGAGGCCAAGCACCACGTCGCGCAGGCCAATGCCGAGCTCGACAAGAATGGTCATTTCGTCGACGAATTCGTCATTTGCCGCAACGCCGGCGAAGTGATGATGGCGCCGCGCGAAAACGTCGATCTAATGGACGTGTCGCCGAAGCAGATGGTGTCGGTGGCCGCGGCCCTGATCCCGTTCCTCGAGAACGACGACGCCAACCGTGCGCTGATGGGCTCGAACATGCAGCGTCAGGCCGTGCCGTTGGTGCGCGCCGAAGCGCCGTTCGTCGGCACCGGCATGGAGCCGATCGTCGCCCGTGACTCGGGCGCCGCCATCGGCGCCCGCCGCGGCGGCATCGTCGACCAGGTGGACGCGACGCGTATCGTCATCCGCGCCACGGAAGATCTCGATCCCGGCAAGTCCGGCGTCGACATCTACCGGCTGATGAAGTTCCAGCGTTCGAACCAGAACACCTGCATCAACCAGCGTCCGCTGGTGCGCATGGGCGACCGGGTCAACAAGGGCGACATCATCGCCGACGGCCCGTCGACCGAGCTCGGCGATCTGGCCCTCGGCCGTAACGTGCTGGTCGCGTTCATGCCGTGGAACGGCTACAACTACGAGGATTCCATCCTCCTGTCCGAGCGCATCGTCGCCGACGACGTCTTCACCTCGATCCACATCGAGGAGTTCGAAGTCATGGCCCGCGACACCAAGCTGGGGCCGGAGGAGATCACGCGCGACATTCCCAACGTCTCGGAAGAAGCGCTGAAGAACCTCGATGAGGCCGGCATCGTCTATATCGGTGCGGAAGTGCAGCCGGGCGACATCCTGGTCGGCAAGATCACGCCGAAGGGCGAAAGCCCGATGACGCCGGAAGAAAAGCTGCTGCGCGCCATCTTCGGTGAAAAGGCCTCGGACGTGCGCGACACCTCGATGCGCATGCCTCCGGGAACCTTCGGCACCGTCGTCGAAGTGCGTGTCTTCAACCGCCACGGCGTCGAGAAGGACGAGCGCGCCATGGCGATCGAGCGCGAGGAGATCGAACGCCTCGCCAAGGACCGCGACGACGAGCAGGCGATCCTCGACCGCAACGTCTATTCGCGTCTTTCCGACGTTCTCGTCGGCAAGGAAGCGATTGCCGGGCCGAAGGGCTTCAAGAAGGGCTCGAAGCTGTCGAAGGACACGCTCGACGAGTATCCGCGTTCGCAGTGGTGGCAGTTTGCCGTGGAGAACGAAAAGCTCCAGAGCGAACTGGAAGCCCTGCGCGGCCAGTACGACGATTCCAAGAAGGCGCTCGAGCAGCGCTTCATGGACAAGGTCGAGAAGGTGCAGCGCGGCGACGAGATGCCTCCGGGCGTCATGAAGATGGTCAAGGTCTTCGTGGCCGTGAAGCGCAAGATGCAGCCCGGCGACAAGATGGCCGGCCGGCACGGCAACAAGGGTGTCGTGTCGCGGATCGTTCCGGTCGAGGACATGCCTTTTCTCGAGGACGGCACGCATGCCGATATCGTGCTTAACCCGCTGGGTGTGCCGAGCCGCATGAATGTCGGCCAGATTCTGGAGACGCACCTGGGCTGGGCTTGCGCCGGAATGGGCAGGAAGATCGGCGATCTGATCGACGCGTACAAGACGGCGGGCGACATCAAGCCGCTGCGCAAGACGCTCGAGAGCTTCATGCCTTCCAACGACCGCAACGAGCCGGTCCGCGAATATGACGACGAGAGCATCGTTCGCCTCAGCGAGCAGATGCGCCGCGGCGTCTCCATCGCGACACCGGTGTTCGACGGCGCGCACGAGGCCGACATCAATATCATGCTGGAGCAGGCGGGCCTGCACACCAGCGGTCAGTCGCAGCTCTATGACGGGCGCACCGGCGAGCCGTTCGATCGCAAAGTGACGATGGGCTACATATATATGCTCAAGCTTCACCACCTTGTGGACGACAAGATCCACGCGCGTTCGATCGGTCCGTACTCGCTCGTTACCCAGCAGCCGCTGGGCGGCAAGGCGCAGTTCGGTGGTCAGCGCTTCGGCGAGATGGAGGTCTGGGCGCTCGAAGCATACGGCGCCGCCTACACGCTGCAGGAGATGCTGACGGTGAAGTCGGACGACGTCGCCGGCCGCACCAAGGTCTACGAGGCGATCGTCAGAGGCGACGACACATTCGAGGCCGGCATCCCCGAGAGCTTCAATGTTCTCGTCAAGGAAATGCGGTCTCTCGGCCTCAATGTCGAGCTGGAGAACACCAAGCTCGACGACAACCCGATCCGGCTGCCCGACGCGGCCGAGTAAGCAAGACGTCCGGCCGCGGTCTTCCCGCGACCGGACGCACCAAATTCTCGGCCGATGGCCGATCAAGTCGGCGGGCGTTTGGCCCGCGCTAGATGCAAGGGGTTTTCGAGGACCCCGAAAAGGAGAACGGCATGAACCAAGAGGTCATGAATCTCTTCAATCCCCAGGCGCCTGCGCAGGTGTTCGATTCCATCCGGATCTCGCTTGCCAGCCCTGAGAAGATTCTGTCCTGGTCGTTCGGCGAGATCAAGAAGCCGGAGACCATCAACTATCGCACCTTCAAGCCGGAGCGTGACGGCCTGTTCTGCGCGCGCATTTTTGGCCCGATCAAGGACTATGAATGCCTGTGCGGCAAGTACAAGCGCATGAAATACAAGGGCGTCATCTGCGAAAAGTGCGGCGTCGAAGTCACGCTGTCGCGCGTCCGCCGCGAGCGCATGGGCCATATCGAGCTGGCGGCACCGGTCGCCCACATCTGGTTCCTGAAGTCGCTGCCGTCGCGCATCGGCACGCTGCTCGACATGACGCTGAAGGACATCGAGCGGGTCCTCTACTTCGAGAACTACATCGTTACCGAACCCGGCCTCACCGCGCTGAAGGAGCACCAGCTGCTCAGCGAGGAAGAGTACATGATGGCCGTCGACGAGTATGGCGAGGATTCGTTCACCGCCATGATCGGCGCCGAGGCGATCCACGACCTTCTGGCCGGCATGGACCTCGAGAAGATCGCCGGCGATCTGCGTTCTGAGCTGGCTTCGACCACCTCCGAGCTCAAGCAGTAGAAGTACGTGAAGCGGCTCAAGGTCGTCGAGAACTTCATGGAGTCCGGCAACCGTCCGGAATGGATGATCATGAAGGTGGTTCCGGTGATCCCGCCGGATCTGCGCCCGCTTGTCCCGCTGGACGGCGGCCGTTTCGCCACGTCGGATCTGAACGACCTCTATCGCCGCGTCATCAACCGCAACAACCGCTTGAAGCGGCTGATCGAGCTGCGCGCGCCCGGCATCATCGTGCGCAATGAAAAGCGCATGCTGCAGGAAGCCGTCGATGCGCTGTTCGACAACGGCCGCCGCGGCCGCGTCATCACCGGCGCCAACAAGCGTCCGCTGAAGTCGCTGTCCGACATGCTGAAGGGCAAGCAGGGCCGGTTCCGCCAGAACCTGCTCGGCAAGCGCGTCGACTATTCCGGCCGCTCGGTCATCGTCACCGGTCCGGAGCTCAAGCTGCACCAGTGCGGCCTGCCGAAGAAGATGGCGCTCGAGCTGTTCAAGCCCTTCATCTACGCCCGTCTCGACGCCAAGGGTTACTCCTCGACCGTCAAGCAGGCGAAGAAGCTGGTCGAGAAGGAGCGTCCGGAGGTCTGGGATATCCTCGACGAGGTCATCCGCGAGCATCCGGTGCTTTTGAACCGCGCACCGACGCTGCACCGCCTCGGTATCCAGGCGTTCGAGCCGATCCTGATCGAAGGCAAGGCGATCCAGCTTCACCCGCTGGTCTGCACGGCCTTCAACGCCGACTTCGACGGCGACCAGATGGCGGTCCACGTGCCGCTGTCGCTGGAAGCGCAGCTCGAAGCCCGCGTGCTGATGATGTCGACCAACAACATCCTGCACCCGGCTTCCGGTGCGCCGATCATCGTGCCGTCGCAGGACATGGTTCTCGGTCTCTACTATCTCTCGATCGTCAACCAGAACGAGCCGGGCGAGGGCATGGTGTTTGCCGACATGGGCGAGCTCCAGCACGCGCTCGAGACCAAGGCGGTGACGCTGCATGCCAAGATCAAGGGGCGCTTCCGCACGGTCGACGCCGACGGCAAGGTCGTGTCGAAGATCTACGACACCACGCCTGGCCGCATGATCATCGGTGAGCTGCTGCCGAAGAACCACAACGTGCCCTACGAGACCGCCAACCAGGAGATGACCAAGAAGAACATCTCCAAGATGATCGACACCGTCTACCGCCATTGCGGTCAGAAGGAGACGGTCATTTTCTGCGATCGCATCATGGCTCTCGGCTTCAGCCACGCCTGCCGCGCCGGCATTTCGTTCGGCAAGGACGACATGCTGATCCCGGACGCCAAGATCAAGCTGGTGTCCGACACCGAGGCTTTGGCCAAGGAATACGAGCAGCAGTACAATGACGGCCTGATCACCCAGGGCGAGAAGTACAACAAGGTCGTCGACGCCTGGGCCAAGTGCTCGGAAAAGGTCGCCGACGAAATGATGGCCCGCATCAAGGCGGTCGAGTTCGAGGACAACGGCCGTCAGAAGCCGATGAATTCGATCTACATGATGTCGCACTCCGGTGCGCGCGGCTCGCCCACTCAGATGCGCCAGCTCGCCGGCATGCGCGGCCTGATGGCCAAGCCTAGCGGTGAAATCATCGAGACGCCGATCATCTCGAACTTCAAGGAAGGCCTCACCGTGCTCGAGTACTTCAACTCGACCCACGGCGCCCGCAAGGGTCTGGCCGACACCGCCTTGAAGACGGCGAACTCGGGTTACCTGACGCGTCGTCTTGTCGACGTGGCGCAGGACTGCATCGTCAACTCGCTCGACTGCGGCACCGACAAGGGCCTCACTATGCAGCCGATCGTCGATGCCGGTCAGGTCGTCGCCTCGGTTGGTCAGCGCGTTCTCGGCCGCACCTCGCTCGACGACATCACCCACCCGGTCACCGGCGAGGTTCTGGTCAAGGCCGGAACGCTGATGGACGAGCGTGACGTGGAACTGATCGAAAAGGCCGGCGTGCAGTCGGTTCGCATCCGTTCGGCGCTGACCTGCGAGGTCAGGGTCGGCGTCTGCGCGGTCTGCTACGGACGCGATCTGGCCCGCGGCACTCCCGTCAACCAGGGCGAGGCTGTCGGCGTTATCGCGGCGCAGTCGATCGGCGAGCCGGGCACTCAGCTCACCATGCGTACCTTCCACATGGGCGGCACGGCGCAGGTGGTGGATTCCTCGTTCCTTGAAGCCTCCTATGAGGGAAAGGTCGAGATCCGCAACCGCAACGTGGTGCGCAACTCCGACGGCCAGCTGATGGTCATGGGCCGCAACATGGCGGTGCTGATCCTCGACGAAGCCGGCAAGGAACGCGCCACGCACCGCGTTACCTACGGTTCGCGCATCTTCGTCGACGATGGCGACAAGGTGAAACGCGGCCAGCGCATCGCCGAGTGGGATCCTTATACCCGCCCGATCCTCACCGAAATCGAGGGCAGGGTGGCATTCGAGGATCTGGTCGATGGCATTTCCGTCCAGGAAACCGCCGACGAATCGACCGGCATCACCAAGCGCGAGGTCATCGACTGGCGTTCGACGCCACGCGGCAACGACCTCAAGCCGGCGATCGTCGTCCAGGATGCCAAGGGCAAGGTCGGCAAGCTGTCGAAGGGCGGCGACGCCCGCTTCCTGCTCTCGGTCGAGGCCATTCTTTCGGTCGAGCCGGGCGCACAGGTTCGTCCCGGCGACGTGCTGGCGCGTATCCCGATGGAAAGCGCCAAGACCAAGGACATCACCGGCGGTCTGCCGCGTGTGGCCGAACTGTTCGAGGCACGCCGTCCGAAGGATCACGCCATCATCGCCGAGATCGATGGCACGATCCGCTTCGGCCGCGACTACAAGAACAAGCGCCGCATCATCATCGAGCCGCATGACTCGACGCTTGAGCCGGTCGAATACCTGATCCCGAAGGGCAAGCCGTTCCATCTCCAGGACGGCGACGTCATCGAGAAGGGCGACTACATCCTCGACGGCAATCCGGCGCCGCACGACATCCTGGCGATCAAGGGCGTGGAGGCGCTTGCCTCCTACCTCGTCAACGAGATCCAGGAGGTCTACCGCCTGCAGGGCGTGTCGATCAACGACAAGCACATCGAGGTGATCGTTCGCCAGATGCTGCAGAAGGTCGAGATCACCACGCAGGGCGATTCGACCTACATTCCGGGCGACCACGTCGACGTGATCGAGCTGGAAGAGGTCAATGAGCGCCTGGTCGAGGAAGGCAAGAAGCCGGCCGAAGGCCAGCCGGTGCTGCTCGGCATCACCAAGGCCTCGCTGCAGACGCCGTCCTTCATCTCCGCCGCCTCCTTCCAGGAGACGACGAGGGTGCTGACCGAAGCTGCGGTTGCCGGCAAGACCGACATGCTGCAGGGGCTGAAGGAAAACGTCATCGTCGGCCGGCTGATCCCGGCCGGTACCGGCGGTACGATGAGCCAGATCCGGCGCATCGCCACCTCGCGCGACGAGTTGATCATCGACGAGCGCCGCAAGGCGTCCGGCGTCGAGGTCGCCGAGCCGATGCTGACCGACATGGTTAACGCCGCGCAGTAAGCGCGCAAGCAAGAGAAGATAGGAAAGGGGCCTAAGTGGCCCCTTTTCGCATTTTGGTTCCTCAAGCGGATCGGAGAGGAAACGATGAGCAGGAAGATTTGGGCTTCTGTCGACGACTACATTGTCGAAGCTCTTTTCGAGGCGGATCCCGCCCTCGATGCCGTTCTGGCGGCCAACCATGATCAGGGCCTGCCGCCTATCGACGTTTCCCCGGCACAAGGCAAGCTGCTCTCACTTCTTGCGCGAATGCAGGGAGCAAAGAAGGTACTCGAAATCGGCACATTGGGCGGCTACTCAACAATCTGGATGGCGCGAGCATTGCCGATGGACGGCAAGGTCGTGACGCTGGAGCTTGATTCGCACCACGCCAGTGTCGCGCGGTCGAACTTTGAACGGGCAGGGGTGTCGGACCGGGTGGAACTGCGGGTCGGACCGGCGCTTCAATCGCTTGCGGCCCTAGGCGCCGAGAATGCCGGGCCGTTCGACTTTATCTTCATCGACGCCGACAAGCCGAACAACCCGCACTATCTGTCCTGGGCCATGCGTCTTTCGAGGCCGGGGACCGTCATCGTCTGCGACAATGTCATCCGTGACGGCGCGGTGGTGAATGAAGATGGTCGCGACGCCAATGTCGAAGGGGCACGCGCGGCGTTCTCGTTCATTGGCAGCGACAAACGTCTGGAAGGCACCGCGATCCAGACTGTTGGCGCCAAGGGCTATGACGGCTTTGCAATAGCGATCGTCAATTGATTTTGTGCGGTGCGCCGACCAGACCTGCGATCCGGCCGGCGCCCACTCGTCAATCGAAAAAAGCTTCCACCACATTGCGCCTGCCGAGCATGAAGGCGTCGGCGACGTGCTGCAGGGGCGCGAGATCGACGTCGGAGGTGCCGGCGCGCACGATCTCGGCGAAGCGCTTGTAGAGCATCGGATATTCGGCTTCCGGCTCCTCGTGAACGACGCGGCCATCGATGGCGAGCTTTGAGCCGCCGCCAGAAAGCACCATCGATCCGGCCTCGGTATCGGCCAGGATGTCCCAGCTTTGCGGGCCGGTCTGACGCCAATCGAGTTCCATCGTCACCGGCAGACCGTTCGAAGTGCGGAAGGCGATATGGGCGGCGATGGGGGCCGCGCGGTTTTCGGGGAAATCGAGTTCTGCCGAGCTGATAAACATCGGCGGCAGGATGTGGGTAGCGATCGACAGCGCGTTGATGCCGGGATCGAACACGCCAAAGCCGCCGGGAGCCCAGATCCATTCCTGATTCGGATGCCAGCGGCGCACGTCTTCTTTCCAATTGATGGCGGCCGACCTGATCGTTGTCGATCCAAGGAATGCGCGCGCAGCTTCGACAGCTGGCGCATAGCGCGAGTGCCAGCTGGCGAACAGGCAGACGCCGTTCGCTGTCGCCAGCGCCTTCAGGTCTTCGACCTCGCTGACCGTGGCGCCGGGCGGCTTTTCCAGGAAGACATGCTTTTTCGCCGTGAGCGCCAAGCGCGCGGCGTCGTAACGAAACTGCGGCGGCATGCACAGCGACACCGCCTCGAGCTCTGGCGTTGCGTCGAGCATCGCCTCGATCGTCGGGAAATTCGGGATGTCTTCGACTTTGCCATGGCGGCTCGCTGCGGCGACCAGGCGATAATCCTGGTCCTTCGCCAGCGCCGGCAGATGCTGGTCACGGACGATCTTCCCCACGCCGACGATGCCGAGCTTGATGGGATTAGAGGACATGGGAGCTCCGCAGGTTGAGTGTGCTTGGTTTTGCCAGAGGTCGCTTCTTAGCAGAGAACTTGTGCCGGGCAAGTCGCCGGGCTTGTGTTGCTGGCCCGTGAGATCGACCGCGATTCAGATCTCTTCAGATCGGCACATCGAACGTCACGATCGACACTTCGCCTTCGAGCGCGCCCTGATAGGCGGACAGATGCGGCTCCTCGTCCGGCACGCCGTCCATGTCGCCGATCTGATCGAGCTCTGCCTCGGCATAACCTTCGGCGGCAAGCGATTCGAGAGCGCGGCGCACCGCCGAATCGTCGTCCGGCGCGACCAGCATCACATGCACGCCTTCCGGCTTGCCGCCTTTGCGCTTCCACACCCGGCCGGTAATAATGGTGACCGGGCGCTCCTCATTGTCATTCACGGGTTCGTACCTCCGGGCGAGGGGGTTTGGGCTGCTCATGCCGCCTTTTCGCACGAAGCACGGCCTGGAAACAGCGGCAAGCCGGTCACTTTCTGGCATCCTCTTGAAAAACGGCGCAAGAAAATTACATGCGCTTTTCGCATGGCTGCCACGCCTCGGGTTCAGCGCAATATTTGCCGCTCCGGGGTTGACGGACAGTGGCCATACGAGTAGAAGCCGCCCAGTCAGAACCGATGTGAGGCTCTTGCTTCCGAAGCGACACGCTTTGGAGTTTGCCTCAAACAGGGTTCGTTTTACGAGCGAAAAGACATTTCCGGCGTGCATGAAGCGGCTTCCGCTTCCTCTGCCATTTGTTCGGGCAAGACCGCGAGGCGCGGTTTGTGGCCCGAATTTGCGTATGGAAATGACGCTTTGAGCGGCCCTGACCGGGCGAGACACGGAATTGAGAGACAAGAGGGTTTAATGCCTACCGTCAACCAGCTGATCCGCAAGCCGCGCATTGCGCCGGTGAAGCGCAACAAGGTCCCGGCCATGCAGCAGAACCCGCAGAAGCGGGGCGTCTGCACGCGCGTCTACACCACGACGCCGAAGAAGCCGAACTCGGCGCTGCGCAAGGTGGCCAAGATCCGCCTGACCAATGGTTTTGAAGTGATCGGGTACATCCCCGGCGAAGGCCACAACCTTCAGGAACACTCGGTGGTGATGATCCGCGGCGGCCGCGTCAAGGATCTTCCGGGCGTCCGTTACCACATCATCCGCGGCGTGCTCGACACGCAAGGCGTGAAGAACCGCAAGCAGCGCCGTTCGAAATACGGCGCCAAGCGTCCGAAGTGACCGAAGCGTAGCCAAGGTCGTTCCGGGCGGCGTCAAGCGACGATCCGGGATCCAGGCCACCGCGTAGAATTGAGGCAGAGAAAAAATGTCCCGTCGTCACAGTGCAGAAAAGCGTGAGATCAATCCGGACCCGAAGTTCGGCGATCTGATCGTCACCAAGTTCATGAACGCCGTCATGTATGACGGCAAGAAGTCGGTTGCCGAGACCATCGTCTACGGCGCGCTCGACCAGGTTCAGTCCAAGACCAAGCAGGAGCCGGTCACCGTCTTCCATCAGGCGCTCGACAATGTCGCGCCGCATGTGGAAGTGCGTTCGCGCCGCGTCGGCGGCGCCACCTACCAGGTTCCGGTCGACGTGCGCCCCGAGCGCCGTCAGGCATTGGCCATCCGCTGGCTGATTGCCGCCGCCCGCAACCGCAACGAGACCACTATGGTCGACCGCCTCTCCGGCGAGCTGATGGACGCGGCCAACAACCGCGGCACCGCCGTCAAGAAGCGTGAAGACACCCACAAGATGGCAGAAGCCAACCGCGCTTTCGCGCACTACCGCTGGTAAAGCGCGAACGAGACTGAAGAGGCACCTCCCATGGCCCGCGAATATAAAATCGAAGACTACCGCAATTTCGGTATCATGGCGCATATCGACGCCGGCAAGACGACGACCACCGAGCGCGTCCTCTATTACACGGGCAAGTCGCACAAGATCGGCGAAGTCCACGACGGCGCTGCCACCATGGATTGGATGGAGCAGGAGCAGGAGCGCGGCATTACCATTACGTCCGCCGCGACCACGACCTTCTGGAAGGGTCGCGATGGCAAGATGCACCGCTTCAACATCATCGACACCCCCGGCCACGTCGACTTCACCATTGAAGTCGAGCGCTCGCTGCGCGTGCTCGACGGCGCCATCGCGCTGCTCGATGCCAATGCCGGTGTCGAGCCGCAGACGGAAACCGTCTGGCGCCAGGCTGACAAGTACCGCGTGCCGCGCATGATCTTCTGCAACAAGATGGACAAGATCGGCGCCGACTTCTACCGCTCGGTCGAGATGATCGGTTCGCGCCTCGGTGCACATGCCGTCGTCATGCAGCTGCCGATCGGCGCCGAGACCGAGTTCAAGGGTGTCGTCGACCTCGTCGAGATGAACGCGCTGGTCTGGCGCGACGAGACGCTGGGCGCTGCTTGGGACATCGTCGAGATCCCTGCCGACCTCAAGGCTCGTGCCGAAGAATACCGCGAGAAGATGATCGAGGCCGCCGTCGAAATGGACGAGACGGCGCTCGAGAATTACCTCGAAGGCAAGATGCCGAGCAACGACGAGATCCGTGCGCTCATCCGCAAGGGCACGATCGCGGTGAAGTTCTATCCGATGTTCTGCGGCTCGGCCTTCAAGAACAAGGGCGTGCAGCCGCTGCTCGACGCCGTCGTCGAATATCTGCCGTCGCCGGCCGATGTCCCGGCCATCAAGGGCGTCGACGCCAAGACCGACGCCGAGATCGAGCGTCATGCCGACGACAACGAGCCGCTGTCGATGCTTGCCTTCAAGATCATGAACGACCCGTTCGTCGGTTCGCTCACCTTTGCCCGCATCTATTCGGGCAAGCTCACCAAGGGCATCTCGGTCGACAACACCGTGAAAGGCAAGAAAGAGCGCATCGGCCGCATGTTGCAGATGCATGCGAATTCGCGCGCCGACGTCGAAGAGGCGTTTGCCGGCGACATCGTCGCCCTCGCTGGTCTCAAGGACACCACCACCGGCGACACGCTCAGTGATCCGCTGCATCCGGTCATCCTCGAGCGCATGGAATTCCCCGATCCGGTCATCCAGATCGCCATCGAGCCGAAGACCAAGAACGACCAGGAAAAGATGGGTCTCGCCCTTCACCGCCTGGCCGCCGAGGATCCGTCCTTCCGCGTCAAGACCGACGAGGAATCGGGCCAGACGATCATTTCCGGCATGGGCGAGCTTCACCTCGACATCATCGTCGACCGCATGCGCCGCGAGTTCAAGGTCGAGGCCAATGTCGGCGCGCCGCAGGTGGCCTACCGCGAGACGATCACCCGCAAGCACGAGCAGGACTACACGCACAAGAAGCAGACCGGCGGTACCGGCCAGTTCGCCCGCGTCAAGATACTGTTCGAGCCGAATCCGGAAAGCAGCGAATTCGAGTTCGAAACCAAGATCGTCGGCGGCGCTGTGCCGAAGGAATACATCCCCGGTGTCGAAAAGGGCATCAACAGCGTCATGACCTCGGGCCCGTTCGCCGGCTTCCCGATGATCGGCGTCAAGGCGACGCTGATTGATGGCGCCTACCACGACGTGGACTCGTCGGTTCTGGCCTTCGAAATCGCCGGCCGCGCCTGCTTCCGTGAAGCAGCGCCCAAGCTTGGCGTGCAGTTGCTCGAGCCGATCATGAAGGTCGAAGTGGTGACGCCGGAAGATTACGTCGGCAGCGTTATCGGCGACCTGAACGGCCGTCGCGGCCAGATCCAGGGCCAGGAAGCCCGTGGCGTGGCTGTGGTCATCAACGCGATGGTGCCGCTCGCCAACATGTTCAAATACGTGGACAACCTTCGCTCGATGAGCCAGGGCCGCGCGGCCTACACGATGCAGTTCGACCACTACGAGCCGGTCCCGACCGCGGTCGCCCAGGAAGTCCAGAAGAAATACGCGTAACTCGAAACGAGTTGCATCAGTAACTTAATTCAAGGCCCGCACGGGCTGGCAGGAATGGAGAGATCACATGGCAAAAGGTAAATTCGAGCGCACTAAGCCTCATGTGAACATTGGCACGATTGGTCACGTCGATCATGGCAAGACGTCGCTGACGGCGGCGATCACCAAGTATTTTGGCGAATACAAGCGCTACGACCAGATCGATGCGGCGCCCGAAGAGAAGGCGCGCGGCATCACCATTTCGACGGCGCACGTCGAATACGAGACCGCCAACCGCCACTATGCCCATGTCGACTGCCCCGGCCACGCCGACTACGTCAAGAACATGATCACCGGTGCCGCGCAGATGGACGGCGCGATCCTGGTGGTGTCGGCCGCCGACGGCCCGATGCCGCAGACGCGCGAGCACATCCTGCTCGCCCGCCAGGTCGGCGTGCCCTCGATCGTGGTGTTCTTGAACAAGGTCGACCAGGTCGACGACGCCGAGCTGCTCGAGCTGGTCGAGCTCGAGGTGCGTGAGCTTTTGACCAAGAACGAGTTCCCCGGCGACGACATTCCGATCGTCAAGGGTTCGGCGCTTGCCGCACTTGAAGACAGCGACAAGAAGATCGGCGAGGACGCCATCCGCGAACTGATGGCTGCGGTCGATGCCTACATTCCGACGCCGGTGCGTCCGCTCGACAAGCCGTTCCTGATGCCGATCGAGGACGTGTTCTCGATCTCGGGCCGTGGCACGGTGGTGACCGGCCGCGTCGAGCGCGGCGTCGTCAAGGTCGGCGAGGAGCTGGAGATCGTCGGCATCCGTCCGACCACCAAGACGACCTGCACGGGCGTCGAGATGTTCCGCAAGCTGCTCGACCAGGGCCAGGCCGGCGACAACATCGGCGCGCTGTTGCGCGGTGTCGACCGTGAAGGCGTCGAGCGCGGCCAGGTCCTGGCCAAGCCCGGCACCGTCAAGCCGCACAAGAAGTTCGTTGCCGAAGCCTACATCCTGACCAAGGACGAGGGCGGCCGCCATACGCCGTTCTTCACCAACTACCGTCCGCAGTTCTATTTCCGCACGACGGACGTGACCGGCATCGTGTCGCTGCCGGAAGGCACCGAGATGGTGATGCCGGGCGACAACATCACCGTCGATGTCGAGCTGATCGTGCCGATCGCCATGGAAGAGAAGCTGCGCTTCGCCATCCGTGAAGGCGGCCGCACCGTCGGTGCCGGCATCGTCGTCACCATCAAAGAGTAATTTGGACTTAAACCGATCTGTCGCGGGCGCTGCCCGCGCCGCGCCAGAACAAGGAAGTGACGCATGAACGGACAGAATATCCGCATCCGCCTGAAGGCGTTTGATCACCGGGTGCTCGACGCCTCGACGCGGGAAATCGTGTCGACCGCCAAGCGCACCGGCGCCAACGTCCGCGGCCCCATTCCGCTGCCGACGCGGATCGAAAAGTTCACGGTCAACCGGTCGCCTCACGTCGACAAGAAGAGCCGCGAGCAGTTCGAGATGCGCACGCACAAGCGTCTGCTCGACATCGTCGACCCGACCCCGCAGACGGTCGATGCTTTGATGAAGCTCGACCTGGCCGCCGGTGTCGACGTCGAGATCAAGCTCTAAGGAACCAGAGGTCAGCGGGGCGACCCGGAACTCTGAAGGAACAAGAGGCGTGGAGGGGCGACAGCCCCGACAGGGAACTCTAAAGGAATTGAACCGATGCGTTCAGGTGTGATTGCAAAGAAGGTGGGAATGACCCGCATCTACAACGATGCCGGGGAACATGTTCCCGTCACTGTTCTCCAGATGGAGAACTGCCAGGTCGTGGCGCAGCGCACGCAGGAGAAGAACGGCTATACCGCCGTCCAGCTCGGCGTTGGCCTTGCCAAGGTGAAGAACACGTCGAAGGCGATGCGCGGCCATTTCGCGACCGCTTCCGTCGAGCCCAAGGCCAAGGTTGCCGAGTTCCGCGTCTCCGCCGACAACATGATCGATGTTGGCGCCGAGATCACCGTCGAGCACTTCGTCGTCGGCCAGAAGGTCGATGTGACGGGGACCACGATCGGCAAGGGCTTCCAGGGCGTCATCAAGCGGCACCACATGGGTGGCGGCCGCGCGACGCACGGCAACTCGGTGTCGCACCGTACACACGGCTCGACCGGCCAGCGCCAGGATCCGGGCAAGGTGTTCAAGGGCAAGCATATGGCCGGCCACATGGGTGACACCCGCGTCACCACGCAGAATGTCGAGGTCGTCTCGACCGATGCCGATCGCGGCCTGATCCTGATCCGCGGTGCGGTCCCGGGTTCGAAGGGTGCATGGATTCTGGTCCGCGACGCGGCCAAGGTGGCGCTTCCGGCCAATGCGCCGAAGCCAGCCGCGATCCGCGCCATTGCGACTGACGGTGCCGCCACGAACGAGGCCCCGGCCACAGAGGGAGCGGAATAATGGACCTCAAGATCACAACGCTTGGCGGCAAGGACGCCGGCAAGCTGAAGCTCTCCGAAGAGATTTTTGGCCTTGATCCGCGCGAGGACATCCTGCAGCGCGTCGTGCGCTGGCAGCTTGCCAAGAAACAGCAGGGCACCCACAAGGCCAAGGGTCGCGCGGAAATCGCCCGCACCGGCGCCAAGATGTACAAGCAGAAGGGTACCGGCCGCGCCCGTCACCATTCGGCTCGCGCTCCGCAGTTCCGCGGCGGCGGCAAGGCCCACGGCCCGGTCGTGCGCAGCCATGAGCACGATCTGCCGAAGAAGGTGCGCGCGCTCGGCCTCAAGCATGCGCTTTCGGCCAAGGCCAAGAGCGCGTCGATCATCATCATCGACGAGCTGAAGCTGACCGAGGCCAAGACCAAGGCACTGATCGCGAATTTCGCGACGCTGGGCCTGAGCAACGCCCTGGTGATCGGCGGCGCCGAGCTTGACAAGAATTTCAAGCTGGCGGCGACCAACATCCCGAACATCGACGTGCTGCCCATCCAGGGCATCAACGTCTACGACATTCTGCGCCGCGGCACGCTGGTCCTTTCCAAGGCCGCCGTCGAGGCTCTCGAGGAGCGCTTCAAATGACCGACCTTCGTCATTACGACGTGATCGTCTCGCCGGCGATCACCGAAAAGTCGACCATGGCTTCCGAGCAGAACCAGGTCGTCTTCAATGTCGCCAAGAAGGCGTCGAAGCCGGAAATCAAGGCCGCCGTCGAAGCGCTGTTCGGCGTCAAGGTGATGGCCGTGAACACGCTTGTCCGCAAGGGCAAGATCAAGCGCTTCCGCGGCACGATCGGCCGCCAGAGCGACGTCAAGAAGGCGGTTGTGACGCTGGCCGAAGGCCAGTCGATCGACGTCGCGACGGGTCTCTGAGCAAGGTCGCGAGGACAGAACAATGGCACTGAAAAAATTCAACCCGGTAACGCCGAGCACCCGTCAGCTGGTCATCGTCGACCGCTCGGGCCTCTACAAGGGCAAGCCCGTCAAGGGCCTGACCGAAGGCCTGACCAAGTCGGGCGGCCGCAACAATTACGGCCGCATCACGGCCCGCTTCATCGGCGGCGGTCACAAGCGCACCTACCGTATCATCGACTTCAAGCGCCGCAAGTTCGACGTCGTCGGCACGGTCGAGCGTATCGAGTACGATCCGAACCGCACCGCCTTCATCGCGCTGATCAAGTATGACGATGGCGAGTTGTCCTACATCATCGCCCCGCAGCGTCTGGCTCCCGGCGACAAGATCGTGGCCGGTGAATCGGTCGACGTGAAGCCGGGCAACGCGATGCCGCTGGCTTCGATGCCGGTCGGCACGATCGTCCACAATATCGAACTGAAGCCCGGCAAGGGCGCTCAGGTCGCCCGTTCGGCCGGCGGTTATGGCCAGCTCGTCGGCCGCGACCAGGGCATGGCGATCCTGCGCCTCAATTCGGGCGAGCAGCGTGTCGTCCACGGCTCCTGCATGGCCACTGTCGGCGCCGTGTCTAACCCGGACCACGGCAACATCAATGACGGCAAGGCAGGCCGCACCGTGTGGCGCGGCAAACGTCCGCACAATCGCGGCGTGACCATGAACCCGGTCGACCATCCACATGGCGGCGGCGAAGGCCGCACCTCGGGTGGCCGCCATCCGGTTTCGCCCTGGGGCAAGCCGACCAAGGGCAAGAAGACGCGGTCCAACAAGGCGACCGACAAGTTCATCCTGCGCTCGCGCCATCAGCGCAAGAGCTAAGAAGAGGTAACGCCAAGTGACTCGTTCGATTTGGAAAGGCCCCTTCATCGACGGCTACCTTCTGAAGAAGGTGGACAAGGTTCGTGAAGGTGGTCGCAATGAGGTGATCAAGATGTGGAGCCGCCGCTCCACCATCCTGCCGCAGTTCGTCGGCTTCACCTTCGGTGTCTACAACGGCCAGAAGCACGTTCCCGTCTCGGTGAACGAGGACATGGTCGGTCACAAGTTCGGTGAATTCGCTCCGACCCGGACCTATTACGGTCACGGCGCGGATAAGAAGGCGAAGAGGAAATAATCATGGGCAAGGCCAAAGCTCCGCGCAGGCTTGCTGACAACGAAGCGCGCGCCGTGTTGCGCACGATCCGTATCAGCCCGCAGAAGCTGAACCTCGTTGCCGCGCTGATCCGCGGCAAGAAGGTCGCGACAGCGCTTTCCGATCTCGAATTCTCGGCCAAGCGGATTTCCGGCACGGTCAAGAAGACGCTGGAATCGGCGATCGCCAACGCGGAAAACAACCACGACCTCGACGTCGATGCGCTGATCGTGGCGGAAGCCTATGTCGGCAAGTCGATCGTCATGAAGCGGTTCCATGCCCGTGGCCGTGGTCGCGCCAGCCGTATCGAGAAACCGTTCTCGCACCTCACGATCGTCGTTCGTGAAGTCGAAGAAAAAGGGGAGGCCGCATAATGGGCCAGAAAGTCAATCCGATCGGTCTGCGTCTCGGCATCAACCGCACCTGGGATTCGCGCTGGTTCGCGAACACCGGCGAGTACGGCAAGCTGCTGCACGAGGACATCAAGATCCGCAAATATCTTGAGAAGGAACTCAAGCAGGCTGCGATCTCGAAGGTCGTGATCGAGCGTCCGCACAAGAAGTGCCGCGTCACCATCCATGCGGCGCGTCCGGGCCTGATCATCGGCAAGAAGGGCGCCGACATCGAGAAGCTTCGCAAGAAGCTGATGGAGATGACCAAGTCCGAGACGCATCTGAACATCGTCGAAGTGCGCAAGCCGGAGATCGACGCGACCTTGGTCGCCCAGTCGATCGCACAGCAGCTCGAGCGCCGCATCGCGTTCCGCCGCGCCATGAAGCGTGCCGTGCAGTCGGCGATGCGCCTCGGTGCCGAAGGCATCCGCATCAACTGCGCCGGCCGTCTCGGCGGCGCCGAGATCGCGCGCATGGAATGGTATCGCGAAGGCCGCGTGCCGCTGCATACGCTGCGTGCCGACGTCGACTACGGCACGGCCGAGGCGAATACGGCCTACGGCATCTGCGGCGTCAAGGTCTGGGTGTTCAAGGGCGAAATCCTCGAGCACGACCCGATGGCTTCGGAGCGCCGCGCCACCGAGGGCGATCATGCGCATGGCGGTGGTGGTGAGCGCGAACGCGGTCGCCGTCGCGAAAACGCGTAAGACATTTAGGAATTTGGAGTTAGAACGATGCTGCAGCCAAAGCGCACAAAGTTCCGCAAGCAGTTCAAGGGCCGCATCCACGGTACCGCCAAGGGCGGCACCAACCTGGATTTCGGTGGTTTCGGGCTGAAGGCGCTTGAGCCGAACCGCGTCACCGCGCGTGAGATCGAGGCGGCCCGCCGCGCGATCACCCGCGAGATGAAGCGTGCCGGCCGCGTGTGGATCCGTATCTTCCCGGACGTGCCGGTGACGTCGAAGCCGACCGAAGTCCGTATGGGTAAGGGCAAGGGCGCGGTCGACTACTGGGCGGCACGCGTCAAGCCGGGCCGCATCATGTTCGAGATCGACGGCGTCAACGAGGAAACCGCCCGTGAGGCGCTGCGTCTCGGCGCGGCCAAGCTCTCGGTCAGGACGCGCTTCGTACAGCGCATCGCAGAATAAGGACGGGCTGATCATGAAAGCCGAAGACATCCGGACCAAGACCCAGGACCAGCTGACCGACGACCTGGCCAGCCTGAAGAAGGAGCAGTTCAACCTGCGCTTCCAGAAGGCCACCGGCCAGCTTGAGAAGACCGCGCGCGTGAGGCAGGTCCGCAAGGACATTGCGCGTATCAAGACCATCGCTGCGGAAAAGTCCGCGGCCAAGAAGGCTTAAGGACGAAAACCATGCCAAAGCGCATTCTGCAGGGCACCGTCGTCAGCGACAAGAACGAGAAGACGGTTGTCGTCAAGGTCGAACGGCGCTTCACGCATCCCGTGATGAAGAAGACCGTGCGCATGACCAAGAAGTACAAGGCGCACGACGAGAACAACGCCCACAAGGTCGGCGATCAGGTGTTCATCCAGGAATCGAAGCCGATTTCCAAGGACAAGCGCTGGGTCGTGGTGTCTTCGGACCAGGCCTGATCAGGGCTAACGAAACGAATTTTGGACAGACCGGGGAGGGGTGAGAAACCCGTCCCGTTAGAAAAGAAGAAGGCGGCCAGTCATGATTCAGATGCAAACAAACCTCGACGTCGCGGATAATTCCGGCGCCCGTCGTGTCATGTGCATCAAGGTGCTGGGCGGCTCGAAGCGGAAATACGCTTCCGTGGGCGACATCATCGTGGTGTCGATCAAGGAAGCCATCCCGCGCGGCCGCGTCAAGAAGGGCGATGTGATGAAGGCGGTCGTGGTTCGCACGGCCAAGGACATCCGCCGCCCGGACGGCAGCGTGATCCGTTTCGACAAGAACGCAGCCGTTCTCGTCGACAACAAGAAAGAGCCGATCGGCACGCGTATCTTCGGACCGGTTCCGCGCGAACTCCGCGCCAAGAACCACATGAAGATCATCTCGCTCGCGCCTGAAGTGCTGTAAGGAGCCGGACCAATGCAAAAGATTAGAAAAGGCGACAAGGTCGTCGTGCTGGCCGGCAAGGACAAGGGCCGTTCGGGCGAAGTCCTTTCGGTACAGCCGAAGGATGACACCGCGCTGGTGCGCGGCGTCAACCTGATCCGTCGTCACCAGAAGCAGTCCCAGTCCCAAGAGGGCGGGATCATCACCAAGGAAGCGCCGATCCAGCTGTCGAACATCGCGCTGGCCGACCCCAAGGATGGCAAACCGACCCGCGTCGGCTTCATCTTCCAGAAGGACGGCAAGAAGGTGCGCGTCGCCAAGCGCTCGGGAGAAGTCATCAATGGCTAAGGCTCAAACCAAGCAGGCAACTGCCCAGAACACGCCGCGCCTCAAGCAGGTCTACAACGAGACCATCCGCAAGGCGCTGCAGGAGCAGTTCGGCTACGAGAACGAGATGCAGGTTCCGCGCATCGACAAGATCGTGCTGAACATGGGCGTCGGCGAGGCGACTGGCGATTCGAAGAAGCCTTCGATCGCCGCGGAAGACCTTGCGATGATCGCCGGCCAGAAGGCCGTTGTCACCCGCGCCCGCAACTCGATCGCCGGCTTCAAGGTCCGCGAGAAGATGCCGATCGGCGCCAAGGTCACGCTGCGCAAGGAACGCATGTACGAGTTCCTCGACCGCCTCGTGAACATCGCACTGCCGCGCGTCCGCGACTTTCGCGGACTTAATCCGAAGAGCTTCGATGGCCGTGGCAACTATGCCATGGGCATCAAGGAACACATCGTGTTTCCGGAGATCAACTACGACAAGGTTGATCAGATCTGGGGCATGGACGTCATCGTTTGTACGACTGCGAAGACGGACGACGAAGCCAGGGCATTGCTCAAGGCCTTCAACTTCCCCTTCCGCCAGTAACGGCAGCGAGAAAAGGAAAATCTGAAATGGCAAAGACCAGCTCAGTCGAGAAGAACAACAGGCGCCGCAAGCTTGCGGACCAGTTCGCTGCCAAGCGCAAGGTGCTCAAGGCGATCATCATGGATCAGTCCAAGCCGATGGAAGAGCGCTTCCGCGCCCAGCTGAAGCTTTCGGCGCTGCCGCGCAACTCGGCTAAGACCCGCATCCGCAACCGCTGCGAAGTCACCGGACGTCCGCGTGCCTATTATCGCAAGCTCAAAGTATCGCGTATCGCGCTTCGTGATCTCGGCAATAACGGCCAGATCCCGGGCCTGGTCAAGTCGAGCTGGTAAGGAGGACATAACATGTCATTGAGCGATCCTCTCGGCGATATGCTGACCCGCATCCGCAACGCGTATGGCCGCAAGAAGTCGAGCGTTTCGACGCCGGCCTCGCGCCTGCGTACCCGCGTCCTCGACGTGCTGAAGGCGGAAGGCTATATCCGCGACTACAGCCAGACCGACTTCGACAACGGCAAGTCCGAAATCGAGATCGAGCTGAAGTATTTCGATGGTGCGCCGGTGGTGCGCGAAATCGCTCGGGTCTCGAAGCCCGGCCGCCGCGTCTACGTTTCGGCCAAGTCGATACCGCACGTCGCCAACGGCCTCGGCATCGCCATCCTTTCGACGCCGAAGGGCGTGATGGCCGACCACGAAGCGCGTGAACAGAATGTCGGCGGGGAAATCCTCTGCCAGATCTTCTGATCTGGTATGTGACCCGGTTGGAAACAGGTTTTCGGGATCTAGTCCCGAAAGCCGAGACCTGAAACAAGAGAAGTGACGAGGACAACAAAATGTCTCGTATTGGAAAGAAACCCGTTTCGCTGCCGCAGGGCGTGACCGCGACCGTCAACGGCCAGACCGTGACGGCGAAGGGTCCGAAGGGCGAGCTGAAGTTCGTGGTGAACGACGAAGTGCTGGTCAAGATGGAAGGCAGCGAGATCGCTGTCCAGCCGCGCGACCAGACCAAGACTGCCCGTTCCAAGTGGGGCATGTCACGCACGCAGATCGTCAACATCCTGCAGGGCGTCAAGGACGGCTTCGAAAAGAAGCTCGAGATCACCGGCGTCGGCTATCGTGCCGCCATGCAAGGCAAGAACCTGCAGCTGGCGCTCGGCTTCAGCCATGACGTCGTCTACGAGACGCCGCAGGGCGTGACGATTTCGGTGCCGAAGCCGACGGAAATCACCGTGACCGGCATCGACAAGCAGCAGGTCGGCCAGGTTGCCGCCGAGATCCGCGAGTATCGCAGCCCCGAGCCCTACAAGGGCAAGGGCGTTCGCTATGCTGGCGAGAAGATCGTCCGCAAGGAAGGCAAGAAGAAGTAATTTTAACGCCGCGGGGAGCGGTCGCGGGAGGCTCGTCCTACCGCATATGGTTGCCCCCGTTTTTTGAAGGCAAGGAACTGATATCATGGGCTCGAAAGAATCCACCCAACGCCGCGCCCAGCGCGTCCGCCGCCAGATCAAGAAGGTTGCCGGCGATCGTCCGCGCTTGTCGGTCCATCGCACGTCGAAGAACATCTACGTCCAGGTGATCGACGACGCCAAGGGCCACACCATCGCGGCTGCTTCGACGCTCGAGAAGGAGCTCAAGGGCTCGCTCAAGACCGGCGCCGACACCGCGGCTGCAGCTGCCATCGGAAAGCTGATCGCCGAACGCGCCTCGAAGGCCGGCGTCAAGGAAGTCGTCTTCGACCGCGGCGCCTATATCTACCACGGCCGCGTCAAGGCGCTGGCCGAGGCTGCCCGTGAAGGTGGTCTGAGCTTCTAGAGCATGATCCCGAACCGAAGGTCAGCGCAGCAAAAAGTTGCAGACTTTTCGGATAAGATCATGCGAAGGAAAAAAGAGTTTTCGCCCCCGGCGACCCGCAGAGGTGCCGGATATCATCATCAACCGTGCTTCCGGAAAAAAACAAGGAACAGGATATGGCACAGGAACGTAGGGATGGCGGCCGCGGCCGTGATCGCGAAGAGCGCGACGACGGCATGGTCGACAAGCTCGTCCACATCAACCGTGTCGCCAAAGTCGTCAAGGGCGGCCGGCGCTTCGGCTTTGCGGCACTTGTCGTCGTCGGCGACCAGAAGGGCCGCGTCGGCTTCGGCCACGGCAAGGCGCGCGAAGTGCCGGAGGCGATCCGCAAGGCGACCGAATCGGCCAAGCGCGACATGATCTTCGTGCCGCTGCGCTCAGGCCGCACGCTGCACCACGACGTCGAGGGACGCTGGGGCGCGGGACGCGTTCTGCTGCGCGCCGCCAAGCAAGGTACCGGCATCATCGCCGGCGGCCCGATGCGCGCCGTTTTCGAGACGCTCGGCATGCATGACGTGGTCGCCAAGTCGATGGGTTCTTCGAACCCCTACAACATGGTTCGCGCCACTTTCGACGCGCTGAAGAGCCAGATGCATCCGAAGGATGTGGCTGCCGCGCGCGGCATCAAGTATTCGACCCTTCAGGCCCGCCGCGGCACCGCCGTTGCGGCTGAAGAATAGTCGACGCTGACCAGGGATCTGACCATGGCCAAGAAAGCAACCAAGACCATCACCGTCGAGCAGATCGGTTCGCCGATCCGCCGGCCGAAGGAGCAGCGCGCAACGCTGGTCGGCCTCGGCCTCAACAAGATGCACAAGCAGCGCACGCTGGAGGATACGCCCTCGGTGCGCGGCATGATCGCTGCCGTCCAGCATCTCGTCCGCGTCGTGGACGAGGGCTGAGCCAGAGCGCAGGAGAACCCAGATGAAACTCAATGATCTGCGTGACAAGGACGGCGCGACGCACTCCAAGAAGCGTCTCGGCCGTGGCATCGGTTCCGGTTCGGGCAAGACCGCCGGTCGCGGCGTCAAGGGCCAGAAGGCGCGCTCCGGCGTCGCCGTCAACGGCTTCGAGGGTGGCCAGATGCCGCTCTACCGCCGCCTGCCGAAGCGCGGTTTCAACAATATCTTCGCCAAGAGCTTCACCGTCGTGTCGCTGGCCCGCATCCAGGCCGCGCTCGATGCCAAGAAGCTCGATGCTAAGACAGTTGTGACGGCCGAGGCGCTGGTTGCGGCCGGCGTCATCCGTCGCGTCAAGGACGGCGTGCGCATCCTCTCGGACGGCGACATCAAGGCCAAGCTTGCCTTCGACGTTGCCGGTGCTTCCAAGGCCGCGATCGAGAAGATCGAAAAGGCCGGCGGCTCGGTGAAGTTGCCTGAGCAGGCAGCCGCCGAGTAACGGCAATTTGAAGCACGGTCGGCAAAGGTGGAATTCGGTTTTGCCTGCGGTCGTGCTTTGATCTGACAGATGTGGCGGCCGCATCAACGCGGCCGCTTGCATGTTTGCAGTCCGGAGCTTATCTCGTGAGCTTCGGTGACACGCGCCGCCTGAGCTGCGGGCATCGAGCGTGACCAAGCGGAGAATCAGGCATGGCTTCGGCTGCTGAACAACTGGCCTCGAATCTGAATTTTTCGGCCTTCGCCAAAGCCGAGGATCTGAAGAAGCGCATCTGGTTCACCATCGGTGCGCTGCTCGTCTACCGCCTTGGCACCTATATTCCGCTGCCCGGCATCAATCCCGACGCTTTCGCCCAGGCCTTCTCGTCGCAGAGCAAGGGCGTGCTCGGCATGTTCAACATGTTCGCCGGCGGCGCCGTGCAGCGCATGGCGATCTTTGCCCTCGGCATCATGCCCTATATCTCGGCCTCCATCATCATGCAGCTGATGACCTCGGTCATTCCGTCGCTGGAAGCGCTGAAGAAGGAAGGCGAGCAGGGCCGCAAGATCATCAACCAGTACACGCGCTACGGCACCGTGCTTCTGGCGCTGGTTCAGGCGTACGGCATTTCGGTCGGGCTTGAGGGCGGCAACGGCATCGTCAACGATCCCGGCATGTTCTTCCGCATCTCTACCGTCGTCACGCTGGTCGGCGGCACCATGTTCCTGATGTGGCTTGGCGAGCAGATCACTGCTCGCGGCATCGGCAACGGCATTTCGCTGATCATCTTCTCCGGCATCGTCGCCGGCCTGCCGCGCGCCATCTCCGGCACGCTGGAGCTTGGCCGCACCGGCGCCTTGTCGACCGGCCTGATCCTGGCGATCATCGTGCTGGCCATCATCGTCATCGCGCTGATCGTCTTCTTCGAGCGCGCCCAGCGCCGCCTGCTGATCCAGTATCCCAAGCGCCAGGTCGGCAATCGCATGTTCCAGGGCGATACCTCGCATCTGCCGCTGAAGCTTAACACCTCCGGCGTCATTCCGCCGATCTTCGCCTCGTCGCTGCTGCTGCTTCCGGCAACGGTTGCCGGCTTCTCGCAGACCACCAATATGCCTGCATGGGCCAGCACCATCCTGGCGGCGCTCGGCCACGGCCAGCCGCTCTATATGGCCTTCTACGCGGCGATGATCGTGTTCTTCG
Source organism: Mesorhizobium sp. M0598 (assembly GCF_040320865.1). NCBI lineage: Bacteria > Pseudomonadati > Pseudomonadota > Alphaproteobacteria > Hyphomicrobiales > Phyllobacteriaceae > Mesorhizobium > Mesorhizobium sp. M0598. The sequence goes on along the minus strand of NZ_JAMYQL010000002.1, from coordinate 10,833 downwards.
CCTTCTTCTATACGGCGATCGTCTTCAATCCGAAGGACACCGCCGACCAGCTCAAGAAGCATTCGGGCTTCATCCCGGGCTATCGTCCGGGCGAGCGCACTGCGGACTATATTGACTATGTGCTCACCCGCATCACCGTCGTCGGCGCCATTTATCTGGTGCTGGTGTGTCTGCTGCCCGAGTTCCTGATTTCAGCGACTGGCGTACCGTTCTACCTTGGTGGCACTTCGCTCCTGATCGTGGTCAGTGTAACGCTCGATACGGTGGCGCAGATTCAGGGTCACCTGATCGCGCACCAGTATGAGGGCCTGATCAAGAAGTCGAAGCTGCGCGGGGGGAAAAAGGCCAGATGAGGTTGATATTGCTTGGACCGCCGGGGGCGGGCAAGGGGACACAAGCACTAAGACTGGTAGAACGACACGGCATCCCACAGCTTTCTACGGGGGACATGCTGCGTGCTGCTGTCCAGGCTGGCACCGAAGTCGGCAAGCGCGCCAAGGCGGTGATGGACGCTGGCGAACTGGTGTCCGACGCTATCGTCAACGCCATCGTGGCCGAGCGCATCGATCAAGCTGATTGCGCAAACGGCTTCATCCTTGACGGGTACCCGCGAACCCTGGTGCAAGCGGACGCCGTTGAGGAAATGCTGTCGGATCGCGGACTGGAGCTCGATGCTGTCATCGAATTTGTCGTCGATGACAAGGCGCTGGTTGGCCGAATCGTCAAGCGCGCCGAAGACGCCAAGGCCGCAGGCCTGCCGGTGCGCAAGGACGACAGCCCAGCGGTGTTCGAGGAACGCTTGAGGGAATATTACAAGAAAACCTCGCCGCTGATCGGGTACTACTACGCCAAGGGCAAACTCAGGGGCGTCGATGGCATGGCCGACATCGATGCGGTGACGCAGCAGATCGAGGCGGTGCTCAGGGCGACGACCCGGAAAGTTGGCCAGGCGGCCGGCTAGAGAATCGAACGATTGCGCTTGACTGGAGCGGTCCGCTGGGGTATGGCGGCCCGTCTTCCTATCAGGCATGAGGCTTGCTTGTCCGCAAGGGCAAGGCAGGCCGCTTTGAACTGGAAACTCCCGCAAGGGCCGGCCTCCACCGGACGCGGGGCAACTTGAAGCGCCGGCTCGTCCGGCCTATATGGAGAAGAGAAGAACATGGCTCGTATAGCCGGCGTCAATATTCCGACCAACAAGCGCGTCGTCATCGCGCTTCAATACATTCACGGCATTGGCAAGAAGTTCGCCCAGGAGATCGTCGACAAGGTCGGCATCCCGGCCGAGCGCCGCGTCAACCAGCTGACCGACGCCGAAGTCCTGCAGATCCGCGAGACCATCGACCGCGACTACCAGGTCGAAGGCGACCTGCGCCGCGAAGTGTCGATGAACATCAAGCGGCTGATGGACCTCGGCTGCTACCGCGGCCTGCGTCACCGCCGCTCGCTGCCGGTTCGCGGCCAGCGCACGCATACCAATGCACGCACCCGCAAGGGCCCGGCTAAGTCGATTGCCGGAAAGAAGAAGTAATTTGTGAATGGTCAAGGGTGAATAGTGAATGGTGACGAAGGCCAAGAGCCGACGTTGTGGCCATTCACCATTTTACCATTCACCATTCACCAGGTGGAGCCGCTGGCATTACGGCGGTGTAGAGATCAACTGAAAGGACCATCATGGCCAAGGAAGCCGCTCGTGTTCGCCGTCGCGAACGCAAGAACATCTCGTCGGGCGTTGCCCACGTCAATTCGACCTTCAACAACACGATGATCACCATCACCGACGCGCAGGGTAACTCGATTGCCTGGTCGTCGGCCGGAGCCCAGGGCTTCAAGGGATCGCGCAAGTCGACCCCGTTCGCTGCCCAGATGGCCGCAGAAGATGTTGCCAAGAAGGCCCAGGAACACGGCATGCGCATGCTCGAGGTCGAGGTCTGTGGACCCGGCTCCGGTCGAGAATCGGCGCTGCGCGCGCTGCAGGCTGCCGGCTTCACCATCACCTCAATCCGTGATGTGACGCCGATCCCGCACAATGGCTGCCGCCCGCGCAAGAAGCGCCGCGTCTAATGCATGTCGCCCAAAAGTGTAAAGCGGTTTTGGGGCAGCGACATGCATAAAAGCAAAAACCTAAAGCGCGACGCGCTTTAGAATTTACCGAACGCCGCGCGAGCGCCTCAAGGGCGCTCCTCCACGGCATTCCAGGTCGCCCGCCACGATTGGATGGTGGCGGGACAACGGAAGGAAAGCACTATGATCCAGAAAAATTGGCAAGAACTGATCAAGCCGAACAAGATCGAGTTCTCGTCGAAGAAGAAGACGCTGACCACGCTGGTCGCCGAGCCGCTCGAGCGCGGCTTCGGCCTCACCCTCGGCAACGCGCTGCGCCGGGTGCTTCTGTCTTCGCTGCGTGGCGCGGCTGTAACCGCCGTGCAGATCGACGGCGTTCTGCATGAATTCTCGTCCATCGCCGGCGTCCGCGAGGACGTGACCGACATCGTCTTGAACATCAAGGAAATCGCCATCCGCATGGAAGGCGACGGCCCCAAGCGCATGGTCGTCCGCAAGCAGGGACCGGGCGCGGTTCTCGCCGGCGACATCCAGACGGTCGGCGACGTCGAGATCCTCAATCCCGATCACGTCATCTGCACGCTGGACGAAGGCGCTGAAATCCGCATGGAATTCACGGTCGATACCGGCAAGGGCTATGTGCCGGCCGACCGTAACCGCGCCGAGGACGCGCCGATCGGCCTGATCCCGGTCGACAGCCTGTATTCGCCGGTCAAGAAGGTCTCCTACAAGGTCGAGAACACCCGCGAGGGCCAGGTTCTCGACTATGACAAGCTGACTATGACCATCGAGACTGACGGTTCGATTTCGGGCGAGGACGCGGTGGCCTTCGCCGCTCGCATCCTGCAGGACCAGCTCGGCCTGTTCGTCAATTTCGACGAGCCGCAGAAGGAAGTCGCCGCCGAACAGGTTACCGAGCTTGCCTTCAACCCGGCGCTGCTCAAGAAGGTCGACGAGCTCGAGCTTTCGGTGCGTTCGGCCAACTGCCTGAAGAACGACAACATCGTCTATATCGGCGACCTGATCCAGAAGACCGAAGCCGAGATGCTGCGCACCCCGAACTTCGGCCGCAAGTCGCTGAACGAGATCAAGGAAGTCCTGGCGGCGATGGGCCTGCATCTCGGCATGGAAGTGCCGGACTGGCCGCCGGAAAACATCGAAGACCTCGCCAAGCGTTACGAAGACCAATATTGAGCATGATCCCGAACCGAAGGTCAGCGCAGCAAAAAGTTGCAGACTTTTCGGACAAGATCATGCGGCTAACCAACTGGGGCTCAGGCCTCTTGAAACCGCAATGAAGGAGAAGAGCCATGCGCCACGGATTTAAAGGCCGCCGGTTCGCCCGCAGCATAAGCCATCGCAAGTCGATGTTTGCCAACCTTGCCGTGTCGCTTATCGAGCACGAGCAGATCCTCACCACGCTGCCGAAGGCGAAGGATTTGCGTCCGATCGTCGAGAAGCTGGTGACGCTCGGCAAGCGCGGCGACCTGCACGCTCGCCGCCAGGTGATTGCCCAGATCGGCAATGAAGGCGTCGTCAAGCGCCTGTTCGATACCATCGCGCCGCGCTACGCCACCCGCAATGGCGGCTATCTGCGCATCATGAAGGCGGGCTTCCGCCACGGTGACAATGCCGCAATGGCCGTCATCGAATTCGTCGACCGCGACACCTCGGCCAAGGGCGCCGGCGACCGTGCCCGCATCGAGGCCGAAGGCACCGAAGAGGAAGCCGCAGCCGCATAAGGCTTGGTTTTTCTGAGTGAGTTTAAGGGGCCTGCGGCCCCTTTTCCATTGGGGCGGCTACCTCTTGCCGAGCAAAGTTGAGGTAGTTTCTTCCGCTTATTGACTTCCAATCAATCGCGTTTGTTATTTGCTCGATTGCTGGATGCGAATAGGAATAAACACTGTCGATCTCCGTTCGGTGATCGATATCGCTTATCAATTGGGACACAGTCACGCCGTTCAGATATTTTTCGGCGTCCCGATCTTCGATGAAGTCGGTATCAACGCGGAAATAAATCTGGATCGGACCCGCGCAGATGTTCAGGTCGATGTCGTTCCTCGATGCGATGTAGAAGACCATAGCTTCTTCTGGTGTCCACAGGCCCGCGTTCAGGAATTCCGATGGCTTTGTTCTGCTGTCGAACCCATCCATTGAAAGAGCAAATTGGTCGGTTATGCGCTCGGTCTTGCCGCGGATGGCATGCACATGTTCGATCTGAAACCAATTCAGATCGTGAGGCGGCTCGTTATCAAAGGAAGCTTCGAGCTGACCATATATCCAATAGACGGGAATCGTCTCGGCATACTTGGTGATCCAATCATCCGGCGCGCCGAACGCTTCGGCAATTTCGATCATTTTCATGCCGGGGATAACAGGCCCCAAAGTGCCGGTCTTCAAAAAGTCACGGAATGAAACGAGTTGTTTTCTCATAAGGGCCGACAAGGTTTTCCAGTTTCAAGCTCACCTATAGCTGGTTTGCCACCCAAAATAATCCGATTTCAGCGGCTTAGCCTTTCATTTTGCACAATCGTCAGGACAATGGCGCCCGACTTGGAGGATTCGGAATGCGCGTTAAACGGCTGTCCATAGTTCTGATCTGCGCCTTGATGGCGTTGGCCGTCGTGCCGGCGGCGAGGCACGCGCTAGCGGAGGAGACCAAGCCAGATCCCGGTTTGTCCGACGTGCTGACGGATCTATTGCATGGCGTCGAAGGCGAAAACGCCACCTCCGGCCCCGACAAGCGCGTGCCGTTCGGCCGCGAGGAGGTGCAGCTGTCCTTCGCGCCGCTGGTCAAGCAGACGGCGCCGGCCGTGGTCAATGTCTACGCCTCGCAGACCGCCAAGGTGACGTCGCCCTTCGACGGCGATCCGTTCTTCGAGGAGTTCTTCGGCCGCTCGCAGCCGCGCGCGCAGTCCTCGCTCGGTTCGGGGGTGCTGGTCGATCCGACCGGCATCGTGGTCACCAATTTCCACGTCGTCAAGGACGCTGACCAGGTCAAGGTCGCGACCGCCGATGGGCGCGAATTCGACAGCAAGGTACTGCTTAAGGACGAGACGCTCGATCTCGCCGTGCTCAAGATTTCTTCTGACAAGCCGTTCCCGGTGATCGCTATCGGCGATTCCGACGCGCTCGAGGTCGGCGATCTGGTGCTGGCGATCGGCAATCCGTTCGGTGTCGGCCAGACCACCACCAGCGGCATCATTTCGGCGGTGGCGCGCAGCCATATCGGCGTCTCCGATTCCAGCTTCTTCATCCAGACCGACGCCGCCATCAACCCCGGCAATTCCGGTGGCGCGCTGGTCAACATGGGAGGGCAGCTGATCGGCATCAACACGGCGATCTATAGCCGTAGCGGCGGCTCGATCGGCATCGGCTTTGCCATCCCTTCGAACATGGTTCGCGCCTTCGCCGACGCGGCCAAGGCCGGGCTCGACTTCTTCGAGCGGCCGTATGCCGGTGCCGAGTTCGAGGCGGTGACGCCGCAGATTGCCGAATCGCTTGGCATCGACAAACCGACCGGCGCGCTGGTTTCTTCGGTCGAAGAGGCAGGACCCGCCGCCAAGGCAGGGCTCAAGCCGGGCGACGTAGTGCTGTCGCTCAATGGCAAGCCGGTCGAGAGCGTCGGGGCGCTGGACTACCGGATGGCGACGCTGTCGATTGGTACGAATGCCAGCTTCGGCGTTCTGAGCAAGGGTCAGCAGGCGACGATGGACATCGCGCTGGAACGGCCGCCTGAGGGCGCCAAAGCTGCGGAACTCACATTGCGCGGCCGCAGCCCGTTTTCCGGTGCCAAGGTTGCTGAACTGTCGCCACGGCTTGCCCAACGGCTCGGTCTGCGCACCGATGTCAAAGGCGTCACCGTGGTCGACATCAACCGCGATTCGCCTGCTGCCGATTTTGGCTTCCAGCCAGGCGACATCGTGCGTGAGGTCAATGGCCTGACGATCGACAAGGCGGCGACCCTGGAACAGGTAGCCCAGCAGGATACGCGCTGGTGGCGCTTTACCGTCGAGCGCGGCGGGCAGATACTGCGCCAGGTGTTGCGTTACTGAGCCCGAACGTCAGCATGATCGGGCTCCAGGCAGAAGAAGTTGCATGGCCGATCTGTTCAGTGTCGATGAACCGGAAAAGACGCCGCCCGGCAGGCCGCTGGCGGACCGTCTGCGGCCGAAGAACCTCGGCGAGGTCGTCGGCCAGGAGCATCTGACCGGATCCGACGGCGCGCTGACGCGGCTGATCGGCTCCGGCTCGCTCGGCTCGATGATCTTCTGGGGCCCGCCCGGCACCGGCAAGACCACGGTCGCACGGCTGCTTGCCGGCGAGACAAGCCTCGCCTTCGAACAGATCTCGGCCGTGTTTTCCGGCGTTGCCGACCTGAAGAAAGTGTTCGAGGCAGCGAAGCTGCGCCGCTCGAACGGCCGCCAGACACTGCTGTTCGTCGACGAGATCCATCGCTTCAACCGCGCCCAGCAGGACAGTTTTCTGCCCGTGATGGAAGACGGCACCGTCGTGCTGGTCGGCGCCACCACGGAGAAACCGTCCTTCGAGCTTAACGCCGCGCTGTTGTCGCGCGCGCGTGTGCTGGTCTTTCACTCACTTGGCGAGGACAGTATCGCCAAGCTGCTGGCGCGGGCCGAGGAGGCAGAGGGCAGGGCGCTGCCGCTCGATGAAGACGCGCGGGCGATGCTCATCCGCATGAGCGACGGCGACGGCCGCGCGGCATTGACGCTCGCCGAAGAGGTCTGGCGCGCAGCGAAATCAAAGGAGGTGTTCGACGCCGAAGCCCTGCAGCGCATCGTCCAGCGCCGCGCGCCGATCTACGACAAGGGACAGGATGGCCACTACAATTTGATCTCCGCCTTGCACAAATCGGTGCGCGGTTCCGACCCCGACGCGGCACTCTACTATCTGGCCCGCATGTTCGACGCCGGCGAAGATCCGCTTTATCTCGGGCGCCGGTTGGTGCGCATGGCGATGGAGGATATCGGGCTGGCCGACCCGCAGGCGCTCGTCGTCGCTAACGCCGCCAAGGACGCCTATGACTATCTGGGCTCGCCCGAGGGCGAACTGGCCTTCGCCGAGGCGACCGTCTATCTCGCCACCGCGCCGAAATCCAATGCAGTCTATACCGCGTTCAAGGCCGCCACACAGGCGGCGAAGGAATTCGGTTCGCTGCTGCCGCCCAAGCACATTCTCAATGCTCCGACCAAGCTGATGAAACAGGAAGATTACGGCGCCGGCTATCGCTACGACCACGACGAGCCCGACGCTTTTTCCGGCCAGGACTATTTTCCGGAGAAGATGGGAAGGCAGACATTCTATGACCCGCCCGAGCGCGGCTTCGAGCGCGATATCAGGAAGCGGCTGGATTATTGGGCGAAGCTGCGCAGCGAGCGGGAAAAGTAGCTGCCAGTCGCACACTGGTGTGATCGCCGTTGTCTGGCGGGATAAAAAACCCTATCAAGATGCGCCTTCGGCCGGCGGACAGGCCAGAAACGTACCGACGATATTCAGAACGGAATCGCGCCTGGCGCGTGGAAAAATGACAAAAAAAACTCGCAAGACCCTCCGGAAGTTCGCCATAGCGATCCCGCTGCTGGCGCTCGGCTTCTATTTCATTCCCATCCTGACGACAATTTTCATTGTCCTCGGCCTGATCGACGTGTTGCGCAACGACAACAAGAACTGGGCCCTGTTCAGTGGTTATTTCCTCGGCAACGGCATCTTCACCTGGCTGCTTTCGCCCTTCAATCTGCTGGTCGATCTGCTGTGCTACAGAAACCGCGGTGTCTGGAAACTGGACCAGTTTCCTCCGGACTATCAGCGTGAGGTCAACGAGGTTCTCGACGTCTTCAAAGCGCGCAAGGACGAGATCATCGCCGATATCGACGCCAATTTCGGCAGCGGCCGGCGCGGCATGTATGTCTACCAGTGGTATGGCAAGCACAAAATCGACAACGTTGCCGAATTCAACAAGGATTTCAAATACATCAAGACCATCGCCGTGTCGGTGTTCAGGGGCAGGGAATCGACCTCCTGGCATTTCGGACCGCTGCGGCTCAGTCTGCGCATTCTCTACAATCTTCTCCCGGTGAAGGCCGAGGTTTTCGTCGAGTGCAACAACGCCAGGAACTACTGGCACGACAATCCGCTCTATATTTTCGACGACACGCTGCTGCACCGCTCGGTCAACGAATATGATGGGCGCCGCTACTGCGTGTTCATGGACATCATCCGGCCATCGCCATTCCCGGGCCTGATCGCCGCTCTTCTCGCCATCGTTTCGGTCAGCGTCGAGCGCATCAATGCCATGTTCTACAAGAACTGGAAGATGATCGGCTCCAGCAAGCCGAAGAAGGCCGGAGCCGCCTGACACCGTGGTGTGACCGGCGCGAGGAAGCACGATGTATCATCTGTTGCTTGTCTGCCTTGGTGGCGCGATCGGTGCAATGGCCCGCTTCTTCCTGTCCGGCTTCGTCGCCCGCCGGGTCGGCGAGACCTTTCCCTGGGGCACTATGGCCGTCAACGTCTCGGGAGCGTTTGCAATCGGTGTCGTTGCGCATGCGGTGGCGCGCGACGGCATGCCCGCCATCTGGGCCTTTACCGTTACCGGCGGCCTCGGCTGCTACACCACGGTTTCTTCCTTCAGCCTGCAGACGCTGGCGCTGGCGCGCGAGGGCGAATGGCGGCGCGCCGGCGGAAATGTGCTGCTTTCGGTTTTTCTGAGCCTCGGCGGCGTGACGCTGGGCTTTGCTGCGGGAAGTCTTCTGATTGGCGGCGGGGCGCCGTGAGCGGCCTGCGGAAGCTCCGCCACGACGGGACGGACACTGCGGCAGGGCATGCGGCGCGCCTCATTGGCCGTCGCAGAACCAACGAAACGGTTCGGCTCTATGCGACCGTAGCCGCAGGCAGCATGATCGGCGGTGTGTTGCGGGCGCTTGCCTCATCGACGAGCACTGCCCTGTGGGGCGCTGGATTTCCCTTCGGCACGCTCCTCGTCAACATTGTTGGCTCGTTCCTCATCGGCTTCTACGCGACATTGACGGGACCGGATGGTCGCGTCTTCGCCGGTCCGCTGCAACGTCAATTCTTCATGGCCGGCTTCTGCGGCGGCCTGACGACCTTCTCCGCTTTCAGCCTTGAAACACTCACCCTCGCGCAAGGCGGGAGGCTTGTGGCGGCGGGACTCAATATCGCGATCTCCGTGGTGGCCTGGCTTGCCGCCGTCTGGCTTGGCCACATCTTTGCAGTTCGGCTCAACCGGCTGAGAGGGTCCAGGCAATGAAGATACCAACCCAGGCACAATTGCTGCGCATATTTATCGGCGAAAACGACAAGGCAGATGGCCGTCCGCTGTATGAGGTTATCGTGCTGAGGGCCCGCGAAATGCAGATAGCCGGCGCGACCGTCCTGCGCGGCGCGATGGGGTTCGGCCATTCCAGCCGGCTTCACACCACGAAGATCCTCCGCCTATCGGAGGATCTGCCACTCGTCATCGAGATCGTCGATGACGAGGAAAAATTGGCCGCTTTCCTGCCCGTGCTTGAAACAATCATGACAAGTGGTTTGATTACGCTGGAGAAAGTTCAGGTTCTGCAATATGGAACCGACAACGAATAACCGAGTGAGATTGCGGGTACCGGCGAATGCCGTTGCATGCCTGCAAAACGGCGATTGGAATCATGGCAGGCGTTGAACAGATCACAGTGGACGCCGGCGAGGCGGGCATGCGGCTCGACCGCTGGTTCAAGAGCCATTTCCCCGGTCTCGGTTTCGGTCATCTGCAGAAGCTGCTGCGTTCCGGCCAGATCCGCGTCGACGGCGGCAGGGTGAAGGCCGATACCCGCGTCGAAGCCGGCCAGACGGTGCGAGTGCCGCCGCTCGAAGTCGACAAGAAAGGTGAAAGCCCGCTCACCGGTCATTCGATCCGCAACCAGGGCGACGCCGATGTCCTGGCCAAGATGCTGATCCATGAGGACCCGAAGGTCTTCGTCTTCAACAAGCCGGCCGGCCTGGCGGTGCAAGGCGGCTCTGGCGTCACCCGCAATGTCGACGACATGCTGGAAGCCTGGCGCAACCAGAAGGGCGAGAAGCCGCGTCTGGTGCACCGGCTCGACCGCGACACGTCGGGTGTGCTGGTTGTCGCTCGTACAAGGCTCGCCGCCATGAAGCTCGCCGAAGCGTTCCGGGCGCGTGAGACGAAGAAAACCTACTGGGCGCTGGTCAAGGGCGTGCCGCCGAAGCGCGAGGACAAGATCTCGACCTGGCTGATCAAGGAACCGACGCCCGACGGCGATCGTGTGCGCATCGCCAAGCATGGCGAAAAGGGCGCCGATCACGCCGTGTCCTATTATCGCATCGTCGAGCAGGCGGCGCAGACCCTGTCCTGGCTGGAGATGGAACCCTATACCGGGCGCACCCACCAGCTTCGCGTCCATGCCGCCCATATCGGTTGCCCGATCATCGGCGACCCCAAATATTTCGAGGCCGACACCAATTGGGATTTTCCAGGCGGCATGCAGAACCGGCTGCATCTGCACGCGCGCCGCATTGTCATCCCGCATCCCGACAAGGGCTTTGTCGACGTCACCGCACCGATGCCGCCGCATATGCGCCAGAGCTGGAACCTGCTCGGTTTCGACGACGCGAGCGCGGAGGACTAGCGGCGGTGGGCGTCGCCACAGATACGCTCGACCGCCGTGACGCCGTCGATCTGGCGGCCGCCGCCATCATGGTCGGGCTGACCTTTTCCTGGGGACTGAACTACGT